>JBJTUO010000133.1:0-60850 GCA_046080785.1 Leptolyngbyaceae cyanobacterium | reverse complement strand
GGGGAAGCGATCGACTTATGCAATAAGAGCCGTTGAGATCGGTGAAACAGCCAACCTTGCCAGAAAGGATCTGCTTGTCGCAGACGGTAACCAGCCCCATCGTAAAGTTGTCTGGCTGGGTAGTTATCTTTCAGGACATGTAAATAAAGATCTTTCAAGCCTCGTTCTCCCACGGCCGCTTCACAAGAGCGTAATAACTCACGTCCAATGCCCTGCCTGCGATAGTCTGCCCGAATGGCAAGATTTGATAAATAGGGATAACAGGAAGCTTTCAACCCAAATGGCAGATTTCTAAAAAAAGTAATCTCGACTGCACCGACGACAACGGATTGATGGAGTAAACCTGAATCCGGTGAAACGGTTGCGACTAGATAGACACACTGATTCACATCTGAAGTTCGTAAAGAATATCTCAGATCTTCATATAGTCCTAACCGTAGAATCGAAGAAAGATGACATACCAGCCCAGAAGCTGGTTTAAAACTAGTAAATAAAATATCGACTAAAGCGAGTAAGTCAGATACCCGCGCCGGACGAATGGTGAGATGCAACGAGTCAGACGTCTCACCGACTATAAATTTTTTGTTGTAATCAGACAGCAGATGATGACCCATCCATCAACTTGCTTAAACAGGAAAACCCTGCAAGCCTTGTAATTCAAGTAAGCGATATTTCTAGTCTAGCTTGAAGGCTGATTAAGAACCGAAATATCTAACTTGAATTTAAAGCCTACAGGGATATTCCTTGAATCAATGCTTTGCTGCCGTAGATATTGCTACGGTCATTACTTACCAATTCGAGGAGGCTCGCGAAAAGCGATCGCAAAAAATAGGACACCGATAGCCAGGGCAAGAATCAAGATGTATGCAACACTTTCCATGTCAAAGGTTCCTGACGAATGAATGCAATCATAAGTTAATCGAACCAGGGGGCATAAACTTTTACTGATTCAATGAAGAATTGTAAGAAGTTACCCCCCAGGCTTCATAACCTTAACAGAAGCTATACTGCTTCTTTCCGACGGGTAGTCTTATCACCAACCTTCTGATAAAAGCCCCACTCAACTTGTTCTTCAGACAGTTCAGGATCGACACCAGCAAACACATCTCGGAAGATGGTACGGGTACCGTGCCAGATATGGCCAAAGAAGAAAAGCAGAGCAAACACAGCATGACCGAAGGTAAACCAACCACGGGGGCTGGTGCGGAAGAAGCCATCAGAATTGAGCGTTTCTCGATCAAACTCAAAGATTTCACCCAACTGAGAAGCACGGGCATAGCGCTTTACTGTCGTTGGATCTTTAATCGTTTGACCATCTAACTTACCGCCATAAAAGGAAACGGTAACGCCAGTCTGCTCAAAACTATACTTTGACTCAGAGCGGCGGAAAGGAATGTCTGCGCGAATCACTCCATCCTTATCAGTAAGAACCACTGGGAAGTTTTCAAAGAAGTTAGGCAAACGACGGACGAACAGCTCTCGTCCTTCCTTATCGGTAAATAAGGCATGACCTAACCAGCTTTGAGCAATGCCATCACCTTTGTTCATTGGGCCTGTACGGAATAAGCCACCCTTGGCCGGGCTGTTACCCACATAGTCATAAAAGGCCAACTTTTCAGGAATTGCGCCCCAGGCTTGAGCCAAAGTTGCGCCTTGAGCAAGATCATCTTGCACACGACGGTTGATCTCTTGCCGGAAGTAGCCACTATCCCACTGATAGCGAGTTGGCCCAAACAACTCCACTGGCGTGGCCGCATTGCCGTACCACATGGTACCGGCCACCACGAAGGCGGCGAAAAACACTGCCGCAATACTGCTGGACAAAACAGTTTCAATGTTGCCCATTCTAAGTGCCCGGTAGAGCCGCTCAGGTGGACGAACATTCAGATGGAACAAACCAGCAATAATTCCTACCACACCAGCAGCAATATGGTGTGCCACAATACCACCCGGGTTAAAGGGGTTAAACCCAGCGGGTCCCCATTCTGGGGCCACAGGTTGAACGTGCCCTGTTACACCGTAAGCATCTGAAACCCACATACCCGGGCCAAACAGCCCTGTCAGGTGAAATGCTCCAAACCCGAAACAGAGCAGGCCAGACAGAAATAGGTGAATGCCAAACATCTTAGGCAGGTCAAGCGCTGGCTCACCTGTGCGAGGATCTTGAAACAGCTCCAGATCCCAAAATACCCAATGCCAACAAGCAGCCAGGAACAACAAACCAGAAAGAATAATGTGAGCTGCTGCAACACCCTCAAAAGACCAAAAACCAGGGTCAACGCCGGTTTCACCTGTGATGCTCCATCCTCCCCAAGAAGAGGTGACACCGAGACGGGCCATAAAGGGGAGCACAAACATGCCCTGACGCCACATAGGATTCAGGACTGGATCACTTGGATCAAAAACCGCCAATTCGTAAAGAGCCATTGAGCCAGCCCAACCGGCAACAAGGGCTGTATGCATTAAGTGAGTCGCAATTAACCGACCTGGGTCGTTAAACAGGACAGTGTGGACTCGGTACCAGGGTAGCCCCATTTGACTACACGCCTCCTCTAAGTCAGCTTAGGTATACTGCAACGCATGCGTCAGCATTTTATTAAAGTGCTGGATACTGGTAACTCTACCAGACGGTAGGGTACTTTCTCACGAAAGCAGTGTCAGTCGCCTGAGTTTTTAATCAGGCTCGCCAAAACTGCTCGTTTGACAACACCCTACAAAAATGAAAGTGTATGTAGAAGTGTAACTATTGTCTGGCCTGAACGCAAGGTTATTGCTTGCTTCAGGAAGGGAATAATGCCAGTGAGTCAGGTAAAATTGACCTCAATGCAAATTGTTATTTTTTGTAAAGATCTGGTTTGCTGAATAATGAACCAGGATGGGCTGTCAAGGATGTGGGCATGACGACAATAAAGTTTTCTAAAGAAAATCGCGAAATCATCGTAGCTGCAGGTGCAAACTTGAGGATAAAAGCGATCGAGAACGGGATTGATCTCTATACTTTTTCTGGTAAGTTGATGAACTGTGGTGGGTATGGTCAGTGTGGTACCTGCGTCGTTGAAGTTTTAGAGGGTGCAGAGAATTTATCACCGCGGACAGATGTGGAACAACGCAAGCTTAAGAAAAAACCGGACACCTATCGTCTCGCTTGCCAAACCCTTGTTAATGGGCCAATTACAATCAAAACGAAACCATCGTGATTGCCTGCCCTCAGGATGTTATTCTGAGAAGTGTTGATACCGAATAGCAGGTAAGCAATATGCCAGTCAATGACCTTGGTTTTGTTGCCAGTATTTTATTTGTACTGGTTCCAGCTGTTTTTTTACTTATTCTTTATATTCAGACTGCAAGTCGTCAGTCAAACGACTGATGTGACTTGCATCATAGATAATCTTGGGGTGCTGATAATTCTGCTTCAGCCCCCATTTTCCATGGGGCCATCTGCGTGAAACGTAGCGGGGGCTAGTCGAAGTATGCTGAAGTTACTCTCCCTGCTCGATTGGGGGTAAACTTTCTGGAGTTGAAATCTTCGGCAGTAAAGGGTTTGGATTATTCTTACTCTCTGAGCCAAATTGTTTGAGTAACTCTTGCAGCCGCATGCGTTGAATATAGGGCCATCCCCCTGATAACTCAATATCTCGCAAGAGATGGTAGAGTGCTTGCCGATTATCAGGCAGAGACTCCTGAAACAGGGTATCTCTAATTTCGAGATGTAGTGTTTCTAATGCTCTCAGTAAACCCAGAAGCGCCAGACAATTGCCTTGATACCCCTGAGCTAGGGCTCTGATGTTTTGAGTGATGGCCTCTAAGTCGATGATTAACGGTGTTGACCCAGGTAATGGGGGGCTACTCATTTGTAAATTTTCCTTAAAATTAAAAACCTAGCGATCGCTAGTATGACTTGCTTGGGGAATCAATGAGGGTGTGGCACTGGTAAGGAATTCAGTAATGGACACAGGGAATTACCCCATTGCCGTGTAGAATGCATTATGAAACCCTCTTTATCATTCCAGAAATCACACAAATGGTGAAGTGCGAGAATGGTGAAGTGCGAGATTTAGCTTAATTGTCTTTTGCCATTCTTGCCATCAGACAGAGTTCATCGCTTTTCCGGGTTGTACTGACAAAAAATTACGATTACGGCGTTATTGAGGTTGTCCATGAGGTACCGCGCTCTTTTGATTGCGTTTCTGGCACTCTGTTTCAGCGTCCTGACAGCTTGTTCTGAAGGGCCTGCGATGAGCCAGGAACCTCTCACTTATAATCAGATTAGAAATACAGGGCTGGCCAACAATTGCCCTCAACTAGATGAAACAGCTCGAGGCTCCATTGCCATTGATCCTGATAAGTCTTACCGCTTAACCAGTCTCTGCTTACAGCCCACCACTTTCTTTGTGAAAGAAGAAGCTGCTAATAAGCGAGTCAAACCTGAGTATGTCTCCAGTAAGTTGGTGACTCGTTTGACCTCCACGATTGAGTCCGTTGAAGGGCCGTTAAAGAAGAACAGTGATGGTAGCCTGACTTTTGTGGAAGAAGATGGCATTGATTTCCAGGCGATTACCGTACAGTTACCAGGCGGTGAGCGGGTTCCCTTCCTATTTACCATTAAGAATTTGGTAGCCACGACTCAACCTGACACAGTGGCCATTAACTCATCCACTGACTTTGCAGGTGATTTTAAGGTTCCTTCCTATCGAACCGCTAATTTCTTGGATCCAAAAGGCCGTGGTCTAACTGCTGGTTATGACACAGCGGTTGCATTTCCCTCCAATGCAGATAGCCAAGAATTAGCCAAGGAAAATATCAAGCAGTTTCAGCTAGATAAAGGCAAAATTTCATTACAGGTTACAAAGATTAACGGGGAGACTGGAGAAATCGCTGGCAACTTTGAAAGCTTGCAGCCTTCTGAAACAGATATGGGGTCTCGCCAACCTCGTGATGTCAAAATTCGCGGCATCTTTTATGGCCGGGTTGAATCTGCAGCTTAGGAAGTTTCCAACAAACAAAGTGCCTGGGTAGGATGGGCGGAAAACCTTGCCCGTCGCTGCTACTAAAGCTTGCTCCAGATGGGCCTATAAACTCTGCCCGTCCTAATTACTGAAAAAAGGGAGCTCAGGCTCCCTTTTTAAATATTCTAAATATCCACAAATATATGGGCTAACCTAGCCTAATGCTCAGGGGTGTCTTGACCATGGCTGTATAAAATCA
This sequence comes from Leptolyngbyaceae cyanobacterium, assembly GCA_046080785.1. Lineage (GTDB taxonomy): Bacteria > Cyanobacteriota > Cyanobacteriia > Leptolyngbyales > Leptolyngbyaceae > JBJTUO01. The sequence goes on along the minus strand of JBJTUO010000133.1, from coordinate 55,645 downwards.
TACTTTACAAATATCCTATACTAGAAGTGTTCTTCCGGAATGGGTTGGTGATATGAGATTGATTGCCATTAATCGCCCTGGATTCTTCTCTTTGCTATCTATTTATTGATCGCGAACTAACTCATGTCTACAAACGCCAATCAAGGCTTGAAACATACCAGTCTCAATCTATTACAGGCCTACCAACAGGCTTCTGACCCAGCTAGCCAGACAGAGATACGGAATCAGTTAGTTGAGATGAACCTAGGGTTGGTCAGAAAGGAGGTGTATTACTGGCGCAGCCAAGGGGCTGAGAGTTATGAAGATCTCTTACAAGTAGGGTGTATTGGCCTGATCCGGGCGATCGAACGCTTTGATGTAACCAGGGGTCATGCCTTTAGCACCTTCGCAATGCCCTATATCCGAGGTGAAATTCAGCATTACCTGCGAGACAAAAGCCCGTCGTTAAAATTACCTCGACGTTGGCAAGATTTACAACAGCAAGCAATGGCTGCAACCCGTACCCTACAGCAACAACTACACCGTTCTCCCACTGATGCAGAACTGGCAGCCGCCCTCGCTATTTCAGTGACAGAATGGCAAACCATTAAACTGGCCTTTCGCAATCGAGCACTTCTCAGCCTGGATGCCCCGATCAAGAATGATAATCAGAACACGGCCTGTTTAGGTGAGCTAGTTCCAGATGCCCGTTATCGGAGTTTTCAGTTGGCTCAAGAAGACCGGGTGCGGCTGCAACAAGCTTTTACCCATTTAGAAAGTCGAACTCGACAAATTTTAGAATTTATTTTTCTCCATGATCTGACTCAAAAAGAAACCGCAGAGCGATTAGGTATCAGTGTGATTACCGTCTCTCGGCGAGTAAAACAGGGCTTAGAAGCCTTAAAGCAATTGATGACGGGAAGCATTGATTAAGGTTTGTAGGCAGCTAATTGGGTACTTAAATCAGCCGGGGCGATCGCGCCATGCTCGGTGATAATGGCAGTAATCAATTGTGCTGGTGTGATATCAAAGGCGGGGTTATAAAATTCAACCCCTGTCGGGCAAAGGGGAGTCTCACCCACTTGATACACTTCCCTTGGATTGCGCTCTTCGATCGGAATCTGGCAGCCATCCGGTATGGAAAAATCAATGGTAGAAAGGGGCGCGGCCACAAAAAATGGAATGTTGTGGGCCTTAGCCGCTAGAGCCACGCTGTAGGTGCCAATCTTATTGGCGGTATCCCCATTGGCAGCAATGCGATCTGCCCCCACGACCACCGCGTCAATCATTTTTTGCTGCATACAATGAGCTGCCATATTATCCGTAATAACAGTAACCGGGATGCCTTCCTGGACGCACTCCCAGGCTGTTAGTCTGGCCCCTTGTAGCCGTGGTCGTGTTTCATCGGCATAGACTCGCTCTAACCGGGCGGCATTCCAGGCAGAACGCACCACCCCTAAGGCTGTACCATATCCGGCAGTTGCCAGTGCTCCGGCATTACAGTGGGTGAGTAGTCGCAATTGGGTCGGAGTTTTGGGTAAGGCGTGTAGCCCATGATCGCCAATCAGCTTACAGGTTCGTAAATCATCCTGATTAATCTTATGGGCCGTTTCTAATAAGACAGTCTTGAGATAATCGACCGTACCTAGAGTCTGATGCGCGGTTTTGAGCATCTGATCGATCGCCCAAAACAAATTAACCGCCGTGGGGCGAGTGGCCCCTAACCGTTGAGCGACTCGATCTAGTTCAGCTAAAAATTGGTTCCGATCCTGGGTTTGAATATCTCGTGCCCCCAGGTATACCCCATAGGCTGCTGCTACCCCGATCGCCGGTGCCCCACGTACGATCATGGTTTCAATGGCCATTGCCATATCATCGTAGCGGCTAATTTCTACAATGGTGTATTGCTCCGGCAGGCGGGTTTGATCAATCAAATGAACCCGATCTTGATGCCAGACCACCGGGTAAACTGGATTTGCAGGAGACATACACAATTTCCCAAGAACAACCAATACCGGTACCCAAAGATGGTAGGCAACGAGTACGGTTATCAGTATAGCGGAGTGGTTACCCATTCCTAAGCGGAGCGATCAAGCGACTGCGATCCCTTCCCTGGAAGCTCTCGATATGGGAGCGTGCGTCCCAGTTGGGGAATACTAAGACAGTAGATACATGAACGAACTGATTGCGGAAATTTATCCGATCAAGGCCGTTCGCTTAACTCTTTGAAGGGAATTTTGCTGATGTTCACTCCTGCTGATACTGCTTTTTTGAAACTGCTTTCTGCATTAGAAGAGCCGCAAAAATACCAGGTCTTTGGGTTGGGGGATATTCTGGTAATTGATACTACTGATTGCATAGCAGCATGTAAAGCAGCCCTCACCTGTCGCAGTCTACAGAAAGATTTGTGCTTTAGTGGAATCAGGATCTATTGCCAGGGTTGGTTTTACTGCCAACTGACTCACCTAGTGGATGTTGAACCTACAACTTAAAAGGGGATTTCGTCAAGATTGGGTTCTGACTGAGTGACGCCCTTCGGCTGGGGCGCTGGTTTGGTGGTGGCAACAGGAGTGGCCATTTCTCTGTAAGTGCCAGCAGCTTCACTGATCATGCTAGGAGCAGGAGATACTGTCAGTGAACCATCGATGGCAACAGTATAGATTCGCTGCACAGTGAGTTCAGCGCGTTTCTCCTTAAAGCCTTCTGGCCGATCAATGGTATTCATTCCCAGGCGGCCTTCCAGAATCACCCGATCACCTACATGGTAGTGCCCTTGAATATCTTGGGCTAAATTTCCCCAGCCCACCACCTTCAGAGTCGCTGGTGGATCTTCAGGCCGTAACCCTGGAAATTGCACAATCATTTCAGAGATCGGTGTTTGCGTATCTGAGGTGTAGCGTAATTCAGGCTCCTGAACAATTTCGGCCATTAAGATACAGCTATTCATCGGGGTCAGTTCCTGGGTATAAAACTTTACTTATTCTAGCAATCAGGGTTAAAAATAGAACAGATGTACGTAAACTTGGTTCCAGTCATACTCATACTTATTATGCTACAACGCAAAAAATCAGGCATACTGATTTTCTACCCTGGCGTCTTCCAGTCGCTGAGCCCGATCAATAAACTCCTGCACCCGAATCCGATATTCCCGCAGGGTTTGATCGACCCAGATGCGATCGCTGCTATTGGCATAGAGATGGACTAATGGTTCTCCCGCATCGGGGAGGATTAAGATCCAGGTATCCCGATTGGAATTAAAAATTTTGATGCCATCCACCAGTTCTATCTGATCCATGGGGTGGGTTTCAACCAAATGGCGCATTAAAGCCCCCTTGGTTGTCCAGGGACAACGAATGGTGTAGGTCTGATGACTGACGCGGGGTAACTCAGCCCATAATTGAGCCAGCGATCGTTCCTGAATCGTCAGCATTTCAATAATTTTGGCAATACAAAACATGGCATCAAAACCGGGATGTAGATGGGGAAAGATAAAGCCCATCTCTCCGCTCCCCCCTAAGACGACATTAGGAAAACTCTGACAGGCTTCCATCAGGGATGTGGGATTGGCCTTGGTGCGCACTACCCTGCCATCGTGGCGATGGACAATCTGCTCGATCGCGCTGGAGGCCTGTACTGGCACCACGACCGTACCCCTAGGATAGTGAGTCATGATCAGTTCCACCATTAAAGCTGTCAGCACCTCTCCGCGAATCGAACTGCCCGTTTCATCCACCAGGATCAGTTGCTCCCCGTTAGCAGAGACCTGTACGCCAAAGGTGGCCTTGATGGCTGCTACGACATGGCCCAGTTGGGTTAATAATTCTTCCCGATCGTCCATCGTGGGTGCCGTCTGGCTCAAACTGGCATTCAGCACTACTGCATCACAGCCAAACTTGGCTAACAGTTGGGGTAAAACAGCACCAGCCACGGAGTAGGCATAGTCAATCACCACCTTGGAACTGATGTGGCGAATCGCTTCGATATTAAGATACTTCTCAAAGCTCTTGCTGTAAATGTCGATCGCCTGGGTGACATAGGCCACACTGCCAATCTCGTGAATCTGGGCTCGACGAAAGTCTTCTTTGAAGTAGGCACCTTCAATTTTTTTTTCCTGGGATTTGGAAATGTTTATCCCCTGATTGTCAAAAAACTCAATCAAGATGTGGTCAAACCGTTCTGGATGCACCCGCACATGAATGCCTCCCGCTACCGACAGGGTCGGCACGATGGAACGAGCTACCGGAATTGCCGTAGCATCTAAGTTCTGGATATTGACACCAACAGACATTAGACCCGCAATCAGAGACCGGGAAACCATGCGCGAAATGCTGCGCTGGTCGCGAGAAACGGTGACGGCGGTGCCAGGCCGCAGGGTGGAACCATAGGCGGCACCAAGTTTGACCGCAAATTCGGGAGTAATATCGACATTGGCGAGACCTGAAACACCCCGTTGGCCAAACAAGTTGCGATGGGCAGTTTGTCCCCAAATCAAATTAATGTTCAACGTTGCGCCTGGGTCTACTCGCTTACTGGGCCAGATGCGCACACTGGGGCTGACCTGGGCTTCTTCTCCAATGGTGGAAAGTGAACCAACCACGGCACCTTCTAACACATGGGCTCGGCGATCGACCCGGGTTCCTCTGCCAATCACACAGGCTCGCAGATGGACTTCCTCTCCAATAATGGCACCATTCCAGATAATTGGTCGCTTTAGATCGGCGTCGGCCCCTACATTGACGTTATCACTAATCACAGTGCCTGCTTCTAGCTGTACCCGTGCGCCGATGCGGCAGTTATGCCCAATCAGGATGGGGGTTTCAAGCCGAGCTGAGGGGTCAATATAAGTATTTTGCCCCACCCACACCCCCGGCGATTGCTCTTCATAGCTACTGATCAGGTTGACTTTATGCCGTAAGGCATCATATTGGGCTTCCCGGTAGGCATCTAGATGCCCCACATCGCACCAGTAGCCATCTGCTACGTAGCCATACATGGGAATCCCCTTTTCCAGAAGCAGGGGAAAAAGATCCTTGGAAAAATCTGCTTCTTGATCCACAGGTAGATAATCCAGCACCTCCGGTTCCAGGATGTAAATGCCGGTGTTTACTGTGTCAGAAAAAATTTCACCAGTGGAGGGCTTCTCTAAAAACCGCTTAATCTGATGCTGTCCATCAGTAATCACAACGCCAAACTCGATCGGGTTGGAAACCCGTGTCAGCACCAACGTGGCTTTTGAACCAGTTTGATAATGAAACCGAATCGCCGCTGACAGGTCAAAGTCTGTAATGCTATCACCGCTAATGACCAAAAACGTGTCATCCAACAATTCTGTGACATTTTTGACGCATCCCGCAGTGCCTAAGGGTTGATCTTCTTCAACCGCGTAGGTGATTTGTACGCCAAAGTCTGAACCATCTTGAAAATAATCGCGCATCACATCAGGCAGGTAATGCAGGGTTGCAATCACTTCAAAAATCTGGTGCTGTTTCAGCAGGTTGATAATATGCTCAGCGATCGGTCGGTTTAGTACGGGCACCATTGGCTTTGGGAGGTCACAGGTGAGGGGTCGAAGACGAGTCCCTGATCCTCCGGCCATGAGAACTGCTCGCATAATTCCTTAATCCTGATTTCACTGCTCCATGCCAGCACCTGCTACAGTGCCTTCTACCCCTGACTATAGGAATTTTTTGCAAAAAGGGTGGCGACCTTAACAATTGTTTTCAGCTCACTTGAAATTGGCCATGAAAACAGGCTGCCTTGCTGGCAGTTTGTTGATTAGGATAGAGTTGGATTTCTCCACGAGGGAGCGTTGTCTGCAATACAGGGAGACCTTAGTTCATGAAACTACTGATCTTATTATTGTTGGTGGCCTATGGTGTTGGTGCTTGGCGTTTTTGGAACGGCTTTCGACGCACAAATTTTAGTCAGGGCCGCTGGTACCTGACCTTACTCTGGCCCGTCCTAGTTTTCAACAAAGGGTATCGGCAGAATTTTACGAAAGCTTTGAAAGGTTAAGGCATTCACAGGCCAAGGATGAAATGCAGCCATTGCCGTCCTGCAAGGACGGCGTACCCTTCCCTCGAATGCTGTATGTTCGAGACTTTGTTTCGCTTCATGCTGCTTTTCAGCAACGCCCAATTTTTGGCTCTCAAAAATCAAAAAAAGTGAGGCTTCTGTTGCTCCAGGTAAAGGCTGAGAATCGTCTCTGCTTCAGTCTGCGAGGTAACTCGATAATTTGCCTTGAATAAAAATGGCTTTACTCGTACCTCGTTAACGGTTGCCCTTTCCCAAACACATAGGTGAAAGCCGTCTTCTGTAGGGGTAATGCGATACTGAACCTTAGTGGGAGCCGTCACTGCCTTCATGCTGGATACTTGTAATACTGTTTAATGAGGGAAAGAACAACGATCAACGCTCAGAGCGTTGTATCAAACAAATGGCCCTATGACAGTACCTACGACGGAGGACGAAGTTGTCTCTCCGCAGGTACGTCCCCAGGCTTGGCAATTTAATGGCCTGACTGCCCATCTGAGAAAGCCACATTAAACTGTTCTATAGCCTTCACAAAAGATCTGGCAAAATCCGGACAATTTTTGCAAAACTCCTGACCAATCAATCCGGCAGGATCAAGAGTGTGGTGCAAGCCCCTAGCTTCAGATGGGAAGTTACAGAATTGAGTGCTGTTGGGATTCATAGCAGGCAGCAATGAGTGCAATTGCCGCGATCGGTGCGGTCACAGCTCTGAAGATGCGGGCCCCCAGGGAGACTGGTTGGTAGCCGACGGCGATCGCCCGTTCAATCTCGCCCTCTGTCCACCCCCCTTCAGGCCCTATGGCAAGGTGAATGTCAGAGGCAGCCACTGAGGTGGTCGTAAGACAATGCAGCAAATGGGGGGCTGGCTGACGGGTCACACAGAGATAGCGGCGAGTCTTTGGATCAAACTCCTGCTCTGATTGCAACCACTGAGTCAAGGTAAGGGGCGCATCAATGGTAGGAAGGATTAGTCTTTCTGCTTGTTCTGCCGACTCTTGGGCAATACGCCGCCACCGCTCCACTTTATGGACGCCAGGATGTAACAGGGTGCGATCGCTGATCACCGGTTGAATGCGGGTAACTCCCAATTCTGTAACCTGCCGCACAACGTCATCGAATCCGTTCCCTTTTGGTAAGGCAGCGACCAGGGTGAGGTCAATGGGTAATTCTGTATTGCTCTGTAAGGGTTCCAGAACGCTTGCCTGGTGGGTTACGTCCTGCTGTAGTTGGGCTAACCAGGCATGGCCATGCCCATCCATAACAACGAAGCGATCGCCAGCCTGTAAACGCAATACCCGTCTAAGATAGTGCTGCTGTTGATCAGACAACTCAAGCCAGTCGTCTTTGAGTTGTCTGGGCGGCACTACCAATCGACGTAATTGACTGCAAGGGGGCATGGCAAACAGTTGTTGCTATTGGTTTTGCCAATAAATTATGGGTTAACCTGCTTCAGGTAAGTTTCGACCGCTTCACTCACCAGATGGGAAACGGGCCTGCCTTGTTTGTCGGCCAGTGCCTTGGTGCGGGTGTAGAGTTCTTTACTCATGCCGACCCGATGGCGACTTTCCCCTACCTTCACTGGCGTTTCAGAGGAGATCGGCGCTCCTGCTTCAGGGGAGGGAGCGCTGGTCGATGAATAGGCGTTTGCGAACTGATGAATGGCCTCCAGCCCCACCCGATCGCAGAAATCACCAAAACTCTCCCCTGCCTGACGGTCTTGCTTAAAGTAGACAAAAACAGGTTCTAGCGTAGCTTCTAGATCACTAATCGGCATGCGATGAAGATAAGTCTGGGCCAAGCGGGTTTGATTGGGGGCTGCCCCCAACCAGACTTGGTAAGACTCGGTATGACTTCCCACAAAAGCAAGCTCTGCCAGATAGGGACGGGCGCAACCATTGGGGCAGCCGGTCATGCGAATGATCATCTGCTCATCGGCCAATCCAACTTTGGTCAATAGCGCCCGAATTCGCGTCAACACCTCAGGAAGAATGCGTTCTGACTCGGTAATTGCCAGACCACAGGTCGGCAAGGCTGGGCAGGCCATTGAGTTTCGCACTAGAGGATCGATCGCTGTTTCAGACTGAATTGCACAACGAGTCAGAATGTCTTGAATGGCAGCCTTCTGGGATGGCTCAATGTCATACAACAAGACATTTTGACTGGGAGTCACTCGCATCGGTAACTGATAACTTTGTATGATCTCCCGCAGGGCAGTGCGCAGTTGCAGAGGCCCCTCATCCTTAATCCGCCCATTTTCGATCGAGAGACCCACAAACCATTTGCCGTCTCCCTGCTCATGCCAGCCTAAAAAGTCGAGATACTGCCACTCTGGTAATGGCTTAAAGGGTTGAATCGGTTTGCCTAAATAGGTTTCTACCTGAGTGCGGAACCGCTCAACCCCCCAATCTTCTAGCAAATATTTCATCCGGGCATGACGACGATTGGTGCGATCGCCATAGTCTCGCTGGGTGGCAACGATCGCCTTTACCAGGTCATAGACATCCTGTTTGTCTACATAGCCGATCGGATCCGCAACCCGGGGAAAGGTTTCTGCCTGATTGTGGGTTCGGCCTAACCCCCCTCCGGCATAGATATTAAAGCCCTCCAATTCACCCTGAGGATTGGTCATTACCACCAGACAGAGATCCTGGGAAAACAGATCAACAGAGTTGTCTCCCGGTACGGTGACACAACATTTAAACTTACGCGGCATGTACTGGGTGCCATAGATCGGCTCCTCTCCCGTGTGAAAGAGGGTGCCATTGCCATTGCGCTGACGGGCCGCTACCACGTCAGGGTGCTCCTCCGCGCTGATGGCTTTCTCCCCATCCAACCAAATTTCGTAGTAGGCACCGGTTTGCGGTGTGAGCAAATCTGCTACCCGATCGGCATAGTCCCAGGCATAGGCATACTCAGGTCGATTCCGGTAAGGCGCTGGAGGTGCCATGACATTCCGGTTCAAATCTCCACAGGCACCCAGGGTGGAGCCCATGCTGCGAATAATGGCCGCGATCGTGGCTTTTAAATTCTTCTTCAGGATGCCATGGATCTGAAACCCCTGACGGGTAGTGGCCCTCAAGGTATGGTTGCCGTACTCATCCGCCAGCCGATCGAGGGTGAGATACAATTCTGGAGGGATAAAACCGCCAGGACTGCGGGTTCGCAGCATAAACTGGTAATCTTTCTCCTGCCCTTTAACCCGGTTGTCCCGATTATCTTGCTGATAGGATCCGTGAAATTTCAAGATTTGAATTGCATCTTCTGTAAAGTGAGTCGTATCTAATTGCAATTGAGACGCCACTGGCTCACGCAAGTAGTGACTGCGCTCTTTCAAACCTTCGACCTTAGAGAGCTTGGGAACGATGGGGGAAGTGACCGTATCAACCATGAGGAGTGAAACAATTAAGGATAATAAATTCTGAGTGACAACCTGACCGCTTTTATAGTAAAATTACCATTTCCGGTAAGCCGCTCGGAATTCTGCAATTAAAGCCATCCTATCATTGCTGACTCCTTTGGGGATCCATTTTTCAGAATCTTTGTAGAACTACACTTTTTCAGTTCACAAAGTTACGGGCTGACAGGGCTAAAGAACTCAGGAGTCAGTAGGGCAGAAGCTGACCAAGAGGCTGGATTTTGAATTCTGGGTTCTGACTCCTGATCCAATGAAATGGCGCACTTTACATCGGTAGCCTCAATCAGAATCGGTAACCAAGACCTGCCTGGAAACTAAGTGAATCTGCCGTGCTGTTTTTGTAGGCATCGACGCCCCATTTGACATCGCCGTAACCTACTATTCGAGGAGTGATTCCTGCTTCGGCACCGGCAGTCACTACAAAGGCATCACGGTTACCGATGGGTGTGCGTTGTCCTTCTTTCTGCACAAAGGAATAGCCAGCCCCGGTGTAAATATTCACGTTGTTAGCGACTGGAATGTCATAAGTAAGATAGGGAATGACGGCACTGTTACTTTGAGTAAATAGGACGGAGCCCCGCACTGAAATAGGAACCCCGGGAATCGCGACTCGACCCTGAATGTTACCTCCATCAACGGCGCTGCTATTGGGAGTTCCTCCACTTGTGACGCCAGCAGAATAACCTGCACCAATGTAGCTACTGTTAAAAACATAGGGATTAGCAGAGGCTTCACCGGCTGACACTAACGCAGGGATAATCGTCAGGGCTGATAGGGCTACAAGTCTGGTAGAAGCCTTGAGAGAGATACGCATTGTACTATCCTTCCTTGCAATTACTAAGGGTTGAGGTGTTTGGTTCAAAAATATTGTCGAAAGCAGTATTAAAAAAGTTCCAAGTGTTTGTGAACAATGCTTCAAAAAACGGGTATCCGCTTAGAGTGGGACAGATAAGAGAAGAAAAAACTAATTTCCTTTTTGTCCCACCTTGTGCTGGTAATCCGGAAAACCTGAGGATTTTATAACAATTTCCCTTCTTATAATAAAGGCTGTAATACTGCTGGTAAAACAATAAAAAAAAGAAATATGAACCTTCTGACCAAAACTATAGTTGATGGGCAAGAGCCATCTTCAAGGAGCATTGATGCCTGACCCCCGTTTTTATCAAAGCGACACCTATGTCTTACTAGAACCTGGCCAAACAGAACAATTTGTAACAACCGCCGAGTTGTTGGAAAAGCTTCAAGAAATTGTGGCCAGTCATCCAGAAGACTTGTCCCGTGAAGTTCAGCAATACCAAACGATCAGAGAGCAGGCTCAGTACTTGTTAGAGAACTTCTGTGAGCTTTCAACGGGCCCTGGACAATTTCTCCAGTGGTATGCCGTGCGATTGAACAAGTAATGGGTTTTAGACCGCGATCGTCGTCTGGGGTGTCGCCTGGAGGGCCAGCTCAATCTGAGCACTGGCTGGCTGATGAATGGCCACAGCAATGCCTGGGCCAAAAAATGTTTTCATTTTTTCCTGCTTTTGCTGCCAGGTCGTTAAGGGAATCTGGGGGGATGAAAATTCTAAAACCAGGGTATAGTTACCCTGCTGTTCTTCTTCTCGTAACCCAGTGAGAACGGGGCGTTCTTCATCGGTTGGGCTTAACCCCAAATGACTCAAGGCCGTATCTAAATGGGCTTTTTGGCCATAACGATAGCGGGTAACATCCTTCCGAATTTGAATTTGAGTTGGGGTAGCCTGCTGAGCACGCAGAGTCAGGATGCTGGCTGGCGTAGGCTGACTCAGAGGTATGGGTTTTAACTCTGCCGCTTTAAGAGCTAAACCACCTAGGAGCAGTGGAATGCCATAGAAAAAACCAACTAGATTCAGAGTCGCATTTTCAGTTGCATAAGCCCCAAAACCGACCAGAGTGAGGATACCGCCTACAACCAGACCCAGAGTTCCAAGAGAGGTTTGACCTAACATAGATAATTTGTAAGAGGTGGATTCGTGCTGAAGCATTATTTTATCAACATTCCAGAGGGCAAACTGACTCTTGACCCATCTGTTCAATTTCCTGTTGATGCACAGTATGCAATCCACTACATTTCTTGCTAAGGTTAGCCCTGATGATTAACCTGACTTTGGTGGTTAGGTCAACCGCCTGGTTAGACAATCGGTTGCACTTGCACCGATCGCCACGATCCTTTTACAACGGCCATTTTAAGGATGAAACATGATGACCCCTGAGATAATTCGAGAACGCGTCGCAGTCATTGAGCAAAAAAGAGAAGCTTTGGTGCGCCTCCTGGAACAACCTGATTTAGGGACTTTGCGTATTGACGTAAATCAGGCCCTCGAAGAAATTGACGATCTGTTGGACGAATTTAAACGAACTTTTCCTGAGGCTTGGTCTGGCTAATTTAAGGGCCGTGAAAGCATCCAATTATCTTGCCAGGCCATTTTGCCACGGACGCTTTGCTAATGTCGAACTGGGAGCAGTCTATCGCATCCAGTCTTTTAACAACGCTTGTCGACGGGGATGCCGCAGCTTTCGCATTGCTTTAGCCTGAATCTGACGTACCCGCTCCCGTGAAAGATGGTAAAGCTCGCCAATTTCACTCAGCGTATAGTGTTGCCCATCTGTCAGACCAAACCGGAGCTTGATAATGTCTCGCTCCCGATCGCTGAGATGATCTAGCACAGAGTTGAGGCGATCGCAGAGGAGTTTGTGGTCAAGATGCTCGTTGGGTGCGACGCAGTCTGCATCTTCAATCAACTGCATCAGTTCCGTATCTTCTTCTCGCCCAACCCAGGCATGGAGCGAAAGCGTCCCTTGGCTTACGTCTAGCACTTGATCCAGCTTGTCCTCATCCAGCTCCAGAGCCTTTGCTAATTCCTGTTTGGTGGGCTTGCGGCCCAGTTCCTGGGACAACTGTTGGCGAGCCTTCCGCACCTGGTTCAGTTTTTCAACCATGTGAACGGGCAGCCGTACCGTGCGAGATTGAGACGCGATCGCCCTGGTAATTCCCTGACGAATCCACCAGTAAGCATAGGTTGAAAACTTATAACCCCGCTCGTAATCAAATTTTTCAGCCGCTCGCATCAACCCCATTGACCCTTCTTGAATTAAATCCAGAAAGGGCACACCCCGGTTGATGTATTTTTTTGCGATTGAAACCACTAGTCTCAGATTCGATCGCACCAGTTTACGTTTAGCAATCTCAGATTGCGGCCCACCTTTAACGATTTCCCTCGCCAGCTCAATCTCCTGTGCTTGAGTCAGCAAAGGATAGCGAGCCATTTCTCGAAGGAACAACCCTACAGAGTCGTCGGTTAGACCTAACCGTTCGGCTTTATCAGGTTTAAATGCTGATTTTTTCTGGAAAGAAGCAATCTCTTCCTCCAAGTTCAAATCAGCAGGATCAAAGTCAAAGTCTATATCAACTGGTTCAATTTCGATCTCGTTAGGGCCGATCGATTCAGACGGTAATTTCGCATTCATACTCACTCAAATAACACCTGCAGAAAAAGGCGTAAAATTGCCTCCAACTCTAGCAAACATCCTGGAAAATGCTTACTTTTTTTTGTGAAAAATTCTAAACTTTCATGTTTTTCTCTTGTTTGATCAGAGAAATTTATCAGTCAGATTAAAAAACTTGACTGACAAATTTTGTTCTTCCCCTTCAATTTGAGAAGAACATCTGATCATAGGGCTCTAGATCCCTAAAGTGACACGGAACTGCTCACAAGCCACTTCAGGCTAGTTTGTTATACCACTACTTCCAGATTTGTAAACATTTTTTTGAAATTTCGCGATATTAAGGGACTTGCGTGAAAATAAAGCCCCCACGATGCGTTACGAGAGGGGCTTTTGACATCCTCCCCGTGGCTAGAAGCCCGTAACCGGCACCTATCCTGCATAATTCATCAGGTAACTGAACTGTTCGTCATTCCCGCGTAGGCGGGAATCCACTCTGGTAGAAGTTGCCCAACCTGGATTCCCGTTCCCCACTCGCAGGTGGAAGCTGCACGGGAATGACAACCAATAATAGAGGGGGTCGTGAATAATCCAGCCTATCCAAGTTGATTAGGGATGCAGGATGGTACAGCTTTCGCCGATCTACAGCCATGGGGGGTGTCAATTCAGTCAATTTTCCTTAAATTTGGGAAAGCCCTTCTTCCCTGGTTTCTTGGCTTTGCAATTGTCGTAGAACCGTTTAATAACAGACTAGGTGCTTTTAGTACTTGCCTGCCTTACTATCAAATTAAGGGACTTGCGTACAAATAAAATCCCCACGATGCGTTATGGCTAGCGCTTAACCCATCCTACAGCGGGTACATTATTTAATTGCAAATCCCTAAATTGACCTGCCCACTCAAATTTTTTACCAACACAGCGTCGAGTTTGGCGAGGTCGTATTCGGTAAGTGAATCCTTTATTTCACGCTATCTTTAATGTAGTCAGAAAAATGACCACCAGAGGTCAAATCAATTCCAATTATCGTTTTAAGCAAATAGGCTGCAACAATAATCGCTACACTAATGAGTAGATTAATGCCCAGCAGTAGAATGATGACGGCCGCAATATTACCAACCCGAGTAATGCTGTTTGAAATGGGAGACTTACGGGGCGATCGACGTTGATCTTTACCTGCCAAAAGCACAATGTAAAACTTAGAAACAAGCAGGTCTAGGGTAAATCGAAGATCAATTATTTTAGGTACGGGTTTGGGAATCGTCTCTTCTAAAACTCGGTGAATTTCTTGTAACTGAGTTTGATTTAAGCTTTGAAGCACTGCTGGATCAAGACGACGGAGATAATACTCTGCGGTTCTTTGAGCGTAAGGAGTGAACAAGGGTTGACTATTGCCGGGTTGTTGTTGTGTCATATCTTTTTTGTGCCGTCTTGCGTTATGAGCCTGATCATGAGGGGATTTTCCAGTGAAATAAAACAGTGCCAAGCCCCATTGATAACCAGGCAATACCGGCCAGCACCCCAATACGCCAGCGATCGCTCCATTGTTGCTCGTTTAAAAATTGAGAAGTAAAGGCCAGTAAAAAAATCAGAACCTCTGCCAAAAACCAAATCAATAATAGAGAGCCTGACCAAATTTGAGCGACATTCAATGGAACACCTGCGGGGCTAGTATCTGGCCAGGGTTGCCGAATCACGATAAGCATCACCAATAAGAATGTAACCCAGACATTCGCTAAAAAAATGCCAGACAGTCCTACTTTAGCAAGATACAAAATAACCAGCCCGCTCAAAATCCATATCCAGCTACTCGCATGGAGCGCGGCTAGACAAAAGCCGCTAACGGCGAAGCCAATCAATAAAGCACAAATGTAAAAAGCCAGCTTGAATCTAACCCAATGTTCCGCCATGCTGAAAATGACCTATGACCTATGCTATTTTAGCTTGCGTCTCAATCTTAGAATTGATTCTGGCTGATCTCTGGCCTGATCTACACCCGTATTTTTTTGCGATTCCAAAGTTTGAGTGCTTCAAACCAGAGAATACTGACAATGCCAGACAGGACGCTGATCAGTAAATCATTGGGGTGCAGGTAGGAAAAACTAAACAGATGGCGTAACAGTGGCACATAGAGAATTAACCCCAAAAAGGTAATGCCGCCCCCCAATACCCACCAGAGGGCTGGATTGGGAGCATCTATCATTTCAGGAATGGTGCGTGACCAGGAACGGTTGGTCAAAATCATCGCCAAATTGGAGATGATTAGGGTCGTGAAGGCTAAAGCCCGGGCATCAAATTCTGCCTTACTGTTGTCATAGGCAAGCCCAAACACAACCAGGAGCACCACCAAAACACTAATGCCCTGAAGTAAAGCCAATCGCAGCGTTCGCTTGCTAAATAGGGGTTCTTTAGGGTTACGAGGAGGTCGCCGCATGACATTGCTTTCGGCTGGCTCCGCCTCAAAGACAACGGTGCAGGCCGGGTCAATGATCAGGTGCAGAAAGGCAATATGGATGGGCAACAGCACTAAAGGCCAGCCAAACAAAACTGGAATCAAAGACATGCCTGCGATCGGAATATGAACCGCCAGGGTATAGGCCATCCCTTTTTTTAAATTATCAAAGATACGGCGCCCTAACCTAACTGATTCCACAATGGATGAAAAATCATCCTCCAGCAAGACCAGATCTGCCGCTTCCCTAGCGACATCAGTTCCCCGTTCTCCCATGGCAATGCCAATGTGAGCAGACTTTAGGGCTGGCGCATCGTTGACCCCATCTCCGGTCATCGCCACAATTTCACCCGCTTGTTTGAGGGCATTGACGATCAGCAGCTTTTGTTCTGGCACAACGCGGGCAAAGATATTGACGGTTTGGATGCGATCGCGCAATTCCAGTGCCCCCATTCTTTCTAGTTCCTGCCCGGTGATCACCTGATCGGCTGGGGTAAGGCCAATCTGTCGAGCGATATTTTGAGCGGTGATGGGATAATCTCCCGTAATCATCACCACTCGAATGCCCGCCCCATAACACTCAGTAATGGCGGGGGCGACCGTAGGGCGCACGGGATCTTCTAGACCAATTAAACCGACAAATTGAAACTCAAAATCGTGTTGTTGAGGCGGCAGGCGATCGTCCGATTCCAGGTGTGGTAGAGGCTGGGGGTGACTGTTGCCATGAATTTTAGGCAAAGCCCCACTCTGTTCGGCTTTTGCTACTCCCAAGACCCGTAATCCTTCTGCGGCCATGATCTGAATTTCTTGAGCCAGGGCCTGTTGCTGGGCAGGGCTAAAATGGCAGAGGTCGGCGATCGCCTCCGGGGCACCTTTGGCAGCGACAGTGAGTTCCCAGTTTGGAGCTTCCCAGACGCAGGACATGGCCAACAATTCGGTTGAAAGGGGGTATTCATAGAGCAGTTTCCAATCGGCATGGAGATGCTCTGTTTTTGCCAGGTGATCTTGCCCTACTTGCTGCAAAGCTTTTTCCATTGGGTCAAAGGGGTCTTTGCGACTGGCTAAAATGCCAAACTCAATTAAGGGATGCACTACTTCGGGTAAGGGTTCCCGGTCATGCAGTGATATATCGTAGTGGTAGGGGTGGGCACCGTCGTAAACAAAGAGATGTTTGACGGCCATCCGGTTGAAGGTCAGGGTTCCGGTTTTATCAACACACAAGACCGTTGCTGAGCCCAAGGTTTCAACCACTGGAATGCGGCGCGTTAAAACCCTTTGTTGTGAGAATCGCCAGGCTCCCAAGGCTAAAAAAATTGCCAACACGACGGGAATTTCGTTGGGCAAAATTGCCATTGCCAGGGCCAATCCAGCCAAGAAACCATGTAACCAATCGGAGCGAGTCAGACCATAAATCACCACCACTGCGACACAGATGGAGAGAGCCACGATCGTCAGTTTGCCAATCACCTGGCGGGTTTCTTTTTGTAATCGGGTGTCTTCTGGTTCCACCGTTTGCAGGGCTTTACCAATCTTACCCATTTCAGTATGAATCCCGATCGCCTGTACTTGCGCGATCCCCTGACCTTGAACAATTAAAGTGCCAGAGTAGACGCAGGGTAAATCGTCACCGCCTGGTCGTAAGGCTGCAAACAAATGCTCTGGGTTTTCCTCAGATTTTGCAAAGCGTTTTCTAACGGGGACGGATTCTCCAGTTAACAAAGACTCATCAACGGTCAGGTGGGTTGACCAGATCAGAACCCCGTCTGCTGGCACCCGATCCCCTTCTGAGAGCACAATTAAATCACCCCGGACGACTTCCCGTCCGGCAATGCGCTGCCGCTCTCCATCTCGAATCACCAGAGCACGGGGGCTGGAAAGGTCGCGCAGGGCTTCTAGTGATCGCTCGGTTTTCTGCTCCTGGTACAGGTTGATACCAACGATAAAGAAGACAAACCCCAGCAAAATCAGAGCTTCTTGAGCATCCCCTAGAAATAGATAGATGACGCCGCAGGCTAGGAGCAACAGAAAAATCGGTTCCTGTACAATCTCCCAGGCGATGGCTAGAAAAGTACGATGTTGGCTAGCAGGGAGCTCATTATAGCCCTCTTTTCTTAACCGATCGGTCACGTCTAGCTGGGACAGCCCAGTGAACTGTATGTCTTGTGGGAAACTGCTCATAACCAATCGGGGTTGGGTAAATCGCTTGAGCCAGAACAAACAAATACTAACCCGTCTCGTTGTTTATAAACTTTGCAGATAAATTAACAAGTCTGCCATCTCTTGAGCACTGGGTTGAAACTGGGGCATTGGTGGTGTCTGGCCGCTAATCACCTGCTGAATCAGACCCATCTTGGATTTATGAGCGGAGACCCCGATCAAGCTGGGCCCAACCTTGCCATCTGCGCCAGTGCCATGACAGACAGCACAGTTCATTTGAAAAATGGCATGGCCCTGGGTGGCATCCCCCTTTAAGGCCAACACAGTTTGAATATAGGGGTCGGTTTGCTGTAAAACCAGGTAACTGGTTACCCCAATGGCAACTGTGGTCAGAACTGCCAATACAATAAGGATCAGGCGCTGACCAGGATTTTCTTGCGCTAGTAGTTGATTATCCAAGCATTCTAAACCTATAAACAGTTCTAGTTCTCCAGCCCATGCCTCGTAGTCCTGACAGAGCACTAGAGGCAGGGGGCTCCTGATAAAAAGTGATAAATCTTAAATAGCTTGCCTTTCTAATGTAGAACCTGTTTAGATAACGTTGCAATTCCGTAAAGTTTTGTAAAACAATTCTGCCGATCTGACTGGGGGCTGAACCAGGTAGGATGGGAGAGATCACACTTTATATGCTCTCTAGGTGAGTCAGAAGGAGGTTTCCTTGATTGAGCCAATTCTCTTGGGAATTGTTATGGGACTAATTCCAGTGACTCTGGCCGGCCTGTTTGTTGCCGCATACCTGCAGTATCGTCGGGGCAACCAGTTAGACCTTTAAAAAGGAGCTTATTGCCCTTTCTACCCGTCTGGTGGTCTGCCAATAGCCATGCCCGGTCTCGCGGTCGGGCATTTTTTAACGTCGGGTGCTGCCATCTGCCCTGATGCCGCAATTTAATGCTTGTCTTTTTATGAGTCAACTCTCTACGCCTACATCTTACCCAAGTAGCCATTCCCACCTTCATCACCATCATTCCGATCACCCAGAGGCAGAGCATGCCCATAGCCATGGCGTGATCGATCCAACCATTGCTGCATCTGCTCGCGGTCTATGGGCCGTCAAATGGTCACTGGTCGGGCTGATAATGACTGCGGTGCTGCAAGCCGTTGTCTTCTGGTTGTCGGGTAGTGTCGCCCTCCTGGCAGACTTAATTCACAATATCGGGGATGCTTTAACGGCTGTTCCGTTGGGGGTGGCTTTTGTAGCTTCTCGCAGAAAGCCGACCCCAAAGTTTGCCTATGGTTACGGCCGGATGGAAGACCTGGCAGGATTGACGGTAGTTGGGGTGGTACTGACCAGTGCTTTGATTACCGCCTATGAATCGATTGATCGGTTCTACCATCCCCAGCCATTACAGTACTTGGGTGTACTTGCGATCTCAGGGGTTATTGGCTTTATTGGCAACGAAGCTGTTGCCCTGTTTCGCATCCGGGTCGGCAAAGAAATCAATAGTGCAGCTCTGATTGCCGATGGGCGCCATGCCCGTGCCGATGGGTTGGTGAGTTTATCGGTGGTGGTGAGCGCCTTGGGAGTTTGGTTGGGCTATGACTGGGCTGATCCGGTCATGGGCATTGTGATTACAGTGATCTTGCTCCGCATTGTTTGGGAATCAGGACAAACCATTTTTAGTCATTTGTTGGATGGGGTGGATCCTGCTATGTTGACGCAAGTACGGGACAGTATTGAGCCTGTGGTGCAACTCGATGCCATCCAATCTCTAAGGGCACGTTGGTTGGGGCATCGTCTACAGGTAGAAGTGGCGATCGCTGTCGATCCTGGGTTGACCGTCGCAGAGGGCCATGAAATTGCAACAAAGCTAGAAGCGCAGCTACAGCATCAGCTTCCCTTTCTCAACCAAGTCGCAGTCCAGATTCAACCCGCCAGACTAGAGGGCAAATCACCGCAGCAATAGGGCATTAGAAATGCTCCTAAGGTCAAAAGTCAGATGATGCCCTAAAATTTGAATATTCGTAACAATTTATTTTGAGTCATTTGTTCTGAAGCAATGGCAGTACTCACCCATCCTATCCCCGCTGACTTAACCGCTTTATGCCGCTCTCAAACAAGCCTGGTCTGGTCAGGTTCTCTGGTAGCCCTGGGGACATTCCTTGGAGTCAGTCTATTGGCTCCTTTGCCAGCTCAGGCCACCGATGTAGATTTGCAGGTGGGGGTCGTGCAGCGATTTGGTGGCAAGCCCACAGATACCCTCACCCTCCAGGCCCAACCTGGCGAACGCTTAACCTTTCGCTTGCAGAGGAATGGCCAGTGGCAGACGGTTTCTAGCAATGCGGCAAAGCTGAGTATCGTGATGCAGCCCCTCCCCCAGCCCAGAGTAGAGGAACGGGTTGTACTCAGTACCCATCGCAGCTTTGAAACGGCTGAGGATAGGGCCATGGGTTGGCGGGCAAAGGGGATTCCCGTTGAAATTGCCCAACCGGGGCGTTGGCAGGTCTGGGCCGATCGCAAGCTCTACAATGACCAGACTCTGCGGCGGTTGTTGTTGCAAAATGTGCAGGCGCAGGGTAACCAGACCGCATTTCTGGATAGTCAGGTGGTCTCCCAACAACCCAAGGCTGCTCTGACGGTCAATGGCTACCGCTATCTGCGCGATCGCATTGAAATTCGGGCCAGTCGGGGCGTGATCCAGGTTGGCCCGGCGGCGGGCGATCGCGCAGCCGCTGACTCGCCAGTACCCCAACGGCGGTATGCTGGAAGTTTACGGCTTCAGCCCAATGCCTATGGCACCTATACCCTGGTGAATCAGGTGCCCTTAGAAACTTACCTGCGGGGGGTGGTTCCCCATGAGATTGGCACCTGGGCTGCTCAACCCGTATTAGAAGCGCAGGCGATTCTTGCCCGCACTTATGCCCTCCGGAATCAGCGACGGTTTGCCATTGATGGCTATCACCTCTGTGCCGATACCCAGTGCCAGGTCTATAACGGTCTGACGGGGGCTGACCCGGCCACTGATCAAGCGATCGTCTCCACCAGGGGGCAGGTATTGACCTACCAAAACGAACTGGTGGATGCGCTCTACTCCTCTAGTAATGGCGGAATTTCTGCGCCCTTTGACGATGTCTGGCAGGGAACGCCCAGGCCTTATCTGCAAGCCAAAATTGATTCTATTGGTAGCCCCTGGAATTTAGCGCAAAATAGCTTAGCAAATGAACAAAACTTGCGAGCTTTCATTCGACAGACCAGCGGGTTTAATGAGGCCGGTCAATCCCTGTTTCGCTGGCGCGAGCAGGTAAGGCTACCTAAACTCAACCAGGAACTGCAAGCGTACCTCAAGTCCCGGCAGCATCCTCTAGCAGGCTTCAACACGATTCAAAAAATGGAAGTGACTCAGCGGTCAGCCTCCGGTCGCGTTCAAACCCTTCGTATTCAGACTGACCGGGGAACGCTGGATTTAGCCAGGGACGATGTGCGGGTGGCTTTTGAGGCTCCCTACAGTACGCTGTTTTATCTAGATCCGATCTATGACAACAACCACCGGTTGAGCGCCTATACCTTTGTCGGTGGTGGCTTTGGCCACGGAGTCGGCTTGAGTCAGACCGGATCTTACTATTTGGGGAGTCTGGGTTG
Source organism: Leptolyngbyaceae cyanobacterium (assembly GCA_046080785.1). Taxonomy (GTDB): domain Bacteria; phylum Cyanobacteriota; class Cyanobacteriia; order Leptolyngbyales; family Leptolyngbyaceae; genus JBJTUO01. The sequence continues at coordinate 34,510 of JBJTUO010000133.1, read as the reverse complement.
GCCGAGTACTCGAATTTTAAATTTTTATTTCCCCGGTACTCAACTTCAGCCCCTAAATCAAGCCATTGTCTTTTGGCGTCAACCACAAAATTCCCAGAGTTAATGCAGTACAAACTTTTCAACTGATTTTCCATTCCCAGATTACAATGCAGCAACCTGTTACTGTCGGCGGGTTAATTCTGGATGACAAAAATGTATTATTTGAGACTGAGATCATTGTGAGACAGGTTAGTAACGGCAAGCAAGGGATGGTTGCGCTGTGGTCTTGCTAGCAGACGTCTTTTTATTGCTGACCCAGGTTTTGCTCGGTTTGATTGTGGCGGGCGTCATCTGGTATTTCTTGAAGTATGTATATCAAGTATTTTCGGTATTGCCCAGGTTTTTACTGGGGTGGGCTGTGGTTTTACTCGTGGCAGCCCTGCTCAGTCTTTCCTTTTGGAGGGGCGCGCCACAAGATTCTTGGATTTTAGACTTCCTGTGGCGAATTATTTCCTTTCCCTTGCGGCCCTTTGGGCTAGGGTTAATTCTTTTAACGATTTTATTGACGGGTAAGGTACCCAGTAAACTGGTTCGCAATGGCATCCTGGTGACGTTGATAATTTTGGCGCTTGGTAGCCTGCCCATCGTGGCCCACTTTCTGGTGCAAGAGCTGGAAATGGAGGCGATCGAGGTGATTCAACCAGCTCCCCCATTACCAGCAGATGCCCGACGAGTCATCGTTTTATTAGGCTCTGGCACGACTCGATTTCAACTAAAGCCCCCCACAGAAAGCCGCCCCGCTTCGCCGCCAAAGGTTGAGCGCCCCCTCAGTCTGGATGCCATCGAAATCCTGGGGAAATTACCAATTCAGTTAACAGAGAGTGGCGATCTCATTCTCTACGCGGCCCAGTTGTATCGAGAGGAAGCCGACAAAGGCAATCGCCCTTTAGTGATCGTCAGTGCTGGTCAGTATCGAGGGCGTCGCCAAAAAACGGGCGAAAAATCGGAGGATATCTCTGAAACGAGAGCTATTCAAACTCTACTCACTGATAAATTTGGGGTGCCATCCAGCGATATTTTGATGAGCTACGATGGCAGCCCCAGCATTCATCGCAGTGCAGTCGGTGTGGAAAAGGTGCTGAAAGACCAGCGCGTTAATGATGGCAATCAATTGATGCTGGTGAACAGTGCGATCAGTATGAATCGGGCTTTTCTCACCTTTCGCAAAGTATTTGAAGGCAAAACCATTGTTGCCCGACCCGCTGACTTTATCACCATACCAACACGCAGCAGCCTCTCAAAAGAGTTGCAGGGCAAAGACCTTATAGAAATAAGGATTCAACCCAGCGACTTTTTGCCTGCTTCCGATGCATTTTGCCTTTCTTCTAAGGCGATCGAAGAATATTTAACATCCTTGTTTTACTTCCTGCGCGGGTGGATTATGCCTTTCCAGCCAACCCGTTAATGTTGTCGTTTAGGATGGGAAGGATGCCCCTTTGCAATCTGGGTTGGTTATGGCTCACTCTCGCTTAAAAAAACTGGGGCTCTATCTCCGTCCCCACTGGTCACAGGTCGCAGGTGGAACGGTTGCCCTGCTAATTACCAATATGATTGGGGTATATCTGCCTTTGCAGATTCGATCGGGGATTGATCTGATGCAGACTGGCTTTCAATATCGCCAGTTGCTCCAGATTGTGTTGATCGTGATTGCACTGGCATCGGTGATGTGGGTTAGTCGCATGGCCTCTCGCATCTGGATTTTTGGCGTAGGGCGGCAGGTTGAGTTTGACCTAAAGCAAAAGATTTTTGCCCACCTGCTGCGGCTAGAGCCAGCCTACTTTGCAGCAAACACCGTGGGCGATCTGATTAGTCGGGCCACCAGTGATGTTGATAATATTCGACGCCTGTTGGGGTTTGCCATTTTGAGTCTGGCAAATACGGTTTTTGCCTATGGCCTAACCCTGCCTGTGATGCTGGCGATCGACTGGCGGTTGAGCTTGATGGCCCTTGCGGTATACCCGCTGATGATGGTGCTGGTGCAGTTATTTAGCCATCAGTTGCGCAATCAACAAATGGTAGTGCAAGAAGAACTGTCTAATGTCAGTACCCTAATTCAGGAAGATATGAGCGGCATCTCCCTGGTTAAGATCTATGCTCAAGAAGAGCATGAGCGCCAAGCCTTTCACAGCTTGAATCAGCAATTACTGGATGCCAATCTGGATTTGGCTCTGACCCGCAATCTGCTGTTTTCGGGGCTGCGCGGCCTGGCCAGTCTCAGTCTGGTGATTGTCTTGTGGTTTGGAGCCAGCGCCATTAATAATCGGGCGATCACGGTGGGAGATTTTGTTGCATTGTTGCTCTACGTAGAACGACTGGCCTTCCCCACGGCCCTTCTGGGGTTTACGATTACGGCTTACCAGCGAGGGGAAGTCAGCATCGATCGGATCGAGACCATGCTATCTGTGCAGCCACGGATTCAGGATCAACCTAGAGCCTTGCTACTGCCCGTCTCAGAAGTGAAGGGCAAGTTGACAGCCCGCCATCTCACCTTTACCTACCCCACCTCCAATGCTAAGCCGCTCCCGCCAGCTTTACAAGACATCAGCTTTACGATTCAGCCGCAAGAAACTGTGGCCATTGTGGGGCCGATCGGATCGGGTAAATCGACCCTGGCCAATGCTCTGCCTCGCTTGCTAGACATCGCACCAGGCCAACTGTTTCTGGATGGCTATGATATCACTGCCATTCAACTCCATGATTTACGCAGCGCGATCGCCTATGTACCGCAAGAGAGCTTTTTATTTAGCACCACCATTCGCGACAATATTCGCTATGGAGCACCAAGGGCAGAGCAGGCCGCAGTAGAGGATGCCGCTAAGCTGGCTCAAATTCATTACGAAATCCTGAATTTTCCCCAGCAATACGACACCCTTGTTGGTGAGCGGGGCATTACCCTATCGGGCGGGCAGCGACAGAGAACGGCCCTGGCCCGTGCCCTGCTGGTGGATGCCCCCATCCTGATCCTGGATGATGCCCTTTCCAGTGTGGATAACCAGACAGCCACCCAAATCTTGCACAACCTATCTGAGGGCCGCAACCGTAAAACCGTGGTGTTTATCTCCCACCAGATGTCAGCAGCAGCGATGGCCGATCGTATTATTGTGATGGATCAGGGCCACATGGTTCAGGTCGGCACTCATGCAGAGCTGATCGAACAAGCTGGTCTTTATCAAAATCTATGGAACCAGCAAAAGCTGGAAGCAGCTCTGTATTGAAATGCACCAGTTAAGTGTCTTTGCTCAGGGAGTCGTGCAGCTATGCCCCTAGGTCGCCCATGGCAAGTCCTTTTGGTGCTGGGGGTTGGGCTGCTGCAACCACCAGCGTTTGGGCAGGCATACGGCCAGCAGGGGATGGTGACTTCAGCCCATCCCTTAGCCAGTGAGACAGGTTTAGCCATTTTGAAACAAGGGGGTAATGCAGTCGATGCAGCCGTGGCGACCACCTTCGCCATTTCAGTTGTGGAGCCCTTCTCTGCTGGAATTGGCGGCGGTGGATTTTTGTTGCTGCGACAAAACCAGAGCGGCACAATCCGCAGCTTAGATTTTCGCGAACGGGCCCCCTTATTGGCTTACCGCAACCTGTATCTGAATGATCGAGGTCAGGTGAAACCAAATCTCAGCAGGGATGGCTACCTGGCTGTCGCTACACCGGGAACGATCGCTGGCTTGTATGAAGTCCACCAACGCTATGGGAAACTAGCCTGGCCCCTGGTGGTAAGACCCGCTGCCCGTTTAGCCAGAACTGGATTGATTGTCAGCCCCCGACTGGCAACTGCGATCGCCAGTCGCCGTTTCCTCTTAAACAACTCTGCCGGGCGGGCAATCTTTGCCCCTGGTGGGAAACCTCTGCAGGCGGGAGATCGGTTGATTCAGGCTGACCTGGCCAACACCCTCGATATCATCGCAAAACAACCCCAAGATTTCTATAGCGGCAATCTGGCTCAGGTTATTGCCCGTGATATGGCAAGCCAAGGCGGTTTAATCACCCTGAAGGATTTAGAACACTACCGCCCTATCTGGCGCTCTCCGGTCTGCGGCAACTTTCGGGTCTATCGCATCTGCTCTATGCCGCCGCCCTCCTCAGGAGGGGTACATCTCTTGCAAATGCTGAATCTGATGGAGGGTTTGGATTTTAAAGGCTTGGGCTGGCGTCAACCAACCGTCTTGCATCGCTTAATTGAAGCCATGCGAATCGCCTATGCCGATCGGGCCGTTTACCTAGGTGACCCCAATTTTGTCTCGGTGCCCGTCGCGGCTTTGATTAGCCCCGCCTACGCTCGCTTGCGCCTTCAGCAGATCGATCCGGTGCGGGCTCGACCGTTTAGCCAACTAGGGGCGGCTGATCCGGCAACCCTGCAACGCCTGATGCAAGAATCTTCTGATACCAGCCACTTGAATGTTGTGGATAGGGAAAAAAATGCCGTCAGTCTGACGTTTACCGTCAATCTAGGCTTTGGAGCAGGGGTGGTTGTACCTGGTACTGGCATTATCCTGAATAACGAAATGGATGATTTTGCGATTGCGCCAGATACGCCCAATGCCTTCGGTTTAGTGGGAGGGGATGCCAATGCGATCGCACCGGGTAAAACCCCTCTTTCTAGCATGACGCCGACGATTGTGACCCAAAATCAGCAACTCCGCTTGGTGACTGGCTCGCCCGGTGGCAGTCGCATTATCACCACGGTGCTGCAGGTGGTTCTGAATGTTTTGGCCTATGAAATGGATATCCAATCGGCGATCGCTGCTTCCCGGTTGCACCATCAATGGTTTCCTGATCGGCTGTATGTAGAACGATGGGGCTTTGATACCCTAACCCTGGCAGACTTAGAGCGGCGAGGGTATCAGATTCAAATACAGTCAGCCTGGGGTAACGCCAGTGGCATTGTGCAAAACCCAGACGGTCGGCTAGAAGGAGCCGCCGACCCCCGTGGAGAAGGCACGGCTGAGGGATACTAAATCCCTGAGCCATCCAAAAACTCTTCAATCAACTTATCCTGGATGCGGCAACTCCGATTACTGAGAGGTGGCTTCCTTGCTTCAAGGCCACTATGACCAGCCGTTACACTTACCAGTACTGGATCTAAGGTCGGTAGGGCGGCTGTCACCGCAGCTGGTTGCTCAGCCTGTAGTTCCAGCACCTGCTGTTCTAAAGACTCAATCCGATCAACCAGAGCTCGAATGACCTGAGCTTCTGAGTCAGGCAGGCGACCATGCTCTAATGGTTCTACCCGTTCGCCGCCGCGGAAGACAATACGACCCGGTACGCCAACGACAGTGCAATCTGAGGGCACATCTCGCAGTACAACAGAGCCAGCCCCAATTCTCACCCGGCTGCCCACTTGAATGTTGCCAAGCACCTTAGCTCCAGCCCCTACGACCACGTTTTCACCCAAGGTGGGGTGACGCTTGCCGCTTTCTTTGCCGGTACCCCCCAGGGTGACTCCCTGATAAATCAAAACGTAGTCTCCCACGATCGCCGTCTCACCAATCACCACACCCATGCCGTGATCGATAAAGACGCCCCTGCCAATCTGTGCCCCTGGATGAATCTCAATGCCGGTCAAAAAGCGAGCGACGTGGGAAATCAAACGGGGAATCAAGGGTAACCCCAGGCAAGATAGCCAGTGTGCCAATCGATGAAACAACAGTGCCTGTAGGCCGGGATAACAAAACAACACCTCCAGCCAATTGCGAGCAGCCGGATCCCGTTCAAAAATGATTTGAAAATCAGCAGTTAGGGTAGACAGCACAGAATATCAGTCCCTTCCACTCAATAGACCTTATCCATTTTATCAGTCTTATCTTGCCCATCGCCATAACTGACCCCGGAGATTCAACCCTCCCTCTCGATTCTGCCAGGTTGTAGGTCGCTGCCAGGAGTGATCCCCGTTGGTGCAGCAAATCTGTCGTAAAATAACAGGAAAATTATTTGTAAGGAAATGTTACGCTCTTTTGAGCAAAACTTATCAATCATTCCTGTTATGACCGTGAGCAACTTGATCCGGTTTGGCATCGTCTAGAGACAGAAAACTGCTTACCCTGAATGCGAAATATGATTAACCAACGACCCTCTTTCTATCGCTCTACCTCTGCCTGTACGGCACCCAAGCAGAGGAGAAGGGGGGCTCAAGTGATGGGCTGGGCCGTGGGATTGCTTTCAAGCCTGGTGCTTTTGCCAGTGGCGGCTCCGGTGCAGGCTGCGGAGCGGGTCAACGCTAACTATGGCCCCCTGGAGTTTTCCATTGCTGTCAAATCGCTCCAGGCCTTTGCTCAGGATGGCACTGTTGATTCTGATTTGGCCTTTTTAATCAATCGCCTCAACCCAGAACAACGGCAACAACTGCGTCAGTTCCTCACTTCTCGCTACCAATTTAGTCCGGTGTTGATGGCCCAGTTCTTCTACTCTTCCCTGGGTGAGCGGATGTTGACCTACCTGGGAGAGATGGTGCAGCTTCCGCACAACCAGAATGGGCTTTATGGCATTCGGGCAGCCCTTTTGCAGGCCGCAGCCGACCCCAATGGCCTCAGCCCGCTTGGCGTGATGCAAAAGTTTCCCACAAATACGATTCGGCTCAACACGGAGCGGATCTTGCAGCAGTGGGCACAGTTTGGGACGGTCATGAAGCAAACGGAGGCTTACGTCAAAACCCTGAAACAAAATGCCTCTGATGCTCAGGCAGCGGAGCCCTCGATTGACTTTGCCAAATTACCTGATTTGAATCGTCCTGGGCCCTATGCCTACGGCAAGCAGACTAAAACCCTACAGGATGGCAGGCGGCAACGACAGTTTATCGTCGATCTCTACCTGCCTAACCTACCAGAAGGGGGAACTAGCCCGGTTGTGATCATTACTAACGGCATTGGCACCCGGCTCGATCGCTATGACTACCTGGCTCAGCATCTAGCGACCTACGGCTTTACCATTGCTGTTCCTCAACATCCCGGCAGCGATGTCCAGCAACAGCAGGCCTTTTTAAAGGGGATGGCCAGGGATATGTTTTTGCCAACGTCTTACCTCGATCGCCCCCAAGATATTACCTTTTTGTTGGATGAACTAGAGCGTCTGAATGCCTCTGAATTTAAGAATCAACTGAATCTCAAGCAGGTGGGGGTGTTTGGCAACTCCTTCGGGGGAGACACAGCTCTGGCGGTCGCTGGTGCCCAGATTGACTTCAATCAACTAGAAGCAGATTGCAGCCCCCAAAAAAACCTGGTGAACCTATCTCTACTGGTGCAGTGTCAGGCCTTGCAACTCCCCCATAAAGACTACAACTTTCGAGACCCGCGCATTCAAGCCGCCTCGGTTCTATTTCCTGGCAGCAACAGTTTATATGGGCAGAGCGGCCTGAGTCAGATTAAGATTCCGGTGCTGTGGGGGGCTGTTAGTAAAGACATCTTCAGCTCTCTAGTGTTGGAGCAATTGCCCGCTTTCAATGCCCTCCGCACAGACAACAAGTATCTGGTGGTTGCCAATGGACTCGATCATCTGAACCTCAATTTCTATGCCCTCAGAACCCTGAAAACCATGGATCAGGCCGGGGCAGATGCGGTGACGTTAAAAGAGCCGGAGGCTGCTAAAGCCTATCTCAAGGCCTTAAATCTGGCGTTTTTTCAGGTATATCTGGCCGATCGCTCAGAATATCGCCCCTTCCTGACGGCTTCCTATGCCCAGGCCATGAGTCAGGCTTCCTACTCCCTGATGTTTTTACAATCCCTCACGGGTGTTTATTCTGCTAAATAAATGTCCCATTTTGCAGCCATCTGGTCTTCCCAGCCTTCCTCTGTCCAACCCCAACGAGAAAGCAATCGTTTCCTTGCGTGGTTGCGCAGCGACAATGCCCTCCTCTGGTTGCTGGCATTGGTGAAATTGATGCTGCACCTTTTAACCAATGGCCAATACGGCTATCAGGTTGACGAGCTCTACTACATGGCTGCCGCTGACCATTTAGATTGGGGCTATGCGGAGTTTCCTCCCTTGATTGCAGTTGTGGCTCACCTGAGCCGATCGCTGACGGGAGATTCCCTCTTTTCCATTCGCTTTTTGCCAGCGATCGCCGGGGCCCTCCTGGTGGTGGTGACTGGCCTGATGACCCGTGAACTGAAGGGCGGCCGCTTTGCCCAATTTTTAGCGGCCCTCCTGGTGGTGATTTCGCCCTATTTTATGGCGATGCATACCCTGCTAACCATGAATGCCTTTGAGCCCTTAATCTGGATGGTGGCCGTCTATTTCATGCTGCTGTCTCTCAAGGCTGACCGGCCCAGACTATGGCTACTCATTGGCCTTGTCATCGGTATTGGGCTCTTAAACAAGTTTTCCATGCTGTTTTTTGGGTTTAGCAGTCTAGCCGGGTTATGGATTAGCCAACGCCGGGTGTTCTCAAAAAAATGGATCTGGTTGGGGGCGGGGCTTGCCGCTCTGCTGGTTATCCCAACCCTGCTCTGGCAGGCTCACCATGGCTGGCCCTTTTTAGACCAGCAAAAGGCGGCCAATCTCTACAGTAAAAAGCCCTTTCCGGCTGCCATCGTCGATTTGTTGGTGCAACCCATCCTAATGATGCACCCCTTGGCGCTGCCAGTCTGGCTAGCGGGGCTTTACTTTTACCTGGGTTCAAAAGATGGCAAGCCTTACCGCCTATTCGGCTGGATTGCGGTCATCACCTATGGCCTGTTTCTCCTCCTGCAGGGTAAGTCTTACTACCTGGCGCCCCTGTTTCCCATGCTGTTTGCCGGCGGGGCGATCGTGGTTGAGCAATGGGTAGGGCGGAAGCGGCGATTAAAACTAGCCATTCCCTTGATTTTGGTTGCCAGCACGGTGGTCATGATTCCCATGACCCTGCCTGTGCTGCCGATAGAGACGTTGCTGCAGATTTCCAGCTACTACTCTTCGGTTTATTCCCTCCCCGATCGCTCCAGCGCGGCTTTGACCAGGCAAGAAGCGCCCTGGCACTTTAAGGCCATGCTGGGCTGGGAAGATACCGTTGCTCAAGTCAGCCGGGTTTACCATCAGTTGCCCCCCAATGAGCGGGCTAAGACCGCGATTCTTTCTTGGGAGTATGGGGATGCGGGGGCGATCGACCTGTATGGCCCCCGTTACGGCTTGCCAAAGGGTATTAGTGGTGCCCATACCTTTTATTTTTGGGGGCCGCGAGATTACTCTGGGCAGCAGGTTATTAGTTTGGGGGGAGATGCCCTCTACCTAAGCCGCCTGTTTCAGCAGGTTGACCAGGTACACATGGTCAACCATGACCAGGTTCCTGGCATTCAAAGTACTATCCCTATTTATCTCTGTAAGGGGATTAAGACCCCACTGCCTCAAGGCTGGCCTGGGTTTCAAGCCTTCTTTGGCTATCCCTTTGCCCCTGTTGCAAAGTCTTAAGTTGAGTGGGCTGGGGTCTGGGGGGGAGTGTGACCCTGTTCAAAGGCATAGCGCACCAGTTGAGAACGGTTATCTAACTCAAGTTTGGTGAGAATGTTGCTGAGATGGGTTTGTACTGTGCGTGGACTGATAAACAAACGATCGCCGATTTGTTTATTGGTGTACCCCTGCACGACTTCCCAAAAGACCCGTTCTTCTGCGGGGGTGAGGGGCAAGGGTCTGGGTCTTGCCCCTGGCAGACGGGCCTCGATCGCTTCTATTTGCTGGCTGCCAACCTGTTGCAGCAGACGAATCAGCTCACTGTGCATACGGCGGCTGCGTTCGAGTTGGCCATTAATTTTGGCTAACAGCTCCCCTGGATTAAAGGGTTTGATCACGTAATCATCCCCACCAATCGAGTGCCCATGAATTCGGTCTTTTAAATCTCTGCGGCCAGAAAGAAAAATGAAGGGAACTAGTTGACCAATGCGCAGCGATCTCAGTTGACGACACAACTCAAACCCATCCATCTCTGGCATGACTACATCGGCAACCACCAAATCGGCCGGGTTTTGCTGAAAGCAGGCGAGGGCTGCGGCCCCAGAAGCAACCGTTTGCACGGAGTAGCCCTGTTTCTCAAGATAACGGGCCAACGCCGTACACAGGGTTGGGTCGTCGTCTACCACTAGAATTTGTTTCATGTCGATGGCACCACTACAATCCAGAACAGTTAATCCAAACAAAGGCATGGTTGATTCTAGGGATGAAAAAGCGGCTGGATGCTGGAAACCTCGGTTCAACTCATCCTGCTTTGCAGCAACGCCCAATCAATCCCTAATTGCTAGAGTTCCCAATTGAATTGCTGGCAATCGGCTGTTTTATCAAGAGTTTGTAAAAAAATAAGCTGTCTGGAGGGGAAGGAATCTGGTAGCCTACCAGGAAAGCGCTCTGCACTGCCCTTTGGCCGCACGATCGCCAAATTTATCATGATAAGTTGCGTCACTGTTTTAACAGGAGTCACCGTCAATGCCCTACGAGAAACTTACTCCTCCGACTACCGGGTCTGCCGTCACTTTTAAGGGTGGGGAGCCAGTGGTGCCCGATCACCCCATCATTCCGTTTATTCGGGGTGATGGCACGGGGGTTGATCTCTGGCCCGCCACTCAACAAGTGCTGGATGCGGCTGTGGCAAACGCCTACGGGGGAACGCGTAAAATCGAATGGTTTAAGGTCTATGCCGGAGATGAAGCCTGCGAACAGTACGGCACCTATCAGTATTTACCAGAAGACACCCTGGAGGCCATTCGCACCTACGGTATTGCCATCAAAGGCCCGTTAACAACTCCGATCGGGGGCGGGATTCGATCGCTCAACGTAGCCTTGCGCCAGATTTTTGACCTCTATGCCTGTGTCAGGCCCTGTCGCTACTATGCCGGTACGCCCTCTCCCCACAAGACGCCTGAAAAACTAGATGTTATTATCTATCGAGAAAATACCGAAGATATTTATCTAGGAATTGAGTGGCCCCAGGGCAGTGAAGTGGGCGATCGGCTGATTAAGATTTTGAACGAAGACTTGATTCCCACGACGCCAGAACATGGCAAAAAGCGAATCCGGCTTGACTCTGGCATCGGTATTAAACCCATCAGTAAGACCGGCTCTCAACGCCTGGTCGGTCGCGCCATTCGCCATGCCATGCGCTTACCCAAGGCAAAACAGATGGTGACCCTGGTGCATAAGGGCAACATTATGAAATATACGGAAGGTGCCTTCCGGGACTGGGGCTATGAGCTGGCAACCACAGAGTTTCGCCCCTACTGTATTACCGAGCGAGAATCCTGGATTTTAAGCAATCGGGAAAAGAATCCAGACTTGACGGTAGCAGAGAATGCCCGCCTGATTGATCCTGGCTTTGATGGGATGACCCTAGAAAAACGGGATCAGATTTGTGCCGAAGTCCAGGCCGTGCTGGATGGGATCTGGTCAACCCATGGCAATGGCCAATGGAAAAATAAGATCATGGTCAACGACCGGATTGCAGATAGTATTTTTCAGCAAATTCAAACCCGGCCAGACGAGTACTCAATTTTAGCCACCATGAATTTGAATGGAGATTACCTCTCAGATGCGGCGGCAGCGATCGTCGGTGGGCTGGGGATGGGCCCAGGAGCCAATATTGGGGATGAATGCGCCATTTTTGAAGCCACCCATGGCACCGCGCCTAAACACGCTGGCCTAGATCGAGTCAACCCAGGTTCCTTGATTCTTTCTGGGGTCATGATGCTGGAGTATATGGGCTGGCAAGAGGCCGCCGATCTGGTTACCAAAGGGCTAGCTGCGGCCATCTCCAATCGGGAGGTTACCTATGATCTGGCCCGTCTGATGGAGCCCCCTGTCGAACCGTTGAAATGTTCAGAGTTTGCCGCGGCAATTATTCGCCACTTTGACGGCTAAACCAACTATCACCGGGCTGCCCCCTCTCTCCCCTTCGGCTTCGCTCAGGGAACGGGAGAAGGGGCGGTTAAAACCGCTGCTACACTAACAAAGCCCGCCGACGCGGACTCAATAAAATTAAGGTTTTCAATAACCGGAGGCGGCAGGTTTTTTCTGTCTAGCAGCGACTGAACTGTTCGTCATTCCCGCGTAGGCGGGAATCCACTCTGGTAGAAGTTGCCCAACCTGGATTCCTGTTCCCCACTCGTAGGTGGAAGCTGCACGGGAATGACAGCCAATCATTAAGGGTTTCGTAAATAATCGAGGCTAAATTCTGCCTTTTTCCACCCTTTGAATCGATAGGGAATAGAACAGTGCATGCGATAAAAGACGTTGCTGATTTTGGTTATGAAAAAACTGCTCTATGCTCGAAACTTCGTTTCGATTTATCCTGCTTTTCAGCATCGCCTGCGATAAAAAAGGTAGACGCTAACGTCTACCCTTTCTGAGCATTTTATTAAAGCTTGTTTGCTTATTTAAAGCCAACAGCAGCCTGCCAGACAAAGGCCAGCAGCAGGAAAAAGACAGGAATCACTGGCAATACATCTACCAATGGATCAAAGATTGAATAAGCCTCAGGCAACTTTGCTAAGAGCAACGCAGCTTCCATGAATGCAACACCTCAACAGCATGGATTTCATAATTGATGTAGATCTTAACATGAAAGGTTGTATCAAAATTTTGCTGTGCCTGCCCTGTCCTGATGTTCTTTTCAGGAAGAACCTCATTGAGAATGCCAGCGGCTATTAGATAGGGAGGGAAAACCAAGGACTCCAAATCTCTGGTTAGGAGCCAGATGTCGTTTCTTCAGGGGAAGTCTCGGTTGAATTGGGGGCAGGAGGGGCACTGGCGGCTTTAGCCCGTTCGTCCCGCCGTTTCTTTTCTGCTTTGAGAATATCATCCATCACCACACGGGCCTGGGCCATCTTCTCCAGATTGCTGCGATACAGGTCAAGGTCTTTCTGAACCTTGTCTTCTGGCAGATTGAGGGCGGTACAGATTTGTTGAATTGCCTGCGATCGCCTGGCTTCATCTTTTACTAAATCAGGGTCAGACTGCTCTAGCAGTGTAAACAGGCCAATGGCAAAAGGCCGACTGTACTTAAATGTCGAATTTGCAGCAATGCCAGCTAGTTGCTGCTGTAGGTCGCCAGCTTCTGGCACAGTGACGCTTTGCTCAAACCATCCCAACAGCTCTTGGGGCGGCAGCTTTTTGGCCAGAGACTCCAGTCGTTCAGCATCTTGTCGATAGCGGCCGGGGTCACTTTGAATCGCCTGACAGAGACCATTGAATATAGAGGCAATATCTTCTTGAGGGCGATAACCCTGCATAAACCGGTTAAAGGCGGTAACAATGCCCAGGGCATAAATGGGGTCATAGCGAAAGTCGCTATTAACGGTGAGGAGATGCATCTCTACCATCAGTTCTTCCACAACTCGACGGTAAATCGAGTTGATCGGGCGCATATGGGCCGCGTAGAAGGCGCGCTTGGTATCAGAAACAGTGCGGACGTTGTTCACAGCGGTACTACAAATCGGCACAACATGTAATCATTCTCTCTTGCGATGGGACGTTTGCCAAGCAACACCCCTGGAGTAACCATCTGGTACAGGGCTGACGCTACACCTAACTTTACAAACTGTAATCACTCTGTAAAAACTGGAAAACAAGCTTAAGGAATCTTTGGGCAGGAGACGCTTCAACCCATACTGAACAAGGCTATTTGTACGGTGCTTTTCCACAGCAAGCCAGACGCTCATGTCTAAAAAAGCCGTACCCTAAATCAAACCGTCAAGGAAAGGAGAAACATTCCTATGCAGGCAAAAGTCGGAGATACGGTAAAAGTTCATTACACAGGTCGTCTGGATGACGGCACTGTATTTGACTCTTCGGTAGACAAGGATCCATTAGAGTTTACGATTGGCTCAGGTAATGTTATTCCTGGCTTTGAGCAAGCGGTGGTCGGCATGACCCCAGGAGAACAAAAGACTGAGACGATTCTCACTGACAATGCCTACGGGCCCTATGTAGAAGAAATGGTGATCGTGGTCGATCGCACCCAAATGCCCTCTGAAATGGAACCAGAAGTGGGGCAGCAGCTTCAAATTCAGCATGAGATGGGACAAATCATTCCGGTCATTATCACTGATGTGACCGGAGCCAGCGTCACCCTAGATGCTAACCACCCGCTAGCAGGAGAAGATCTGATATTTGAGATTCAACTAATGGAGATTGTTTAGCGATCGCCCTGTCTGGCAGGGTCTAGGATCTGATGCGGTCTAAGAATTGATTTAGCCTTTGCCTATAGGTCGGCCCTGCAATGTCGGCCACATTATTGTGGTCAGCCCCCGGTATCAGGTAAAGCTGCTTTTCACCGGGGGTGCTGGCATAGAGAGACTGACTCATCTGATAGGGAACCGTCCGATCGGCCATGCCATGGATGTAGAGCGTAGGCATGGAGAGCGATCGCACTCGCCTGAGGGAATCGAAGTGCTGGTTGAGCAGGACGCCAACGGGCAGCATCGCGAAGGAGCCGTAGTGATCTACCATCTCTCTCATCGATGAGAAGGAACTTTGAATGATCAACCCGGCAATTTGGGGATGGTGAGTCGCTAACTCAATCGCAATGGCACCGCCAAGGGAGTGACCAAACAGCACAATCCGATCGGCCGCAATGCCGCGCGTCTCGGTCAAATACTGCCAAGCGGCGGCAGCATCCTGATACAACCTGGCCTCTGTGGGAAAGTCGCCCTTGCTTTGACCGTACCCCCGGTAATCAAGCAAAAAAACAGACCAACCCAACTGGTGAAATCGTTTTGCCTGGGTAACATTCGCTCCAATGTTGATGCCGTTGCCATGCAGATATAAGATAACTCCCCGCTCTTTTCCTTGAGCTGGAATCCACCAACCATGCAGGCGTTCTACTTTGCCATTGGTTTCGAGGGGTAGCCAAACATCTTGAAATGGCAAATTAAAAGTGCTGGGAGTGGTCTTAATGACAGATGATGGGAAATACATCAGACGGGTTTGTTGTTGCCAGACCGCCCCGCAGAGCAGCAAATAGGCGATCGTCATGACCCCACCAAGCCTCATCAATGGCTTGCTTGACCATCGCAATCTCTGTCTTTGCATCCAGCGCACTCGAAGGCAACAGTAAAACTACTAATAGATTTTACAGAAAAATGGGCGTTCGCGTCGAGCTATCTGCCCCCGGCTGTCGCCGTCCCCCTACAAAGGGGGACTACAGGGGGTGTATTCAATCGCGTCCAACGACTTAGTTTTGCGGTATAACTTGTCAATGAAGCTGCCAAGCACTCTTTAACTAACTCTAAACCCGTGGTTCAACCCTCCCCTGGCCCTGATGGGGCGACACAAAGTGCCATTGACCCTGCCATCTGGCCAACCTTGCTGCAACAACTTTTAGACCGGCAATCTCTCACCCAAGGGCAGGCCGCTTTTTTAATGCAAGGCTGGCTGAGTCAGGCGGTACCCGAGGCTTTAACTGGGGCCATTTTAGTGGCGCTACAGGCAAAAGGTGTTTCTGCTGATGAGTTGACAGGCATGGCCAGGGTGCTACAGCAACAAGCGTCGCCCCTGCCCCAACAAAGGGCAAACGGCTCCACCTTAATTGATACCTGTGGCACAGGCGGCGACGGGGCCGGTACCTTTAATATTTCCACCGCAGTCGCCTTTGTCACCGCAGCGGCGGGCATTCCTGTCGCTAAACATGGCAATCGTTCTGCTTCCAGTCGAGTGGGTTCTGCTGATGTCTTAGAGGCATTGGGTGTCAATCTTTCCGCTCCTGCAGCGGCGATTCAGGCTGCCGTCCAAGAAGTTGGGATTACCTTTCTGTTTGCTCCAGGCTGGCACCCGGCATTAAAAGGGGTGGCCCCCATCCGGCGGTTGCTGAAGGTGCGGACGGTGTTTAACTTGTTGGGGCCCCTGGTAAACCCGATGCGCCCGACTGGTCAGGTGATTGGGGTCTACGACGCCAACTTGATGACCACGATCGCCGAGGCCTTAGGTCAACTCGGTACCCAACGGGCGATCGTCCTGCATGGGCGGGAACGCTTGGATGAAGCAGGCCTGGGAGATCTGACGGATCTGGCAATTTTAACCGATGGGGTTGTCAAACAAGCGGTACTCGATCCGCAGGCAGTGGCATTGCAAGCAGCACCGATCGGGGCGATCGCCGGTGGAGATGTGCAACAAAATGCCGAGATTTTAACCGCCGTTTTGCAAGGTGGTGCAACTCAGGCCCAGCAGGATGTGGTTGCTCTCAATGCAGCTTTGGCCCTCTATGTTAGCGGTCAACTCGATCGGGCTCCCGATCCCTATCGGGCTGGGGTGCAACAAGCGCAAGAGATTTTGCGTAGCGGGGCCGCTTGGGATAAATTACAGCAACTGGTTAAGTTTCTCGCTTGAGACCGTTGTTATCTTATGGATCATGATGCTTGTGGGCTGATGTTGAGACCTAAAGCTCTGACCAAACGCTCAGTACCCGAACTCATATTTGTCCCCACTGCGGCTCTGTTCGATGCAGAGATGAGAATGCAGCGTGGAACATTTTGGGGAAGGGGCTGAGATTGGCTGGAATAAATACCGTAGGGCATACGGAAATCAACGCCTCTGGACAGAACGACCTCTATTCAAATCAAACAATTGGTTTGGACAAGTCGGCTGGATGAAAGAGGAACCCCCTGGCTTCTAGCCACGGGGAGGATGTCAGCCTGCCCGAATAAACCCCTACTTATAGGCGATCGCGGCGCTACGGGGGCCATTGAGATGGAGCACCTCGTAGTGTCTGAAGCCCGCTTCCTGGCATCAACTCCAGAAGTCAGCTCCTGTGTAGTCAAAGGCATCGCCATTCTCAATCAGCATATTGAGGGACATCATCAGCCCCTGAGCATTGGATCGACCTGCTCTAGTCTGGCTGAATCGTCGTAGATCGCTTCAAAAACAGACTTTTGGCTGTGCTTTATCTCATTTTGAGGTTTCCCAGTTGTAACTACTCAGTCCGTCCACCCTTACGGGAAGCAAACTACATATTTTTCCGGTATGTTGCAGGCTTTAAGCCCTTTCCCGGACTTCAATCCGCCCTCACCCTAAATCCCTCTCCCCAAGGAGAGGGACTTCAATCCAGAGCCCCTTCTCCCTAGGGAGAAGGGGTAGGGGATGAGGGCAGATTTGACTCGGTGCCCAAGCTGAGTAGTTACAATCTCAAATCCAAAATAGTATAAGCTCGAAGGGAGAACCAATTGATGCTCTCTAACAAGTTATGGTCAACGAAGTTAAAACTTTATCAGGACGGGGTATTCCCCTCCGGGGTAATGATATCGACACCGATCGCATTATTCCCGCCCGCTTTCTGCGCTGTGTCACCTTCGATGGCCTGGGTGAGCAAGTTTTTGCCGACGATCGGGCCCACAGTCAGGGGCAGCATCCCTTTGATCAACCTCACTATCAAGGGGCAACAATTCTCGTCGTAAATGGGAATTTTGGCTGTGGTTCCAGTCGGGAGCATGCACCTCAGGCCCTTGCAAAATGGGGCATTCAAGCGATCGTCGGGGAGAGCTTTGCCGAAATCTTTTTTGGCAACTGTGTAGCAATGGGAATCCCCTGTGTTACCGCTGAGCCCACCACGGTCAACCTTCTGCAAGACATTTTGACCGATAACCCTGACTCAGAGTTGACAGTGAATCTGGAATCCTGTGAGCTTGTCTTTGGTGATTTTACGGCCCCAATTACCATTGGAGATGGCCATCGCATGATGCTCACTACAGGTACCTGGGATGCCTGTGGCCAACTGGTGGCGCAAGCCGATGCGATTCGCTCTACTGCTAGTCGTCTCCCCTATGTGGCCTGGGCTAGCCCCTAAGACGGACTAATAAAATCGACTTAACTGGGCGGTTGAGCGACCTGCCAGCACCATCTAGCTTGCCAGAGATCGTTTGCCCCCGGTAGTACAGGGCAGACGAGCTGCCTCCATCCAGATTGATGGCCTGGTACGCGCCCTGTTGCTGCAATAGGGCTGCCAGATCGGGGAGAGTTAGACCAGAGGTTGGTTGATCTACCCGATGGGGAACCATGACCCAAATCATCTGGCCAGTGGGGGTTACCCCCACCGCAGTGCGAGCATTCCGTTGTTGTAAGCCCAGGGCGTCTCGGACAATTTCCCCCTTGATGGTTTGGGTAAAGGCTTCTTGCTCTGCCGTTAGAGCAGGTAAGAGCTGAGGCCCGCCGCCAATGGCGTCTATCAACTGGCAGTGATCTGGCACAGGGGCCTGATGCAGAGCGATGGCATACTGAGTTGACTCACCACAGCGATAGCGTCGTAATTCACTGCGATTTAGAATTTGGGGCAAGTAAGCTGTCAAGGTTGGGTTGTTAACCAACCGTTCATTCTGGTGGGGGTCTGCTACCAACTGCCCCTGGATCGTAATGTAGGAAGTTGTTTTTTGATTGTTAGGGTCAAAAAAGCCAGCGTTAATTGCCGCGATCGCGCCATTTTTCTGGGCCATTGCAGCAAGAGTATCTACTGTATCAGAGACTACCGGTCTTACCGCATAGGCTTCCCCTGCTGGAATGGTGAGCACAGAGACTGACGTGCCCCGGTAGGAAATCACCTGATAGTTAAGGGGGGCTGGTGTGACAACCTCAGCCTTATGGTTGTGGGTTGTGTTGGCCCTGGAGTAGGTGCAGGCAGCCAAGATAGGGAGCAACCCCAGACCGATCGCCAGGGTGCCTGCCTTAGATAAGCAAGGGTGCTGGAGTGTCATAAACCTTTTATTTGACCTGAGTCACCCGCCAATTTAACTTCAAGTTGATCCAGAAATTCCACAACGTAACAGCGGCGATCGCCAACAGATTCGCCAGGTAGCGGTTTATGCCAAAGCCGTTAAAGAACAGGTTCAACAGCAGCACATTCAGAATCAGACCCATGAGGCAGATAATGTTAAATTTCAATAACCGCTTCAGACGCCGGTTGCGCCCTGTTTGAGAACGGGCCAGATCTCCAAAGGTCCATCGGTCATTCCAGAAAAAGTTATTGAGAATGGCGAACTCAGCGGCAATCACCTTACTGCGGGTCAGCCCCCAGCCCAATATAGCCGGGTCGCTCAGCAGGTAAAGCACGATCATATCTACCATCACACCGCTCAAGCCCACCAGGCAAAATTGGACAAAGCGAGCACTGGGAAACTTTAGCTGGGCTCGCAGGCGACTGATACGGCCCCGCGATCGTAACTTAGCCAGATGCAAAACATAGTCTCGATACTGCTTCCAGCTAACTTTACTGGTGCCCTCCTGGCGCTCCTGAAACACGTAGCCCACTTCGGCAATCTGCCCCACCTGACCCCGTCCAAGTACTTCCAGCAAAATTTTGTAGCCCCTTGGCTCTAATTCATGGCCGACAATGGCTGCGCGGCGCACCAAAAAGTACCCACTCATCGGGTCAGATACCCGGCCTACAACGCCCGGTAAGATTAACAGACCAAGCAATTGGGCACCCCGTGACAGCAGCCTGCGGGTCAGACTCCAGTTGCTCACTCCGCCCCCTTCAACATGGCGACTGGCAACAGCCAAATCAGCCCCATCCCAAATCGCCTTTAACAGCTGAAGTAAAGATTCTGGCGGATGTTGCAAATCTCCATCGATGACTCCAAGCACCTCACCGCGAGCCACCTGCCACCCTCGAATGACTGCAGAAGATAGCCCCTGCTCATGCTGACGTCGCATGACTCGCAGTTGTGGATAGTCTGCCATTAAGTCTTGAGCCACTCGCCAGGTGCCGTCCGGGCTATTATCGTCCACCACGATTAATTCATAGGCATTGGGTAAGGCGTCATCCAGTAACCGACTCAGTTGCTGAACCAAGGCAATGACATTCTCCCGTTCGTTATAAGTGGGAACAACGAGGGAAAGTTGGATTAGGTTGAAATTGGGAGAAGAGCCTAGCGATCGTCCACCATTTGCGCTATATGGAAAGTTGGGTATAGTTAAAGGGGCAACTGGAACTGCTTCCAATGCCAATTCATGATTAATCAATACCACGCCAATCTCCTCTACACCACCTATTGAGACACCCAAACTCTCGTTATCTTACGATGTTTCGGTCTTTGTGACGTACTCAGGTCAAATTGGGTTGCTCGGCGATCAGTGACTCGGATAATCTTTGCGAGAAAATAAATAATTCATCAAGGTGGATTTGCGAAACCAAAGGAAGAATAATACCATACTGACCAAGAGTGAGCTAAACGTAGCAGCGGTTAAAATGGCCTGTTGTTCTGGAATCCTGCCCTGAGCAGGGAGGTTTGGCTCTGCCAATAGTTGAATCGGAGGGTAGGCCCGCAGCACCGTATTGGCTCGACCTGTATCTAAATTTGCCAATGCCGATGAAAAGATGGCTTCCGACATTTGTAGATCCCGATTGAGGGTGTCCAGGTTGGTGCTGCTTTGAGTAAACCCTCCCAATCGTTTTTCTAACTCCTGTAACTGGCGATCGGTTTCTCTGATGCGGGCTTCAAGCCCTTGCTGCTCCGCCTGATTGGTTACGATTTCTTTGAATAAAGTTTCCCTGGGTGTGCGGTCTGAAGGGGTAGGCGTAACGTCTAACTTTGCCAGTAAGTTGGGATCAACAGGCCGCCCCAGAAGAGCCTCTGCCCGTTGTTGTAAGGCTTGCTCCGCCGCTGCTTGTCGGCTCGACTCCCGCAGAATGGCTGGATGGTTTGGGCCGAGTTTTTCTGACAGGGCCGTCAAACTAGCAGTAGCTTCATTATAGGTCTTCAAATATTGCTGCAATAACCCATCTGACCGTAAAGTAAAGGCTTCAGACGCCTCCTGGGAAGACAAATTCATATCTCCAGACAACTGTTTCAACCGGGCAGAAATATCTTGCCGTTGGGCCATCAACTCGGCTCGAGATCGCCGTAATCCCTCGATGCTGCCTGCAAGCTGGTCAATCTGGTCTTTAGAAACCAAACCCGATCGCCGTTTGTAATCGGATAACCTGAGTTGTGACGCCTCCAGTCGCTTTTGTACTAAGTTGAGAGCGCCTTCAAAGCTAGACTGCTGGTCAGTAGCCTGCTGCATCCGTAACTTATTAAGCTGCTCCTGAAACGCCTCATGGAGGGCATAGGCCTTTTTTTGTGCGTCTTCTGGAGTAGAGCCGGTAATCTCAAACTGAATCATTGCCGTGCCAGGCACAACCTGCACTGTTGGAGTCCCAAATTGAGCCATGGTCATCCCCAACTTAGAAGCCGCCGCTTTACGGACAGAATCGGTCGTTACGATCACCTTATAGGCCTCGCGCGCATCTGGATCCGGTAGATTGATTGCATCAAGCCGGGGGCTGCCATTGGGCATGGCAACATGGCTGGGCGCTGGGCTATTGAGAGATATCACCGTCCAACGACTGGTACAAAGCCGGGGAGCATCTTTTAGCCATAACAATGCAGTTCCCCAAAATGCTGCATTTGTAAGCAGCCCCAAAAGGAGATAGCGCCACCCCCGACCACGGCGGTCGTCAGTGGTTACGGAAGAAGAACGCGATGCTGGTGAAAGCTCAGTCATCACTGGGAAACAACCTTGGAATCAGGTAAAAGGGGCTAATAATTTTAGTAATCAGGCTGAGTACACTGGCAATGTTTGTCACAGTTGAATCGTAACAAACTACGCTATCTTGAGGCATCAAGAAAGGATTTTCGCCCTCCTTATTAGAATCTTTAAGTAACCGCTCAATTCGTCGATTAAACACGGTTGTTTCACCGGTCAATCGATTTGTTTTGACCAACACGACTCGTCGAGGGGCGTTGGTGGCGCTGGTGCCGCCCGCACATCCAGCTGCTACAACCACCTGGGATAGGCGAGTTCCGTACTCTACCATCAAAATTTTTCCACCTCTCTGATCATTGTTAGGTCGGGTTAAATTTGAAAGGTTGACTGGGATATTGATTGGAGTGACTTGAGAGGGACGTACCAAACTAGTTTGGGAGGCTTTGGCTAAGGGGACGATGATTTGATCGCCCGCAACTAGTGGGACATCCGGTACAGGCTCACCAGTAAATACACCGGATAAGTCAAAGGTTTTATCTTGCTTACCCCGAATCACCCGAACTTGAGTGATGTCAGCCGTTGGTTTAACTCCGCCGGCCTGACGAATTGCAGCAACCAGATACCGTCCCTGGGGAGCATCCCCTGCGATCGTCACGGGCTGATCGCGAGGGGCGGGCAGTGGTGATTCACGACTTGTTTCAGGGCCGGCCCCATTCAGCAAAACCCGACCGGGCTGAAACACTTCACCACTAATCGCGACCTGAACGGGTGCCCATTGGGCGACTTTAACGCTGAGCTGAAAAAATTCAGGTTTGAAAAAGCCTCGTCTTAGTAGGGCATCTGATAACCGTTGCTCGACCTGTTGCAAGCTCAGCCCTACGACAGGAATCGGATCGATAAAGGGAATCTGCAAGGTTCCATCCAGATTGACTTCGTACAGCCCACTAATCCGGAAACGACTGTCAGGGGGTAACTCATCATCTAACGGCGTCATTACCCGCACCCGATCGCCGGCAGACAGCGGCAGTGCAAGCACCGGCAGCAAGGAGTTCAAAACCAGGGCACCTGCCAAAAAAACTGACAGGATGGCTTTGTTGTTAACAGGCTGGTTGGGTTTGAATTTGTTTCCACCAGGCATAGATAGACACTGACGCATTACAACTTAAGTTTAAAGGGTAGGGGAGTCATTCTGCCCGTTCCCTGAGCGAAGCCAAAGGAGGTAGAAGAAGAGCCAGCCTGAGCCCCCTTTATTTAGTTCCTGGGCCTGTCGAAGGCCTGGAGTTTAGACTAATTTCTGAAAAGCTCTACAGGTAGAGCTTAACTCGCAGAATTATTCGCTAAAAAGCACTACCTGTGACATTAGTCTAAATAAAAGGAAGGCAGGAGAGGGCTTAAAGCCTGGGACACACCATAAAAGGATAAGGAAGAACTGAATCATTAAAATCCAGCATCCTTTTCATCCCTAGAATCAGTAATTCCCTTTGATAAGCCGACCTGGCTAGCAGGTTATCCCTTATAAAATAGTTCTATTCGGTTAACCTCAATATAAAAGCTGTTCTAAGCTTTCCCAAAAATTCAGTAAAGTTTCACATTCCTGACGGATGAGCGACGATTTTAATTCATGTCGGCTATCACCCGACCGACTCCTGTGCCGGGGTAATAATGACTGAGAATCTGTTGATAACCATAGCCCTGCTTGGCTAATTCAAGCGCGCCCAATTGGCTCATGCCTTTGCCTGCAAAGGCTTCTGCTACGATGTCATCCGATGCGGCATAGAGGGACTCGACAACCCCTCCCCGATGACTAACAAATTCTCCCGCCGTAGAATCTACTGCCTGGGATGTCTGTTTGGCTTCCCGGTCAATGCCGCTGTAAACCTGGTAGGATTCGGTTGCGCCTAATTGATAAAGGGAAGTCACAGGTTTTAAGTAATAAGTGAGGGCGTAGGATCGTGCTGCTACGGCCTGGGCTTTAAGCGCTTCGACTGGCCAACTGGCAGAGACCTCACTGGCTATTACACTGGCAAGATATTGACGCAGGTTGACGTGATTGACACCCCACAGGCTACCGCGATCAACAACGAGCAAGAGTTTGCCTCGATACTGGCGATCGCCGAGGCTAAAGGTGCTGTCAGGGGCAGGTAAGACCCAAACCATCTCAGGTAAAGATTGGCCAGCCAGGATAATTGATTGGTTCACCGCCTCGATTGAATAGGTTGCGCCTGGAGTTAGTTGCTGAAGTGACCGGCCCTGAGCGTCTACTACCGTTGCTCCCTCAGAGGCTCCAAGCTCAAGGGCCAAAACGCCTTCTGCGATCGCAACTCGCATTTCTATCAGACTATCCACTGTGGGGGCCGCTGTCAAAAAAGCAGCCTTTGCCTTCTCGTTCTGAGCTTTTTGTTCTGCTGTTAATGCTCTGGGGTCAATCGGGCGTAGGGTTGGCTGTGCCGAGGGGGGAACTGCCTTGGGGGGGGGTGAGGTAGACAGCGTACTGCTGCTGGAAGCAGGCCCCCTCTTAACGCTAGAGATTGCCATGACAGGGCTAGGTGAAACCTTGGGCTGTAAGGGTGAAGGGCTAGCAAGGTGGGGTGCCTGATCTGGAACTGACTGACTGACTGAAGGCGAGAATTTCCGATCCAACACCAACCCTCCCAGGGTAAACCCCCCTAACAGCGGTAGGAAAATCAGCAAAAGACGCTTGAAAAACTGGTGTTGATTGTCCATAACGTGTTCAAGCAAATCAATCAGGTTAACGGCCCCCGGTCATCAGTTGCCAAAGTTGAGTGGGAATCTGAATCACAGCCTGCCAGATCTGAGTGGGGCCAACTCCAAATAGCAGTTGCATCAATAAAACGATCGCTGCAATGGTAATCGCCGTTGTGATCGTGACCCGCACGACCTTCAGCAACCAGGTAAAAACCAGGAGCGTAATGGCGATGGCAGCGACCAGCAACAGGAAACTCATACTGCTTAGCTAGACAGACAAAATCGGTTGCTCGGCCAGAGATTGGCTAGCTACCATCACCGCTTGTCTGGCCCATTGGTCAGCCTCCAGAATATCTTCCAGGGTGGGGGTGGCAGTATTATGCACCTGGTAGCGATCGCAAGCTTGCTCAATCAAGCGGGGGATGTCGAGAAAACGAATCTTTTCTTCCAGGAAGAGCGCCACTGCTTGCTCATTAGCAGCATTTAAGACTGCTGGCATACAGCCGCCCGCCCGCCCTGCAGCATAGGCCAGTTGCATACAGGGGTATTTCTCATGATCGGGTTCCCGGAAGGTGAGGGTACTGATTTTAACCAGGTCTAAGGCTTCCCAATCGGTGATGATGCGCTCCGGCCAAGATAGGGCATAGAGCAGGGGCAACCGCATGTCAGGCCAACCCAACTGGGCTAAAACCGAGGTGTCTTGTAACTCAATTAAGGAGTGGATAATGCTTTGGGGATGGATGACGATGTCAATCTGATCGTAGTCTGCACCAAACAAGAAGTGGGCCTCAATCACCTCCAGCCCTTTATTCATTAAAGTGGCAGAGTCGATCGTGATTTTTTTGCCCATTGACCAGTTGGGATGTTTCAGGGCATCTGCTACGGTTACAGAGCTTAGCTTTTCCACCGCCAAATCGCGAAAGGCCCCTCCAGATGCGGTTAATAGAATTCGCCGTAACCCACCTTGAGGCACCCCTTGCAAACATTGGAAGATCGCCGAATGCTCGGAGTCTGCTGGGAGTAGTTTTACCCCCTGTTTCTGGATCAGGGGCAATACCACTGGGCCCCCGGCAATCAGGGTTTCCTTATTTGCTAGGGCAATATCCTTTCCAGCTTCGATCGCTGCGATGGTAGGCAAGAGACCGGCACAGCCTACAATCCCGGTGACCACCACATCAGCCTCAGAGTGACGGGCAACCTCAACCACGCCCTCTTCGCCTGCCAGCAGGGTTGGTTGAGTCGGTACCTGGGTTAGGGCGGCCTGCAAGTCTGGCAACAATGTGGCGTCCCTAATGGCCACCATCTCTGGTTGAAACTGACGTACCTGCTGGGCTAACAGCTCAATGTTGCGTCCGGCAGCCAGGGCAACAATGCGAAACTGATCGGGGTGATTGGCAACAATATCCAGGGTTTGAGTACCAATCGAGCCAGTTGAGCCAAGCAGGGAGATAGCCTTCACGATTATTCGGGTTTCATCACATCTCTCCCATCTTACGACTAGACGGTGTAAACCTTAAATAAAGCTGAATTTCCGATCCCAGGTGATGGCTCTAATCGACTGCCGTACAGGGAACGATTGGGGAAAAATAATTGCGTAATAGATCGTAATATTTGTTTTTTGCGCTACTATATAAGCAATGTCATCTGAGCGATTGCGACAGAGTTAGGGCCAACTGGTGTTTGCCAAGAAAATCGGCCGCGAAGGGATTAGTCCGTCGCAAAGCGATCGCTACAGCTTTTCGATTGATTCAAGTTGTGATTTCCCCTTTGTTACGCTATGGGCATTAAGCCGACAATTTCTGTTACCCATTTGGGATGTGAAAAGAACCGGATCGACACTGAACACATGCTGGGCTTGCTTGTCCAGGCTGGCTACTCGGTCGATACCAATGAAGAGCTAGCTGATTACGTCATTGTTAATACCTGTAGTTTTATCGAAGCCGCCCGGGAAGAGTCGGTGCGTACCCTGGTGGAGCTCGCAGTTGCCAATAAGAAAATTGTGATTACGGGCTGTATGGCCCAGCACTTTCAAACTGAGTTACTAGAAGAACTGCCTGAAGCCGTGGCTCTAGTGGGTACCGGCGATTATCACAAGATTGTGGATGTGATCCAGCGGGCTGAGGCTGGGGAGCGGGTAACAGAAGTTTCTGCGGAACCCACTTACATTGCAGACGAAACCACTCCTCGCTATCGCACCACCACTGAAGGGGTTGCCTACTTGCGAATTGCCGAAGGCTGCGATTATCGCTGTGCCTTCTGTATCATTCCTCACCTGCGGGGTAACCAACGCTCCCGTTCGATCGAGTCGATCGTGGCAGAAGCGCAGCAACTGGCTGCAGAGGGGGTGCAGGAACTGATTTTAATTTCTCAAATTACAACCAACTATGGGGTAGATCGGTATGGAGAACCGCGACTGGCTGAGCTCCTGCGAGCCTTGGGTCAGGTCGATGTTCCCTGGATTCGGATGCACTATGCTTACCCAACAGGCTTAACACCACGGGTGATCGAGGCGATTCAAGTAACCCCCAATGTTCTGCCCTATCTAGATTTGCCCCTGCAACACTCCCATCCAGACATTCTCAGAGCCATGAATCGCCCCTGGCAGGGGCGGGTCAATGATGGCCTAATTGAACGGATTAAGGCCGCACTGCCCCATGCTGTGCTGAGAACCACCTTCATCGTTGGTTTCCCTGGTGAAACAGATGAACACTTTAACCATCTGCTTCAGTTTGTTCGCCGCCATGAGTTTGACCATGTGGGGGTATTTACCTTCTCTCCAGAAGAAGGCACTCCTGCCTACGACCTACCAGACCAGGTAGACCAGGCTGTGATGGAGGCTCGTCGGGATGCTCTGATGCAGACGCAGCAGCCCATTTCTCTAAAACAGAATCGTCGGGAGATTGGTAAGGTTGTGAATGTGTTGGTTGAACAGGAAGACCCACAAACAGGGGCACTAGTTGGCCGTTGTGCCCGATTTTCTCCCGAAGTGGATGGTCTGGTCTACATCCAGGGTGAAGCGCGTCTGGGTTCCATGGTGCCCGTGGTAATCGAAGATGCTGACATCTACGACCTCTATGGCCGGGTTGCTGCTGCTAGCGATTTATTTGTTGCAGCCCAGCCCTTAACCGTTCCATAACGGCAGCCTGGCTAACTCTCTGGCACCCTGCCTTGATGTTGGCACCGTTCAGTTTTATGTCTGCCCTCTGTAAAGCCTTGTTAATTAGGAGACTCAATGACCCTTTCTTTTCATAGCCTTGGCCTTTCTGAAGCTCGCGTTCGCCACTTAGAATCTTTGGGGTTTGCTAGCCCCACCCCCATTCAGGCAGAGGCGATCCCCCACCTGCTTTCTGGGCGCGATGTCGTAGGTCAAGCCCAGACGGGGACTGGTAAAACCGCTGCTTTTTCCCTGCCCATTCTGGAGCGGATTAATGTTAAGTTGCCTGTAGTGCAGGCGTTGGTTTTAACGCCAACCCGTGAGTTGGCCCTGCAAGTGTGTCAGGCTATTCGTAGTCTGAATGACGATCGCCGCTTAAAGGTTGTAACCATCTATGGGGGGCAGGCGATCGAACCCCAAATCTCTCGCTTACAGCGGGGGGCCCAGCTCGTAGTGGGGACACCTGGTCGGGTTTTGGATCTGCTGAATCGGGGCGACCTGATGCTAAATAACCTGAACTGGCTGGTTCTGGATGAAGCCGATGAAATGCTAAATATGGGCTTCATTCAGGATGTGGAAAAGATTCTGAATCAGGCACCCACAGAAAGACAGACAGCCTTCTTCTCCGCCACGATGGATCCCTCCATTCGTAAGCTGGTAACTAAATTTTTACGATCGCCTGTTACCGTCAGCATTGAGCAGCCCAAAGCCGCCCCCACCCGGATCAACCAGGTCGCTTATATTGTGCCCCGTGGGTGGACGAAGGCTCGCTGCTTGCTGCCGATTTTGGAACTGGCAGACCCCGAATCAGCCATTATCTTTGTCCGCACTCGCAAGGCTGCCGCAGAGTTAACCAGCCAATTGCAGGCTGCAGGTCATAGTGTGGATGAGTACCATGGAGATTTGAGTCAAACTCAACGGGAACGATTACTTCTGCGCTTTCGTCAACGACAGGTGCGCTGGGTTGTGGCGACGGATATCGCCGCCCGTGGCATTCATGTGGATGATCTGACCCATGTGATTAACTATGACCTGCCCGATAGTCTGGAAAACTATGTGCACCGCATTGGTCGCACGGGTCGGGCGGGTAAAGAAGGGACTGCGATTACTATTGTGCATCCCCTGGATCGGCGTAAACTGCGGGACATCGAAGCTCACATCCGGCAAAAATTGACCATCGCCTCCATCCCCAACCGGGCTGAAATCGAGGCCCGGCAATTAGAGAAGTTACAGGCCAGTATTCGAGAGGCTTTGGTGGGTGAGCGGATTGCTTCCTTCTTACCGATCGTGGCTGAGTTGGCAGAAGAGTATGAACCCCACGCGATCGCAGCAGCAGCTTTACAGATGGCCTACGATCAAATGCGGCCAGCCTGGTTCCGCTCTCACCAAGATCATTGTGAAGAGCCTCTTGCGTCAACCAACAGCGGTATGCCCAAGTCCAAACCGATTAAACGCATCCAAACCAGTGTTGGCCCCAATGGCGAGGTAAAAACAACGATCACGACTGCTGACGCGCCACCGTCGGCTGATCGTTAACTGATGCTATTCTATCTAGCCCTGTACGCCATGAAAGGTGTTGCTGAAAAGCAGGATGAGTTGAAACTTTGTTTCAAGCATCCATTACCCTTTTCATCCCTGGAATCAGGAATGCCCCATGAAATCTCTGGTTAATCTGCTGACCTCCATTATTATCGCTGCCTGGATTTCAGGTATCTCAATTCTGGCAATTCAAAACTTTTCCCCTGTTTCTCTTAAGTTTCTGATGTTTCAGTCTTTTGATATCCCAGTAGGGTTAGTACTGGCCTTCAGTGTAAGTGTGGGGATGGTTAGCGCAGCGATATTACCGCCTCTTTTGCTGGGTGGGGGTTCAGGTAACAGCGATCCAGAGTGACATTTTCCAGCAGCCGTTTTACGCCTGGAATCAACAACGCCAGAGTCGCTGTCATGGGCAACCTGGCGCAGGTCAGCCAGAACGCCTACCCATGTCTGGCATTTGATCAATCAAAAGCGTTCTGACCATAGCTATACTTAGCTAAATCAGCTCAACGGCTGCTTTGGGGATCCAGCCCCCGTCTGCCAACTCAACCCAGGCCCCATCCGCCTCAATCTGTCTCTGTCCAGAGAGACGAACTTGTTGGCCATCCTCTAACCAACCCGTTATCTGGTAGTTGCGACCAGGGCCAGAGTAGAGATTGATCTCATTACCGCTGCTACGAATGATTCCATCACTTGGAGGGATATTGCTAACAGGTGTCGTGGTTGTCAGGCCTGCCTCCTGTGCGGGGGTGTCGTAGCTGCTAGCCACAGTTGTTTCATCCTTAGAACGCAGCAGCCACCATAACAGGGGAATTCCAATGAGCGGAACCAATAGCCACCACCAGGGAGAGATGCCACCTCTCTCAGCGGCTGGGGTAGTTGCAGTGGTTGCAGCGGGAGCAGGCTTAGCAACGGCAGCAGGGCTTTTGGCCGGAGCAGGAGATGCGATCGTCCCTGGAGAAGCCCCGGTAACCGCAGCGGGAGCAGGAGAAGGGGCGGTTCCGCTAACGGTAGTGTCTGCTGTTTGGGTATAACCGCAGGTTACTTTATAGGGTTCTCCATCCTTGGTTAAACTCAAAACAACGTCAACACTATCGGTGGTACCCGGCCTTGGTGTAATAGAGGTGACTCCTACGACCTCAAACCCCTTAGAAGCAGCAGATTTACTACAGGTGGCCTGCGCCTCATCAGATAAAGCTTTAGAAACGGTCTGAGCCTGAGCCGACGCAAGAAAAGAAACGCCTAATACCAAAGCGGTCGTTGCCGCTGACTGAGCAACCCGGTTTCTTGTGATTTTCATGCAATTCTTTCCTGTTTAGATAACCCTTTACTTCACCAGATATAGCCTGGCCACGGTACCCATGGCAATGGCTATTATTGGTTTGTGAAGCTCCCTCGTCGTTGTTGCAGTTGCTGGGCTAATTTAGCTCGCTGCTCTGGTGTTAGCACCTCCCGCATCGCCAATATACTCTCAAACTGGGTGTCTGACAGTCGTTGCCGCAGGGCTTGTACTTGACGATGCTGGGCCAAGAGAGCCCGTTGAGAAGCATTACTGCTACTCAGTAGTTGTTGCAGCCTTTGCTGGGCCTGCCTTAAGGCCTGCCGTTGTTGATTGAGCTGATCACGGTATCGATCGCGAATCTGGTTCATCTGATTAACCTGAACGGGTGTTAGGTTCAGATCGCGGAGCCAGCTACCCCGTCCCCAACCAGGGTTAGCCAGTTGCGCAATTACTGGGGTTGGGGACTCAAGAGGTTGAGCGAACGCCATGCCGCTACTGAGCAAAATAGCCGTGGTTGCTAAAGTCAAAGCAGAACGAAGTACCATCGCATCCTCCAGACTAGGTTGAGTCAAGAAACAGTTATTCTGGCTATTGCACCGAGGTTGAGTGACTCAAGAGCCAATCATAGTCAGTCTCATCAGAACTAACGGTTCCATCCCAGCTTGTTTCAATAAACGCCTCCAAGCTGGCTTGATCTGCGTTGCTCGGAGGTTTGGGGGTCAGAGCCTGGTAGCTGATCACCGTGGCAACCAGACCAGCAGCGATCGCCGCAGGAATGGCCCAATATCGAAGTCTCTGCCGTCGATGCAGAGGAACAGCGGTGGATTGGGTATTAGCAGCCGTAATCTGGGTCAAAATCCGATCTTCTAAAGCTTCTGAGGCTGGAGGTGTGGGAGGCCGATAATGACGCAAGAAATCTACCAGGGGGCGATCGTCATCCGGATAGGTCATACCTGAACTCCTTCTTGGTGTAAAAACTGGCGCATAGCAGCACGGGCGTGAAATAGACGAGACTTAACCGTGCCAATGGGGATCTCTAAAATGGCAGCAATTTCTTTTTGAGGCAATTCTTCTAGATCATGGAGCACCAACACGGTTCGATGATCAAAACTTAGGTGTTCTAACCCCCGCTGCACCAGATCTTGATAATGCAAATGCAAGACATCGGGAGTATCGTATTGGGGAGAGAGATGCTGGGCTACTGCCTGTAGCCTGCTGTGATGACGGGCACTGGCCCGTTGATGGTCGATCGCCACATTCCAGGTAATTCGGTAGAGCCAGGTGGAAAACTGGGCTGTTTGACGAAAGGTGGGTAGCCCTTTCCAGGCTCGCAAAAAGACCTCTTGCACCAGATCATCCAGATGCATCGCGCCGACTAACTGATATAACATGGCCCGCACCCGTCGTTCATAGCGTCGATATAGGAGACGAAAACTATCCGTATTGCCCTGCAAACACTGACGTAGCAGGTGATGATCATCTTGATCTGGTTGGGCTTTAGTGGTCACGGTTGCGGTAACAGACAACAAACTATAGATTCCTTATATCGGATAGTTACCGATTAGACGCAAGCGGTAGAGAAAGGGTTCAAACGGGCAGCCTAAATTCATACCAGGATTTCACCCAACGATCGGTGAATTAAGCCATAACAGAACCAGAATCACCAACCTAACTTCTATGTTGCATCAACCAGGCGATATGGTTCGCGATCGCTACCGGATTGTAAAATCTCTCGGTCAGGGAGGGATTGGCATTACCTACGAAGCGATTGACCAGACAACTGGCCATCCGGTAGCAGTGAAGGCTTTATCTTTGCGGCAATTGCCAGACTGGAAAGCGTTAGACCTGTTTGAGCGAGAAGCAAAAGTCCTGGAAACCCTGCATCATCCAGCTATCCCTGCCTATCTGGATCACTTTCAGGTGGATTTGCCCCAGGATCGGCTTTTTTACCTGGTGCAGGCTCTGGCCGAGGGAGAATCTCTGGCTCAAATGGTAGAACGGGGTTGGCGGGCGACGGAAGCCGATGCCAGGGATATCGCGACTCAGGTTTTCACAATTCTGAATTATTTGCATCGGCTCAATCCCCCCGTGATTCATCGGGATATCAAGCCAGAAAACATTATCCGGCGGCAGGATGGCCAGATCTACCTGGTGGATTTTGGCTCTGTGCAGGCAGCCTATCGCAATACTGTGGCGGGGGGCAGTACTTTTGTCGGCACCTTTGGCTATATGCCACCAGAGCAGTTTCGGGGGCAGGCGTACTTTGCTTCAGATCTGTATTCCTTAGGCGGAACCATTCTGTTTCTCCTGACTCATCGATCGCCGGCAGAGTTGCCTCAACAGCGGATGAAGCTTAACTTCCGGAATCAAATTTCTGTTTCTGCCGAATTTGTTGACTGGTTGGAACAGATGGTAGAACCTGCGGTGGAAGATCGGTTTCAGTCGGCTGAGGCCGCTTTGAATGCTTTGCAAATAGACAGGTCATCAGCCCCGGCAACGCGGCTTCGATCGCAAATGGTGCCGGGTAAACCTAAGGGCAGTCGGGTGAAACTGCAGCGCAGCCGCGATCGATTTCAGTTAGAGATCCCTCCTGCAGGGATTGCCGACCCTGAACTCTTGGGGCTTAGCGGCTTTGCGGCGTTCTGGACGGGGCTTCTCTTATTTTTGACACCAGCCGCCATCGCTGGAGCTTACGCTTCCGGTATCTGGTTCTTTCCTCTGTTCTTAGTTCCCTTCTATGCGGCCGTCTTGCGTCTCCTGGGAGGAGTCGTGTTTACTGCTGCAGGATTCACCTTTCTAGAAATCAATCGGTCTTCTTTCCGTCAAGGCTGGCACTGTTTGGGAATGAGTGGCGAGCGTCGGGGTAGCACCCAGGATTTGCGAGTTGAAATGGAGAGTTCAGAATATCCTAAAACTTTGACCCTATGGGAAGGCGTCCATAAGCAATTTTCTGCAACAGGGCTGACCAAAGTGGAGCAAGAGTGGCTGAATGCAGAACTTTCATCTTTTCTGAAAGAGATGCGCTGTTGGTAGAATCATTAAGTTTTACCTTGCAGAATCATCGATTAATTTCAATGGATAAACTTGAGCAGCTTTGGCATAACTTCAAAAAACTACATAAAATTAAAGAGAACTTTACAGTTATGAGGTTCGCACCCGTGAACTATCACACGATGCAACGTACATTCAAAAGTGGATTTTATCTGGCCACAATTGCAGCAGCTAGCCTGCTCGTCAGTCTACCCGCATCCGCAAAATCTTGCCCTGGTGCTTCAGCGAGCGCGAGTCCTAGGCTAGTGGCTGGCGCTCCTACGACAACAACGGCAACTACTGCCAATTCTGCAACAGTTGTTGAAATTGCTGCCTCAAATAGTTCCTTCAGCACTCTGGTAGCTGCTATCAAAGCGGCTGGCTTGGCTGAAACCCTCTCTGGGAAAGGCCCATTTACTGTGTTTGCACCAACCAATGAAGCCTTTGCAGCCTTACCTGCTGGCACTGTTGAAGAACTCTTGAAACCAGAAAATAAGGCCAAACTGCAAAAGGTCTTAACTTATCATGTGGTTGCCGGTGAGGTTACCTCTGCAGCCATTAAACCCGGTCAAGTTAAAACGGTGGAAGGCAGTACAGTTACCCTTTCGGTCAAAGATGGCAAGATCAAAGTTAACAATGCCAGTGTGATTTCAGCAGACATTGATGCAAGCAATGGCGTGATCCACGTCATTGATCAAGTGATTCTGCCACCCAATCTTTAATTCTCCTCACTTGCGACTGCATCGATAGTCGATCGTGACTGTCGGTATCACAATTTTTTCCCCAGTTTAGACTTGATAAATTGGGGATTTTTGTAGATTGATTGGTAAGTAGTTAGATGTTATTGAATATACCCCCTGTAGTCCCCCTTTATAAGGGGGACGGCGACAGCCGGGGGTTTACCAGGTAATTTTTTATGACTAAGTACTTATTGACTGACCGGTTTGTCAATAATTTAGCTAAGTCAGCGGGAAGCCCCGCACCGAAAACGTGAATTGTGTTTACTCAAGAGCGAGTCGGTGACGGGATGAAAGCCGCGCTTGTTGAGTGTGGCTTGATGCCAACGAAACAAGCAAAATGATACAATCGATCTATTGGTGAAGCCGCCAGCCGGAATGCCTGCAACCATCAGAACCAGCATAATCCGGGAATGTCTAAACCCAAGAGTACAAGACTCATTCAATTGGGCGGAGTTGCGCTAGTCGGATAGCTGCAAGGTGATGCCGCATCAAACCAAAAATTAATACTCTGCAGTGGGGCACACCGGAAGTCTATACGCTTGGGGAGATTTGCCCTCTAGCTCGGTTGGTGAAAACCTGCTAAGTTATGGCGAGTCGGTGAACCAAGAATCCCCTGGCTTCTAG
>JBJTUO010000132.1:0-24504 GCA_046080785.1 Leptolyngbyaceae cyanobacterium | reverse complement strand
CCTTAGATGGGGACGTTATTTTGTCGGCTCAAGCCCGTCTTTTAGAAGATGGGGCGACAGACGTGGTTGTTGCGACAACGAATGTTGGCCATCTGGCTCGGTTTATTACAGCGGCGGACTGGCAATCGATTGGATAAACTTCTGGGTGAGCGATCTCGGGGAGCATTCCCCCAACCCCAAAGCCTGCCCATGACCAAGACTATTGAAGAAATTCTTGCCCCGAAGCCAGAGGCACGGCTACGGGTTTATGCCTACGCCATCGATGACGATGCCCATCGGGGGTTATTGAAGGTGGGGCAAACCACCCGAGATGTCAAGCAACGAGTAGCCGAGCAGCTTAAAACTGCGGCGATCAAAAACTATCGCATCGAGTTAGATGAGCCCGCCGATCGCACCGATGGCAGCACCTTTACTGACCACGAAGTGCGGGCCACCCTGGTGAGAAAGGGATTTGAAAATCCTGAACTGGAGTGGATGCACTGCACTGTTGCTGATGTGCAAACCGCTCTCACCGAACTGCGCACCGGCCAGCGGTTCACCGGCACCCACCATGAAACCTTTCCCCTCCGGCCTGAACAGGCGGAGGCGGTGGACAAGACCCATGCCTACTTCCACTCGATCTGGAAGGAGAACATGCATGCCGTTCCCCGGTTTTTGTGGAATGCCAAAATGCGCTTTGGCAAAACCTTCACCACCTACCAACTGGCCAAAAAACTGGGGGCCAAGCGGGTGCTGGTGGTCACCTTTAAACCCGCCGTGGAGGATGCCTGGCAAACCGATCTGGAATCCCATGGGGATTTTGAGGGGTGGCAGTACCTTTCTAAATCTTCGGGGCGCGACCCCAACCAAATCGATCGCCGCAAACCCGTGGTCTACTTTGGTTCCTTTCAAGACCTGTTGGGCCGCGACACCGCTGGCAACATCAAACCCAAAAATGAATGGCTGCACCAGGTAACCTGGGACCTGGTGGTGTTTGATGAGTATCACTTTGGTGCGTGGCGGGAGACAGCCCAGGAGTTGTTTGAGGGGGAGGAGGAAAAGGTCGCCAAACAGGAGACCAAGCTGGAGTATGCCGTCAGTCTGGAGAAAGTCAACGAAGACCTGACGGTGCTGTCAGAGCAGGAAAGTGACTTTCTACCCATTACCACTAAGGCCTATCTCTACCTATCGGGCACCCCGTTCCGGGCCCTATCCACAGGGGAATTTATTGAAGAGCAGATCTTCAACTGGACTTACACCGACGAACAACGGGCCAAGCAAGAGTTTGCCGCCAACCACCCCAACCAGCGCAACCCCTACGGGGCTCTGCCCCAGATGCGCCTGCTCACCTACCAGATGCCAGATGAGCTGATCGCCATCGCCAGCGCCGGAGAATTTGACGAATTTGATTTAAATGCCTTCTTTGAGGCTACTGGCAGCGGCCCCGCCGCCCAGTTCAAACACAAAAGCGATGTGCAGAAGTGGCTCGACATCCTCCGGGGTGGCTACGCGCCTCAGTCCGTCGAGCACCTTAAAACTGGCACCCGGCCCCCCTTCCCCTACTCCGATGTGCGCCTGTTGCCCTACCTGCAACACGCCTTCTGGTTTTTGCCCAACGTGG
This sequence comes from Leptolyngbyaceae cyanobacterium, assembly GCA_046080785.1. GTDB lineage: Bacteria > Cyanobacteriota > Cyanobacteriia > Leptolyngbyales > Leptolyngbyaceae > JBJTUO01. The sequence goes on along the minus strand of JBJTUO010000132.1, from coordinate 22,904 downwards.
CCGCCTGCCACGCCATGGCCAACCTGCTGCAAGAACGGCACAACACCTTCTGGCATGCCTACCGGGTGATTGTCGCCGCCGGTACCGCCGCTGGTATCGGCCTGGAGGCCTTACCCCCCGTGCGCAGGGCGATTGGCAGTGGCTTCGACACCCAGACCATCACCCTTTCCTGCGGTAAACTCACCACCGGTGTCACCGTGCCCCAGTGGTCCTCCATTCTGATGCTGCGTAACCTCCAATCCCCAGAAACCTACTTTCAAGCGGCATTTCGAGTCCAATCTCCCTGGTCGATCAAAAATCCCAACGGTGACAACCCCCACGAAGAGGAGATTCTCAAGCCGGTTTGTTTTGTCTTCGACTTTGCCCCCACCCGGGCTCTACGACAACTATCGGAGTACGGCATTGGCCTGGCCCCCAACGAACCCAACCCCGAAAATGCCGTCAAGGATCTGGTATCCTTCCTGCCCGTGCTGGCCTACGATGGGGCCAACATGACCCAAATTGACGCTGGCGGTATCCTTGACATCGCCATGGCTGGCACCTCTGCCACCCTACTGGCCCGCAAGTGGGAGAGTGCCCTGCTGGTGAACGTAGACAACGACACCCTGCGTCGTATCCTCGACAACCCCGACGCCCTAGCCGCCGTGGAACGCATCGAGGGCTGGCGGGCCCTGGGGGATAACGTCATCGAGACCATTATCAACAAGAGCGAGACGGTCAAAAAGCTGAAAAACAAAGGCAAGGAAAAGGAACTAAGCACCCAGGAAAAGAAGGAACTCACCGACGAAGAAAGGGAGTACAAGTCGAAGCGCAAGCAAATCCAGGAGAAGCTGATCAAGTTTGCCACCCGCATTCCGGCCTTTATGTACCTGACCGACTTTCGAGAAAACACCCTCCAGGATGTGATCACCAAGTTAGAACCCGATCTGTTTCTGGCCGTCACCGGTCTGACGGTTAAGGATTTCCACCTGTTGGTCCAGCTTAAGGTGTTTAACACCGAGCAGATGAACCAGGCGGTGTTTGCCTTCCGCCGCTACGAGGATGCTTCCCTCCGCTATACCGGCATTGAGAGTCATCCAGGGCTGACCCACTACGGGCTCTACGACACCGTTGTTGCCAAGGAGGCAGGAGAGCAGTATGGCCGTAGTCAATGGTAAGCGGCAAAGGGTTAATCTGATTACAATAAAATTGAGTTACCCTTAACCGCCCTCACCCATGGCTCAAGCTGCCGCCGTTGACCCCGTTGCCATCGACTCACCCCCTGAGGCGGCAGCGATTGAGTGCCCCCCCACCGACCTCTGGAGTGACGAACCCCCCTTGGAAAGTGACTTTCACCGCGACCAGATCGACCTGCTGATTCGGCTGTTGCGCTGGTGGTGGCGAGATCGCAACGATGTTTACATCTCTGGTAATTTAACGGTTTACTACAACCAAGATCAGCTAAAAACCAGGGATTTTAGAGGCCCAGACTTTTTTGTGGTGCTGGGCACAGAAAAAAAAGACCGCAAAAGTTGGGTGGTCTGGGGTGAACAGGGCCTCTATCCTAACCTGATTCTGGAAATTTTATCTGACTCCACTAAACGAGTCGACAAGGGGCTGAAAAAAGACCTGTACCAGGATACCTTTCGCACCCCTGATTATTTTTGGTTTGACCCCAACACTCTTGAATTTCAAGGCTTTCATCTGGTGGATGGCCTCTACCAGGCGATTCAGCCCACTGATCAGGGCCGACTCTGGAGTCATCAACTGGAACTGTATCTGGGTGTGTTTGAGCAGAGACTGCGCTTCTTTACCGCCCAGGGAGAGCTGATCCCATCTCCAGAAGAACGAGCAGAGCAGGCCGAACAGGAGATTGCCCGACTGCAGGCCCAATGCGATCGCGGGGGCTAGAGCCAGACTCGAAAGCCTAATCGGCCCTGGCATCAATCTACCAACTGTTCCTGGCTCCTGGGTAGGAAGGAGGGAGAAAGGATTTACCGCTTAACCAGACCCAGTAGGGTGGTGCCCAATTGACCTGTACCTACCACCTCGCGGGCATGGCCAATGGCCAGCAGGCGACCGTAATAGCGGGCAACGGTGGCCAGACAGGCGGTGCCGCAGTCTTCTTCACTCTGTTGTAAGACTGTGGGGTATTTCATCCCAAATCCAGCAATTCATTAGAAGTCTGCAAAAACAATAGGAGTGCGCTACAAGTGGGGCTGAAAACCTAAATCTCTCGCGACTAAAAGCAAGATATCGTTACTCCTCTCCCACAATGGCTGCAAGTCGCTTGAGAATCTGTAAAACTTGCGCTAAGTCATGGGCCTGTCCCAGTACAAATTTCTGTGAGCGGGCATAGAGGGGATTTTCTTGTACCAAAAGTTTCAGAAAAATAAAATCAGTACCATTCGTAACCAGCCCATAAAGTGGAAGATTCCTCTGAGGAGTGGCCAGCATATAGGACAAGACTTGCGGGATACCAACTTTGAGGGAGAACTCTGCTCGCTTTGACTCTATGACGAGTACCCAAAGCCGATCCTTCAGCACTAAGATGTCAATGCGACCCCGCACCAAGGTAGTCCTATCGTGGGCTTCAATTTCTACTGAATCTTCTGTACTAACGTAAAAAGGTGGCAAAAAAAGCCCTGCTAAATCTAGCAAGGGAGCAACCACTGCCAGCTTGACTGTATTTTCTAAGACCGATCGCTGCTCTAGATTGGCGACGATCTCCTGAACCCGTGTCAGTCTTTGCTGCTCGGACTCTGTCAGGGCTGGTAGATTCCCTTGCCACTCTGGAAAAAAGGATGGATCGTCTGTTTGCTGTAACTGAAAATGCTGCTTCAGGTCATAGAGGGTTATTTTATCGGCTGGTATTGTTTGTACCATGTGCTCATCCCTCCCCTGCCCTTTGGGTTGATTTTAACATCTACAGGATTGACGATCTCAGGGTAATGAACTAAGAGGTCTATTCAATGAACATTGGCCCAACAACTCTCGCCCCGCTCCGGCGTCACAGCGTATGAATCTTAACACCCCCAATCCTATTCCCACTGTGACCCCAGAGGAATTTTTGCCCCCCGTTTCGGGGTGGCTCACCCAGGGAGGCATCGCTTTATTGGCGGTGTTTAGCGGGGCTATGGCCCTGGCGGCCCTGCTGCCCTACCCGGTGACCATTAAGGCACCGGTGACCGTGCGCCCCGATGGGGATCTGCGGCTGGGAGGAGGTCAATGATGAGGCTGAAGCAGATTGGGCTATGGTTAACGGCAGGGCTGGTGTTGGGGGGCGGCATCCTGGCGATCGCAGCCCTGACCCCTCGCCAGTGGGGCACGGCCTCTACTCAAAAAGATTGCGAATTCACCATCTATGTGCTTGGAGATACCATGCACACCAACCTGCTCTTGCCCGTTGAAAATGCTGCCTTTGACTGGGGCCGGGTGCTTCCCCTTTTATCCCTGGGTCATACAGAAACAGCGCCCTTACGTTATCTGGAGTTTGGTTGGGGCGATCGGCGCTGGTATATCGAAACGCCTTCCTGGGAACAAATGGATAAGCGCGATATCCTGCGGGTGTTGTTTTTTCCTGGTAACACCAGTGCCCTCTATGTGCGGGGGCACATCGCTTTGCCCCATTATCCCGGCATCAAACGAGCCTGCCTCCAGTTAAGTCGAGAAGATTATCTGGCCTTAGTGCGGTTTGTAGGGAATAGCTTTGACCTCGATCACGAGGGGCAACCGCAAAAGCTGCCCCAGCAGCAACCAGGAGACAGTGGATTTTTTGCCGCCAGGGGCTACTACTCGATTTTAAGAACCTGTAACTCCTGGACAGCGGAGGGGTTACAGACAGCCAACGTAAATACGCCCCTGTGGAACGGCCTCGCTCCTGCGGTTATGTACCAGTTAAGGAATCATTGCGAGTGCCCCCACCCTGAAGCGAATTTGCAGTATTTCTTCAAGCATCTTCCAGGGATCACCAGAAAGCCCTATTCTACTGATTACGGATCAAAGGCGAAACATGCAGTTTTCTAAAATTCTGATTGCGAATCGGGGGGAGATTGCCCTCCGCATTATTCGGAGCTGTGAGGAGATGGGGATTGCGACCGTCGCCGTACATTCAACCATCGATCGCAACTCTCTCCACGTCCAGCTGGCAGACGAGGCGGTGTGCATTGGCGACCCCCCCAGCAGCAAAAGCTACTTGAATATTCCCAACATCATTGCCGCTGCCCTGACTCGCAATGCCACAGCAATTCATCCTGGGTATGGCTTTTTGGCAGAAAACGCTCGCTTTGCTGAGATCTGCGCTGACCACCAGATTGCCTTCATTGGGCCTTCTCCAGAATCGATCCGGGCGATGGGAGACAAGTCTACGGCCAAGAAAACCATGCAGCGAGTGGGGGTTCCCACCGTCCCCGGTAGCCCCGGTCTCGTGACGGATGAGGCTGAGGCCCAGGTGATTGCCCGTCGGATTGGCTACCCGGTGATTATTAAGGCCACAGCCGGTGGAGGGGGGCGGGGGATGAGACTGGTGCGGGATGAAACAGAGTTAGAAAAGCTGTTTCTCGCGGCCCAGGGTGAAGCAGAAGCTGCCTTTGGCAATGCGGGGGTCTACCTGGAGAAATTTATTGAAAAGCCCCGCCACATTGAGTTTCAGATCCTGGCAGACAGCTACGGTAATGTGATCCATCTGGGGGAACGGGAATGCTCGATTCAACGGCGGCACCAGAAACTGTTAGAAGAGGCCCCCAGCACAGCTCTGACTCCCGAATTGCGGGAAAAAATGGGAGAGGCAGCCGTGTTAGCAGCGAAGTCAATCGACTATACGGGGGCTGGCACCGTTGAGTTTTTGTTGGATTACAGTGGCGGCTTTTACTTCATGGAAATGAATACACGCATCCAGGTAGAGCATCCTGTGACAGAGATGGTGACCGGGTTAGACCTGATTGCCGAACAGATTCGCATCGCCCAGGGAGAACGACTCAACCTGCGTCAAGAAGAGGTGTTGCTACGGGGCCACGCGATCGAATGTCGCATCAATGCGGAAGACCCTGACCATAACTTCCGCCCTAACCCTGGCCGCATCAGTGGCTATTTACCCCCTAGCGGCCCCGGTGTGCGGATGGATTCCCACGTCTACACCGACTATGAGATTCCGCCCTACTATGATTCGTTAATTGGCAAGTTGATTGTCTGGGCCAGCGATCGACCCTCGGCCATTCGTCGGATGCGGCGGGCCTTGCAGGAATGCGCCATTACAGGACTGTCAACCACTATTAACTTTCATCGGCGTATTTTAGAAACAGCAGAGTTTCAAAAAGGAGAAGTGTACACAGACTTTGTGGATCAAGTGGTGTTTAAGAAAGAGAGCTAATCAATACCTCAGGGGTTTGAGGGGCGGGCAGCCTCCGCGGCAGCCTGGGCGATCGCCCCTAGTTGTAAACCGGGGGGATAGGTGCCTTCTTCTTTAATTTGTTTAATGAAGGCAGCGGGAAGGCGTAAATTCATTTTTTGGCCCAGGGCCTGCACCACATCCCCCCGATCAATGATACCAGCCACAGCGCCCGCCGGAGAAAGAACCGTCACTCGCCGCAATTGCTGGGCTTCCATAAGTTGAATTACATCGACCAAGGGCGTTGCCTCCCTTACGGTTGGAATGTCATTTAAGGGTTGCACAAGGCGATGTAGGGTTTGATGTTCCCATTCGCTGCGTTCGATCGTCTGCAGGTCTTCCACATTGACCAGGCCGCAATAGCGCCCGTTGGATGCGGCAAAGTAGACCGACGATCGGGCCGGGGAGAGTAAGTATTCATCGGCAAACTGACGCAGGGTCATATCGGCATCAACGACCCGAAATTCTCGGGCCATAGCATCGGTGGCTTTAATTTGCAGCAGGGCCTCTTGCAGATCGGTCAGGCGCTGGTAGTTATTGGCATTTTGCACACCAAACCAACCCAATAGGGCAATCCACAATCCACCAAAGGCACCTTCCACAACAGCAGCCCATACCCCTAGAGAAATCGCCAACCATCCTAAAATCTGGCCGCTCCTAGCGGCCCAATGGATGCCTTTAAACCGATCTCCGGTTGCTTTCCAGATAGCCGCTTTCAGCACTTGGCCTCCGTCTAAGGGCAGGCCAGGAATCAGATTAAACAGGCCTAATACCAGATTAATCATGGCAAGATTGGCGGTCACAATGCGGAGGGGGCTTTCTACCCCAGGTAGAACCTGGATCAGGCTCCCTAGAAGGATCGCCAGGAAGAAGCTCACCGCTGGGCCGGCGATCGCCACTTGAAATGCCTGACCGGGGGTTTTAGACTCCTGCTCAATGGAGGCAATGCCCCCAAACAAAAAGAGGGTAATAGAGCTAACCTTAATCCCCTGAGATCGGGCTACCAGACTATGACCCAACTCGTGGAGCAGAACCGATGCAAACAGCAAGATAGCCATTGCCAGCCCTGCAGCATAGGCCATGGTAGCTCCCCATTGGGGATAACGCTCTTGCCACAAGATGCCTCTGGGAATTGCTACCAGCAAGACAATTAAAAACCAGGAAGGGTCGATAAACAGGGGAATGCCAAAGAGCGACCCAACTCGCCAACCTGATTGCATAAAAACTCCTTACGGCCTTTTCTCCAGGATACTTTATGGCTCCCGTTAACGGAATCATCCGCGACAGTTCAACCAAGTTGTTCAATTATTGTTAAAATACACCTTGATTTGTTAAATTTTCTACCATCGTTCCTGATCGTCAGAGCTTTACATGACACTGTCCTCTAATGATCCTCGTGCATCTTCCTAATGATTGTTCCTACAAAGAAGATCTTTTCCTATTCTCTCTTACTCCTGTCTAGTGCACTTCTCTTGAGTATGGGTTCGGTTCGGGCTCAGGCTCCAGCGGCTGTTACGCCAGATGCCTCTATTGACGTGACGACCGGGTCAGGTGATCAGGTTGCAGAAATGCTAAAAGAGGCGCAAAAACTGCTTGATACGAAGGACTTAGCGGGGGCGGTCTCGGTTTACCAGCAAGCGGCCTTGCTGGATCAAAAAAATGCCCGCATCCAGTCTGGGATTGGCTTTTTACAGGCCAGTCAGGGCAATTTTGAAGCCGCACTCCAGGCTTTTCAACGAGCTGCCGAGCTAGATCCAAAAAATGCTGATTTTCAATATGGGCTGGGGTTCAGTTGGGCTAACTTAAATAATACGAATCAGGCAATCGCAGCCTACCGTCAGGCCATTCAACTCAATCCCCGCTACATTAATGCCTATCTTGCTTTGGGGGCACTGCTGGCCCGTGTTGGGCAGTTTGATGATGGGGTCAAAGCCTATCAGCAGGTATTGGCTATCGATCAACAAAATGCCAGGGCCTTAGAAATGATCGGGCTGCTGCTGTTGCAGCAAGACCGCCCTCAGGATGCACTGAAGCCATTGCAAACAGCCGCAAGGCTTGTTCCCCGTCAGGCCAGTGTGCAGGTCAATTTGGGCGCAACCTGGCTCAGCCTTGGCAATTTAGATAATGGGCTGGCAGCGTTTCGTCGGGCGACCCAACTGGCTGCTAGAGATGGGGATTTGCAATTGCAGATTGGCAAAATCTTGACTGCGAAGGGCCAATATACCGAAGCCCTGCGGGCATTGCGACGTGCGACTTCGCTGAAAGCTGGCCTGATAGAGGCCTATGCTCTCATGGGAGACATTTATCTGGAACGCCAAGATTACCCCTCAGCCGTTATTACCTATCGTCAGTACATCACGATGGTGCCTCAAGACTCTGTTGGCTACTACAAGTTGGGTAAAGCCCTTAAAGCCAGCGATCGTAAAGTAGAGGCACTCTCTACATTAAAACAAGCCAAACAACTGGCCCAACAAACCAACAGCGACGAGGTGCAAAAAGAGGTAGAAAGTCTAATCGCCGAAATTAAGCAATCCCCTTAATGACTGGGCCGTTGCTGCAGGATTAATTCTGCGATCGCCAGGTCAACGGGGGTGGTCACCTTCAAGTTGGTTTCTTCCCCCGGCACAATGTAAACAGGGTAGCCGCAACGTTCAAAAAGGGCTGCATCGTCTGTCACCGCCCATCCCTGCCGCTGCCCCTCCTGGTGGCAGTTTTTTAAAGTGTCAACCTTAAACCCCTGGGGCGTTTGGGCGGCCCACAGATCCTCCCGTCTTGGGGTATCGAGGATCCGGTGGCTGGCAGAGTCAACTTGCTTGATCGTGTCTTTGACCGGAATGGCGGCAATCAGGCCATCGTATTGATCTAGGGCGGCAGCACAGCGATCAAATAAATCAGGGGTGGCCAGGCAGCGAGCGCCATCGTGGATTAAGACCCGCTCTGCCCCTGCCGGTAGTGCCTGTAGCCCCCGGTAGACCGACTCTTGCCGGGTAACACCTCCCTGAATCAAGTGCACCATTTTGCTGATCCCCAGGCTCATGACACTTTCTTTTAAGTCTGGCCAATCATCGGGTTGACTGACCAGACCCACCCAGTCTATTGAGCTAGAGGCTTTGGCCGCAGCCAGAGTCCAGGTGATTAAGGGTTTATTCAGCAAGGGTAACAGCAACTTGTTGCGGCCGCTGCCCATGCGGCGACCTGAACCGGCTGCAGGAATTAATAAATACATGGCGCTCCCCAAAGGTGACACCCCAATTGGGTGCCATACAACTTATCGATTGCTATCACAGGAAGTCACCCGCCGTCTAGCACCTTTGCATCCCAGATCACAATAAAAATCGATCTAGGGCAGCCTTTAATTCATCAATTTCAGTCTCAATATCCCCTTCTTTTGCGGCCCTAGCAATGCACTGAGTCAGGTGTTCATCCAAAATCATGCGAGCAACTCGGTCTAATGCCCCCCGCACTGCCGCGACCTGGACTAACACATCCGGGCAGGGACGATTTTCTTGCACCATCACTTTGATGCCGCGAATGTGACCTTCAATGCGAGAGAGTCGGTTGACTACCCGCCTCAGGGAAGCTTCTGAATGCACATGGGGATGGGCGACTGAGCCAGAGGCATGGATATGTTCCCCATCTGGGTCATGTTCAAGCCCATCGCCTGTAAAACTGAGGGGGTGATCGGTCGTTGCCATCGATCGCAAACTGTAGAATTCATTTGATCTTATCTCACAGACCGATAGAATAACGGAATTCGGGATGACTCGCTAGGGACTGTTCAGGTCAATTCTGTTTCCCTTAAGGATAAGCGTTGATGGTTAAACAGACTATGCCAGGTAAAAAACGTCGTTTTGGCAAACACTTAGGGCGCTGGTTACTGCAAGAGGATCGGCCTGATATAGATGGCCATCCTGCCACCCACCCCTGGTGGCAGGTCATGTGCCTGACAGGGGTTGACTACTTTTCAACCCTGGGCTATCAACCGGGCATCGCTGCTCTGGCTGCCGGTGCTTTATCACCCCTGGCCACCCTGATTTTGGTGCTGCTCACCCTGTTTGGTGCCCTGCCCATCTATCGTCAGGTGGCAACCATTAGCCCCCATGGAGAAGGCTCGATCGCCATGTTAGAGCGTCTGCTCTCCTGGTGGCAGGGTAAGCTATTTGTCTTGTGTTTGTTGGGGTTTGTGGCCACCGACTTTATTATCACGATTACCCTCTCTGCAGCGGATGCCACCGCCCACATTGTTGAAAACCCGCTTGTTCCAGCCTTCCTGCACGGTCAGGGGGTTCCCATCACCCTGCTGTTGATTGCGCTGTTGGGGGGCGTCTTCCTCAGGGGGTTTCGGGAGGCGATCGGTCTGGCGGTTGTGCTGGTTGCCATCTATCTGGTACTCAACCTGATCACCATTGTCACGGGGTTCTCTCAAATATTGGCCCGGCCAGCGGTTGTGGTTGATTGGCGCACGGCTTTATTGGCCAGTCACGGTAACCCCTTGATCATGGTGGGGGTTTCATTGCTAATTTTTCCCAAACTGGCCTTAGGGCTGTCTGGCTTTGAAACTGGGGTAGCGGTCATGCCTTTGGTAAAAGGGCACCCCAGCGATCGGGAAGAGAACCCCAGGGGGCGAATTCGCAATACCTACAGGTTACTGACCACCGCAGCGGTGATCATGAGTTGTTTCTTGATCACCAGCAGTTTGGTTACGACCCTGCTGATTCCACCAGACCAGTTTCAGGCAGGGGGGCGGGCCTATGGCAGAGCCCTGGCCTATCTGGCCCATACCTACCTGGGGAATGGGTTTGGCACCCTCTATGACCTCAGCACGATCGCAATCCTATGGTTTGCTGGTGCCTCCGCCATGGCTGGCTTACTGAATATCGTGCCCCGCTACTTACCGCGCTATGGCATGGCCCCTGGCTGGACGGTTGCGACTCGTCCACTGGTTCTAGTCTATACAACGATCGCCTTTATTGTGACCCTGATCTTTCAGGCCAGTGTGGAAGCCCAGGGCGGAGCCTATGCCACGGGGGTTTTGGTGTTGATGAGTTCTGCCTCTTTTGCGGTTACCCTGGCTGCCTACCATCGCCGATCTCGCCCTGGTTTGATTGCCTTTGGGTCAATTACCCTTGTCTTCGTTTACACCACCATTCTTAATATTATTGAACGACCAGAGGGGATACGGATTGCCACTTTTTTCATTGGCACGATTATTATTACCTCTCTCGTGTCACGGGTTTGGCGCTCTACAGAGTTGCGGGTTGAGCAGATTGAGCTGGATAGTATCACCCGTCAGTTTTTGGAAGAAGAAAGTACGCACACGATTCGGATCATTGCCAATCGCCGCCAGGTGGGAGATGAAGAAGAATACCTGCAAAAGGAAAAGGAGGTGCGGGAAGATAATCACATTCCTGCTACAGACCCGATCCTGTTCTTAGAAATTGATATTTCCGATGCTTCAGAGTTTTCTGAAACCGTTGAGGTAACCGGAGTGCAGGTCGGGCCTTATCGGATCTTACGGGCCAGAGCGGCGGCGGTGCCCAACGCGATCGCAGCCATTCTGCTCTATATCCGTAAGCTGACAGGTAAACAACCCCATGCCTATTTTGGTTGGATCGAGGGTAACCCGGTTCAATATCTGCTGCGCTTTATCCTGTTTGGAGAGGGGGATATCGCCGTGGTGACCCGCGAAGTACTCCGTAAAGCAGAAAAAAATCCTGAGCGGCGACCTGTGATTCATGTGGGTGGCTAGTTAACCTAAGCGAAGGGGGCGCCCCCTCCGCTCGGCTCCAAAACCGTGCTTGAGACTGGCTGGGTTCAACTCACGACACTTCAGATACAGCTTCGCTTTCGCTATCCATAGACTCATGCTCGGCGGCCACCGGATGAGGCTTCCAGCTTGACGCCTTTTCACCCCGCTTTACGGATTGAGAACCAGTCGCTACCGTAGGGGTGATGCGGTTACTCCTTGCACCTGGAGAGAGGGACTTGCACCCTCACGGTGATTCAGTTGTCGAGGTTCAAACCTCGCCATCCGTCCCTGAGTATCGCTACTCATTTAGAATGAACGAATCGCACACGATTGAGTTCAGCGGCGGTAAACAACTTTCACACCTTACCGATTATCTCCGCTACATCCGCTCCAACGCCGTGTTGGGCTGCGCTATATCCAGTGATTAGGCAATAAATCACTTAACCTTATGTAGCTTGTTTCATCAACTATCACTTTTGTCTGTAGATTCTCTTTGCTGACCTGTACCATTAACTCTCTGCACCTTCCGCATGGTATCGTTACTCTCCTTGAACTCATTGCCACAATGTAATTAAGCACAGTTTCACGAGCTTTAAGCATCTCAGCGATCGCTGCATGTTCCGCACAAAAACCAATACCACACGCCAAGTCCAAACAGATACCTGTATAAATAGTGCCTTTATTTGTCATTAATGCACAGCTTACAGATCCCGCTGTTAACCACTTCTCGGCAAGTTGAAATTCTCCCAGCACGGATGTAGCTCTATCTATTAGTTCTTGGTGTGTCATCGCCGATTACTGATTAATTCTGCCTAACATTCTACTTAAAGTGTTGCCTTACCGATAATCTCAAGACGATTTAACCTTAAACAACAACAGTTAAGATCAATGTACTATCCCCACCGAGAGACAAAGCAGCCCAATTCTTGATTAGACAGATCTCGTCTGCCTATCTCCCTGATTTGGGTAGATAGACAGAGTATTGTCTGCCTAAGATCCCCAAACAGGTGGTTAGACTGATTCGCGTCTGCCTAAGATCCCGAAACAGGGGTTTAGACAGATGCTATCCACACCATACTTCTGCCAAATAGGTAGAGGTTAAAACTTCTGTAAAGCTTAAGAAACCACACGAGAATAGGTGTACTATTGAATACGTATTAACTTCCCTGAGAAACTGGAGCTTCTAGTGGCCGCATTACCCTTGGGCTCATCGCTCAAGTCCGTTCAAACGGACTAAAAGAACTGTGACGAGAGATTCTCAGTCTATGTCAACGGACTTTTGCTGTGAACCAGGAAATTGATGTCCTGGCGAGAAAGCCTTGAAGCCAGTTTTTGCGGCAGGCTGCTAAGCTTCAAGAGAGGAGATTCCCTTAAAAACCCGTATTTCCCCGGCTTTCTACTTAAACGAGCATGGAGGGATTCGAACCCCCGACCCTCAGAACCGGAATCTGATGCTCTAATCCTCTGAGCTACATGCCCCCGTAACTTCACTTAGTATAGCACGGTCATCCCTTACCGGACTTTTACAAATCCTGCCTTAGCAATCAAGTCTTGCCCCTCCTGCGTCAGCAGCAAATTAGCATAGGCTTCCCCCGCGGGCGAGCTGGGGCTATTTTGCTTCACGACCACAAACAAATTGCGAGTCAAGGGATACTGCCCACTTTGGAACGCTGCCGCATGTAACTGATTCCGTCTGGCAGGGCAGTCTGACGCCGGTACGAGGGGTTCTTGAAACGGAGGCACCAGGGTATCCGGAGTTTTGCCAATGGCGATCGGCGTGATTGTACATTGGGGCACCACTTCTGGCGCAGAGGCAAAATAAAGCGCCCCTGGTGTGTTGCCCAACCGACGCAGGGCCTCGGTTGTCGTATTCACCGTCTCCACATTCGGCCCAAAGGCTTTTCCCTGTAGCACAGACTCCACAAACCATTCGATCGTCCCCCCGGCTGTTACTGGCCGAGTTAGGGGAACGATCGGCAGATTTGGCCCGCCCACCGCCTGCCAGTTGCGAATCGTCCCCCGGTAAATGGCTGCGATTTGGGCCAGGGTTAACCCCCGTATTTTCAGGTCAGGGTTGACCGCAAAGGCCAGACCATCGATCGCGGTGGCAATTTGTTTGAGTTGGCTGCCCCGCTGTTGGGCCTGCTGGTATTCCTGATCCGTCACTGGGCGAGAAGATTGGGCAAAGGTCAACTCATCTCGAATCAGCATTCGAATCCCACTTGCTGAACCGGGGGCGCTGCCGATCGGATCTACATAGCGCAGTTGAAACTCCGGGCGGGCTGCCTGGATGGCAGAATCCACTGTCAGTCGGATGGGGGCCCAGGAGGTGCTGCCACCGTAATTAAAGCGACCAGATGGTACATTTTGGACGCTGGCAAAGCTGCCAGATGCTGACCCGTTGCTCCCTTGATCGGTGGCAGGATTCGACGACTGAGCGCCTTGCAAGACCGAATTGCCTGGTTTGAGACCAGATCGCTGGGTAAACCACCAAAAGCCCGCTGCAATTAACCCTGCGGTAATCAAGAAGGCCAAAATCAGAGCCGGAGTTTCGTTTTTTTGAGACATAGTGGGGAAGAAGATTGGAGCATTTATCGAGCCAGGGGAACAAAGTCGTAGCCTTTACCCGATCGCTGCCCTGGCACCACTTTCACCAGTTGCACAGGGGCATTGCGACCGCCAGAGGGTAAGAACCGAATAGTCGCTGGAGACGGTGCGAAAAAAGTAAGGGCTAAACCCAGACAGTTTGACGGCGGTGCTGATGAGGGAAGCTGTAATCAGTAGGGAGAGCAAGAGGGCTGGGATTTCATTCTTTTGGGTCATAGATGCTCAGACCATGCTAAAGAATTTTGGATACCAGGTTATAGATCAGTTTAAACAGGGCCGTAACCGCGATCGCCGCCAGCCCCACCATCACAGCAATAAAAATTACCTGGGAAACCGGCAGGAGGGATGCCCCTGCCCCCCAAGAAAGCTGACGTAAGACCGGTAGTAAGGTAAGGATGGCCAGGCTGATGGCGCTCAAAATCAAGACATCCTTCCAATCCACAATGCGCCGCCACTGCAAAAACCAAAGAACTCCCAACAACAGCAGCCAGAAGCCAGAACCGAGAGCAGTCCCCAAGAGACTGAGCAGGGCGATCGCCAGCAGGCCAGCTTCAAACCCAGTTAAGGCAGCACCTCTGAGCAGCTCCAGGGTCGAGAGGGGAGGCTGGGCAGGGGGCCTGACAAGCGGTTGGTTGGCCGATGGGGGTGAGGTGGGGGGGGAGGGGGAGCGGGGAGCGGGGGAGGAAGACAGGGAGGGGGAGCGGCCTCGGCGGGCGGGTGTTTGCAAAGCTGCTAAAACCTGCTCGGCGGATTGGAAGCGATCGCTGGCGGAGGGCATCAGCATCCGATTGAGAATCTGCCGCAGGTGACTGCTGACCTGGGCATGCTGCTCCCACTTCCAGGTATTGCTGTAGGAGTCATAGAGGCTGGTTGGGTCTTTGCCGGTCAGTAGCATGATGCAGGTCACCGCCAGGGCATAGAGGTCGCTAGAAGGGTAGACCTGAGCCCCAGAAACCTGCTCTGGCGGGGCAAACCCCTGGGAAAAGATGCCCGTCGAGCGGGAGGCACTCCCCCCTTTTGTGGCCTGCTTGACGGCCCCAAAATCTAGTAAATATAAGCGCCCCTTTTTATGACGCATTATGTTTGAGGGTTTGATATCCCGATGAATCGAGCCATGCTGATGCACAAAAGCCAGCACCGGCAAGATCGATTGGAGTAACTCCAGAATCGCGGCTTCAGAAAACGGCCCAGTTTGGGCCAATTCTTCTTCCATTGTCTGACCGTCAATAAACTCCTGCACCAGATAAAAGAATTGATCGGTCTTACCCGTTTGGGGGCTGGGGATACTCAAGTCAAAAAAGGCATAGAGGTCAGGAATCTGGGGATGCTCAGTCCCCAAACTCTCCAGCACCTCCGCTTCTCGCTCAAATAATTGCTGCGCCAGCTTTAATTGATTGGCCGTGAGGCTGACCGATGGCTGAAACTGTTTCACCACACAGGGGCGTAACCCTGGGGTGTAGCGATCTCGGGCCAAAAACGCCGCCCCAAAGCCGCCCTGCCCCAACAACTTTTGCGGCAGGTAGCGCCCCAGCAAGAACAGGGGCATGCCACAGTTGGTGCAATATTTCTGCTGCACTGTCTTGAAGGCTGTTGGATTATCCAGATCCTGCCAGGTGTTGACTGGCTTAGAGCAACCAGGGCGCGTGCAATATAAATCCACAGCAGTTAATCCACTTCCGGCATCACCAGATGATTCATTGTAGCGGTATTGAAAGCAGCGGGTGATTTGACCTCCCCTTCCTGGTTGACCGGGCAGTTTTGCAGTTTAATCGCATAGGTGGCAAACTTGGGTAACACATCTTCGACAAAGGCTTCTGCTGCCTTTGAGCGATAACGGTTGGGGTTAATAATCACCGATAACATCCGCTTCACCACCACATCGTTGATATTGGCCCGGTGCAGCACGCCCATTTGCAATTCTTTCTCGATCGCTGAAATGGAAACAAAGGATGCCCCCAAGCCAGACTGCACTGCATTCTTAATCGCCTCGATCGAGTTGAGCTCCATCTCCACCTTGAGCCGACGGGTTTCAATGCCGCAGCGGGTAAGAACCTGGTCAATCACCTTGCGAATCGTAGATTGGGAGTCGAGGGCAATAAACTGTAATTTATATAAGTCGTCTTTCTGAATCGGCTCTACCTTGGCCAGGGGGTGACCCACCGGCAAGATCAGGGCCAGCTCATCTTCGGCATAAGGCATGATCTGGAGAGAATCTTGCAGCTCTGGTGAAATCTCACCCCCAATAATAGCCAGATCGATCTGGCCATTTGCCACACTCCAGGAGGTGCGGCGAGTGGAGTGCACATGAAGTTGCACAGCGACGTCAGGATAGAGTTGGCGAAACATGCCAATCATCCGGGGTAGTAGATAGGTGCCCGTCGTTTGACTGGCCCCAATAATCAAGGTGCCGCCCTGCAAGTTTTGTAAATCTTCCAACGCCCGACAGGTTTCTTGACAGAGGGTCAGGATTTTTTCGCCATAGCTCAGTAATAGATGGCCCGCTTCTGTCAGTTGGGCCCGTCTCCCCCCCCGGTCAAACAGGGGCACATCCAGTTGCCGTTCTAAATTTTGCACCTGTAGGCTAACCGCAGGTTGAGACACATACAAGCTATCTGCAGCCCGCTTAAAGCTCCCCTCAGCCGCAATTGCTTTGAGAATGCGTAGCTGATCCAATGTGAAGGGAAGATCCGACATAGGGTTGAACCTAAAGGGTATGTGGAGGGTCTAAACGCGACAAAAAATTGTAAAATCCTGAATTGAAAGCGCTATTGCTATGAGAGAAAATAAGTAGTACACCCAGAGCTGATTCGGTAAAAGCGTAACTTATGTGTGCTGCATGTTTATAAGCATACCTTATACACGTTCTTCCACGGCATCTCCCCCCTGATGAGATGGTTGACCGTAAGGTCATGGCCCATCCCTGTGTCTACAAGTACCTAGACATGAAAAATTACCTGGTAAACCCCCGGCTGTCGCCGTCCCCGCGCTTACGCGCCGCTGCGCTAGAACAAAGGGGGACTACAGGGGGTGTATTCAATCGCGTCCAACCACTTATTCGTGAAACAATACCAGAACAGCTTTGGCTGCCTAGAGGAAAATTAAGCGTGACCATTACAATTCAAGGTGCACTGATAGCAGGTGATCTGGGCTATCAGACAATGGATATTCAGATTCAAGGCGGGGAGATTGCATCGATTCAAGTCAGCGAGACTGACAGGTCAACCGCTCCCCAATTGGAGCCAGGCGAAACCCTGGTGGATGGCCGCAATAAGTTGCTCCTACCTGGCTTTGTCAATGCCCACACCCATTCATCAGAACTCTGGCAGCGCGGCCTGATTCCACCGATGCCGTTGGAACTGTGGATTGCGGAATTGTACGACTTTGTGCCCCTCGACTCGGAACAGGTCTATCTCAGTGCCCTGGGAACAGCGATCGAAACCCTGCTATCCGGCGGCACCACCGTTGTGGATCATCTTGTGATGATTCCCGGTCAAGAATTAGAGACCATCGCAGCAGCCGTCAAAGCCTACCGGGAGGCCGGTATTCGGGCCTTTATTGGCCCCCTGATTCATGATGCGGAGTTGGTATCTGGCATGCCTTCTGGCGGTGGTGCCTCAGACCATAGGGCAAAGCCTGAAACCACAGCATCAATTCTGGACTGGATGCAGGAGGCTGTCCAGCAATTCCATTGCCCAGAGGATGGCATTTCGATCATGGTGGCCCCAACGGGGATGCAACTCTGCTCCGATCGCTTGTTTGAGGGCATGATCGACCTCAGCGATCGCTATCAACTTTGCCGCCATACCCATTTATTAGAGACAAAAGCCCAACAAATGCTGGCCCTAGAGAAGTATGGCTGTAGCGCCGTCACCCATCTGCAGCAGTTAGGGTTTTTGAATCAACGCACCAGTCTAGCTCATTGTGTCTGGCTCACCGACGAAGATATTGAGATTTTGGCAGAAACCCGATCAACCGTCGTGCACAACCCCCTCAGCAACTTGCGCTTGGGCAGTGGCATTGCGCCCGTATTAAAGTACCGTGAGGCGGGCGTCAATGTCACCTTTGGCTGTGACGGCTCGGCTAGCAATGACTCTCAAGATTTGCTGGAAGCGATCAAGATCGGCACCCTGTTGCATAATGTCACCGATTTTGACTATCGCTATTGGATCACACCGCGACAGGCGGTAGAGATGGCTGCCCTGGGAGGGGCCACTGGCTTGGGGATGGCTGACCAAGTGGGACAGATCACCCCTGGAATGCAGGCCGACCTGGTGCTGTATGACTTGACCAATTTATCTCTGTTACCCCGCACCGATCCAATTGGGTTGCTGGTGATGGGACGGCTCTCCGGAGCAGTGGATCGGGTGTGGGTGCGGGGCGATCTGGTGGTAGCGGATGGCAAACCCACCCGCATCCAGTTGGATGACTTGCGGCAGGAGTTGTTTGAGCGCAGTCAATGGCAGACCTTGCGCCAGTCTGCCACCAGGCAGCAGTTTGAAACTCACTATCGCACGGTGATGAATTTACCGCTCTAGAACTGCCGCGATCGCATAAAAATCAGTTATCCTGCGAAGTAAGAAATTCTTGAACCGAACCCTGTTGAAGAAATGCGTGTCTGGTTAACCGGTTTCATCCTGTTATTTGGTGCCGCAGAGTTGTACCAATGGGTAGAAAAGCTGTCATTGCCGATGCCGATTTTTCTGCTGGGCGGGGTCTTCCTGGCCCTGTTCTCCAATTTCGACCAGCTTAAACAATTCCCCTTTCATCCAGAATACCAAGATCCTGAGCTACCTGACAGCAGTGATTCCCCTGTAACCACCGCATCAAGCAATCGGGTGAGGTCAACAGAAGTCGTGATGACTCCCCCTGCGACTACACCCGACCAATCGGTCTCTTTTACGATTCACAAGCCCTTTAAGCCTCGAGATTAGCTATATCCTCACCAGAGCATTGCCAGAGCCCGTTTAGCGAGAACTTCTGCGGTAATACCATTAAAGGCCATCAACTCACCGGGGGTAGCGGTGGTTTCCCCCCGTTTCCAGGCAAAAACATCGCGCTTTGCCGCACTCCGCAGCATCACAGGCTCCAACATGGCACTGGCACCGCCCGTCACCCCCAGGAGGGCGTCGCCACCAAAGATGGCCTCAAATTCTTGATCCGATAAAAACTGGCCATCCGGTTCCGAGCAGGTATCCCAGGCTACATCTGACGGGCGGTATAAACGACGGGGGCTGATGACCGAGACAACTCGCACCGAGAAGCCATCTGCCTCCAGGCTGGCGGCAGCCTCTAGAACAGGGATCAGGATCATGTCGCCTACGACAGCAAAAACAATGCGCTTTGCATCGGCACTTTCCGTGCTGGGGCTTTCTTGCAAAACGATCGCCCCATCCTGCAAGGCGGTGCGGGTCTGCTCCAGGGTGGTGTAGATGGGCAGGGGTGATTTGCTGGCCGTGATCACAACCCCCTTATTGCGGCTGGTTAGCGCCCATTCATAGCAGGCTTGAATGCTGTTGGCATCACAGGGGAAGAGGGGAAAGATATTGCCATTACGCATCATGGCCGCGAAGTAGGCTTCAATTTCCGGGCGTTGATGCGTCCAGCCATTGCGCCCCTGCTCCAGGGCTCCGGCAGTAAACAGGGTAATGGCGGCGGGGGTGGGTCGGCGTAATTCTGCCATTGCCTGGGTTACGGTCTGCCAAATGGGAAGGCCATTGATGGCAAAGGATTCGTAGGAACACCAGAGCGTGCGGGACCCCATCAGAGATAGGCCCGCTGCCAAGCCAGCACAGGCATCTTCACTCAGGGGTTCATAGACCTGCCCTCCGGGAATCTGGTTATAGAGGGTGTCTTCTGTGGGGTGATTGATTTTAAGGGCCTGGTTGATGTTGGCAATGCCGGAGGCTTCATTCCCGTCTGCATTGGTGACCAGGTATCCAGGGTCAGTTTTACCAACCGCCGCCACCAGTCGCCCCATTGCAGTGGTCGCCACCTTTGGATCACCACCAACTGGGTATTCCTCCAAGGGCAAGCTGCCCAGATCTGGGAGAGGAAACACCGATTCAGTGATTGCTACCTGGCTAGCGGGGCCCCCTGCTGCCCGTTCGCAGTTAGCCCTCACCAGGATCCAGGCTTCTGGGGGTAAGGCCCGTTCCTTTAAGGCCGCAACGATGTCGGGATGATCTAGGGTATGTTGGGCGTAGAGGTTATGGGACTTAGCGCCCCTGGCATGGACTCCGGCCCCCTTTAATTGTTTGATAATCAGGGTGGTTAATCTGCCGCTCAGGGCCGATCGGGCGGCTTCATCCGCTCCAGTGAGGACTGCTCTGACAAATTCTAGTCGTTGATCCAAGGCAAAACGGGTGCTATCCACATAGTCACCGGCTTGATTTTGATCGTCAAAGTCTTTCGCATCGATCAGGACGACCTCTTCAAAGCCATTGCCATGCCAGTAGGCCATCATGCGCTCATTGGTCTGGGTCGACACCATGCTGTGGTGCTCCTGGGAGTAGCCATTCCACACCAAAACCGGCAAAAAGTTGGTGGCATCGGGGTAGGCTGTATGGAAGTGGGTCATCGCACTCATGATGTAAGGCTCACCCAAACCGCCATCCCCAACGGTAAAAGGAAACAGGGTATTGGGATGGAGTAGGGCTGCAGCCATAGCAAAGTGCTGCCCCTGCCCCAAGGGCCCAGCTGGTGCCAAAATGCCAGGAATAAAGCCAGATAGGTGGCCTAGCAGGCCATGCTTTTCGCGAAAGCGATCGCGTAGTTGCTGCACAGTGGAGATGCCCATTGCTTCCAGCGATCGATCCAGAAACATGGCGGAGTAAAAGCCAGGAGCATGGTGCCCCACCTCAGTAATGATATTCTTGTAGCCCAACATAACCAGGGCGGCATAGGCTTCTGCCTGACTGGCAAACCCACCAGGGTGCCCCGAGGCCTTGCTGCCTGTCATTTGGAGCAACAAGTAACGGAGGGCGTCGGCGTAGAGCAGGGTTTGATAGGCTGCAGACGGGTCTGTTGGGTCTGCGATCGCGGTTTCTCCTGCTGCAATCACAGGTGCGCTACCAAAACGGTCAAACCCAGGGAGCGCCTCTGCAAAATACTGGATCCCTTGACAAAAAGTAGGGAGACTGGTGCTTTCCAAGTTGGGGGTGACTGCGGTCATAGGTTTAAGCTACCTGATACAAAGACAGTTCTGGCAAATGACTGATTTCAATATGGTACACAGTTCGCTGCACAAAAAGTTAGCCCTACCTGCTCATACTGGTCGAGCCAAAATCCTTATTGTAAGACAGACTTTATGCTGAGGCTGTTCATTGGGTCTAGCCTGTGGGTCTTTTTGAGGGTTGCCGCCCATCAGAAAACAGCCTGCCGGAACCCAGACTTGAGTAATGCCCTTTGGATCTGACCGGGTAGATCCAGGGCGGGTGAGATCTGGCGGAGGTTGAGTTGCTTCTTGGGGCGAGGGCAAATCGTTCGCACTTGCCGCTGGGGATATTGATGGGGAAATTGCTCCGACAATTACGAAAAGGAGAAGACCAATGAACGCGTTTCATTGGTACCTTGTTCTCATTCTTGCTTGCTTTACCGGATATACGCTGGTGGTAGGCATCAATCATGGTTGGAATTTGCTTCCGATCGCCATTTCAAACATCACGGACATGACGTGGTCGGGCCAGTTCAACCTCGACTTCCTGGCCTTCCTGTGGTCTTTCGGGCATCTGGGTTGCATGGCACCATTAGTTCACCGGTGGTGCAATCGCACTCGGTATCGTCGCTTTCTTTGGAGACATAATCTTCCTTGCACCCTATCTGCTCTGGGCCAGTGCCCAAACTGGGGGTGATGCCAAGATCCTCCTGCTTGGTAAAGGGCGTTGCTGATGGGGGCATTGGGTCTATGTGGCGGCGACCCGCCTGAAATCGAGCCACTTCATCGATCAATATCGCTGACGCAAACTTAGTCGCGCTGTTGTCTTTGGCTTTGTGTTGGGCATCTCTAACCGGACTCTGGCTGCATCAAAACAAACCGTTAAAACTCAAGTCTCATGGACGCAGTAAAAAAAGCCTATTTCTCTATAGTTTCGACCACATCCGCAATATCGTGCTCAATTTAGATTAAAAAATGGCAGAATTCTTGGATTTGTTACAACTTTTGTCCTGTACCTAGTGCAGAGTCTAGTGATGTACGTGGAAAAGGTACTGAAAGAATTCGGTAAAGACTATGCAATTAATTTTGTATAGGCACTTACCCACTTAAAAGTGGTAGCTGAGACTCGCGTACATCAAACCCAGTCTCAGCTTTTTTACAGGTTTTTCTAGTCCGTCAGACTCGCCTTACCAAAAGGCGGGTTGATGACGAATCAGGTTGAGAAACTCCTCGCGGGTTTTGGAGTCTTCCTGAAAGATGCCCACCATTGCACTGGTTACAGTCCAAGAACCTGGCTTTTGCACACCTCGCATCACCATACACATGTGAGTTGCCTCCATTACCACGGCCACACCTTGTGGCTCTAAGACATTTTGCACAGCTTCAGCAATCTGGCGAGTCAACCGTTCCTGTACCTGAAGCCTGCGAGAATACATCTCAACAATCCGGGCTAGTTTGCTTAGACCTACAACTTTCTGGTTGGGAATGTAGGCCACATGCACCCTTCCTAAAAAGGGCAACATATGGTGTTCACACAGACTGAAGGCATTGATATCCCGCACTAAAACCATTTCATTGTGCCCTTCGTCAAAAATGGCACCATTGACCAACTCTTCCAATGATTGTTGATAGCCGCTGGTCAAGAATTGCAAGGCTTCAGCTACCCGTTTGGGAGTTTTAAGCAACCCTTCGCGTTCCGGATCTTCTCCCACTCCTAATAAAATTGTACGAACAGCATCCATCATCGCATCCTGACTTTCTTCGGATGGCGGATGTAATTTGGGTTCAAGCTTACCGTACAGAGTATTGCGATCGGGCCGTGGTTGTAGCGTTGAAGCAACCTCTGTTGAGCGTTGCGATTTACCTGGAGTAGAACCGTTAGTACTGGCAGAAGAAGCAATTGTCATGGTAGACCTAACCATTAAAGAATAAAGGAAACAACACCCGACGCTAGGCGGGCAGGGGATGGAAGCCTAAAATGTGCCGACATTAGGCATAATTTTCAGTTCTTCAATTACGGCCTGCGCCGG
>JBJTUO010000131.1:0-3961 GCA_046080785.1 Leptolyngbyaceae cyanobacterium | reverse complement strand
TAACCACCAGCCTCCTTACCTTGTCGCTAATGGCCAGGTGCCTGGCGCTATCCACTGCCATAGCCAAAGTTTCTGGCGCGTGTGGCCGGTGGCCAGGGTAAGCCGGTGTCATTCCGCCAGTGCCACGGCGCCGTGTGCCTGGCGTGTACGGTAGCCAATACGGTGGATCAACAATGGCCAGCGCCTGGCTGTAGCTGGAGTCCTCCAGCAGTGCGATCGCCTCCTCCCAATGCCGGCCTACCGATATCCGGCCTGGCGCCGGGGGGAAAGCATAGCGCCACTTGGCGGTGGCTAACTTCTCAAGCTGGCCATAGTTAGGGGAGATATTTAGCGCCTCAGATCCTGGAGTGTCCCGCGATACTCCCCCAAAGGTAACAGCGTGTAAGGCCAGCGCCACAGCGGCTAGCCTAGCTGGATCGGCAATGTCCACCACACTTAAACCGGCCTCATATTCAGCCTTTAGCGCCGGCCATGTCTCAGGCAACAGGACGGCCGTTTTTAAGGCTATGGCCTCCCTGGCTGGCCTTGGTGACAGCTCAGCCATGGTGTACCCCAGGTAATCCAGGCTAGCGCTAAACTCAGCCAGGATAGTGGCGATCAGCGCGTCCATGGCCTGGTAGACAGCCTCATGGAGTCCAGGATCAGCCCAACATTGCCACACGGCCCTGACACAACCATTTTGATCGGCCGCGAATACGGCGCCGGCCGGCCAGGTGGTGGCAAACCTGGAGGAAAGCGATCCGCCTCCAGCGAATGGCTCAATAATGGCGTCATAGTGGCCATGGCCAACAATCAGCGGCCAGTGGCGGCGCTTGGATCCAGCATACCGGGGGATAACCAGGAGATCACGGTTACGGCGCGGTGTCTTAGACAACTCAGGGATAAGCATTAGGCCACACCTCCTGATACCAGCGCGTTTATGGTGGCCTCGTCCTGGCGCTGGCGATCCTGGATCTGGTTCCATAAGCTGATATCAATCCGATCCAGGATCGTTTGCCGAACTAGATCGCTAAGTTGATCCGGTGGTAAGGCGTCAAGCTCAGTACTAGGCCCTTTGAAATTCTTGGCGCGGCTATCGCTGGCCTTGGTTGGCCGGGTGGGGAGTCCCCAGGCCGCCACCTGATCAGCCGTCAGGGATACCCTTTCATAGTTGATCAGATCAGGCTGGCCACCTTTTAAGGCCGTTAGGCGGATCAGCTCTTCATTGATATTCCGGCCAATGTCCTTACCGCTTGGATCGTGATCCCCAAACTGCACTATTTTGCAGGGGATACCGTTAGCAGTCTTGGCGGCCAGCTGATCAGATCCCTTTGATAACAAGGTGACTGAACTATAGCCACGCGTCACCCAAAGCCCTACGCCATAATCGTCACAAACCGGCCTGATAATGCTGCTTAGCGCCTCCTTCTCTAGCCACACCTGGATAAACTCAGGTGCATAATCCCAGTAGTTGATCCGGTAGGACTGGCGGATCACCTCCACATACTCAGCCAAGTTAAACCACTGGGGGATCACCTTTTCAGCCCGGGTAGGATCCACAATCAGATCCATGTCCAACTCACCAGCCTTTCTCATGGCGGTGGTAAAGTTACTCACTCGCCTGTACTGCTTTTCAGTTTTCTCTACCAGGCCACGGCTAACGGCCTGATAAAAAAGCTGGCGGATCGTGATCAGTCCATACTCCTCACAAATGGCCTTCAAGGAGGCCTTTAGATCCATTACAGCGGCCTTGGTACGGCGCTTTGGCGTCATTACTACCATGTCAATTCACCTCGATAAGTTTGTTCTCAACTTGACAATTCACCTGGCCGGCCTGGATAGTTGGCACCACGCCACCAGCCTTTAGCCTTTTCAGCTCCTCCTTTGCCTGGGGGTGAAGCCTACCCCATACCTGACTCTTCTGAACCGGGGACAATAGCGCCAGCCACTCCAGTAGGCCACTGGTATCTCCACACAGCTCCTCCTCAATGGCGCTAACCATGGTTAGAAGCTCAGACTCGTTAAAGGCCCTGTCGTGCTCAGCGCCAGGCGCGATAGTGTCCACCACGCGGTGGATCCGGTTGTCAGTATCGGCCACCACATGACCACTGGCGTGGCGGCCTACCCTGGCCACCGTAAAAGTCTGATCCATGTGCCAGTCAGTGAGCCTATCGCCGGGTTTAGGAGTCCTACTCATGGCCGGCCTCCTCCCACTCGATATCTTCAATCTTAGGTAACACTTCAGTATGGCTACCGTGGCTAATATTACCTAAGAATTTCTCGTTCCCTGGGGGAGAGGTAACAGGTAACGAGGCGCTGTTACCTTCCCTGTTACCTTTTTGAGGCCCTGTTACCTGGTTGTTACCCCTTGTTACCTGGGGTGAGGTAACAGCCGAAACCGGCGCGGCGCTTGGCTTTAGTGCCCCTCCTGAGGTGCCTGTTACCTGTTCTCCCCCAGAATGGATCACTGCTATAGGATCACTATTTTCTTTTTCGTCGTACGGGACCGCGTAAATTTCTTCTCTCTCCAATACTTTATTTTTTTCTAAAAAGGTAACAGGAGGAGTAGAAGAGGTTGAAACCGGCGCGGCGCTTGTGTTTTCGCTGTTACCTTCGGTAGGTAACAAGGGGGTAACAGGAGGTAACACGGGTAACAAGGCGTCATTCTCTGGCTCACTGCCTGGGGGGTGAAGGATAGCCAGATACAATTCAGGCGCCAGCGTGGCCGGCAATAGCAAGCATTTCCTGGGGACGGGTTCAGGTTGGCTAACTACACCTCCTTCTCCTGGAGGTGCTAACAAGGCGCGCTGGTAGGCTAGTGTCTCGTCTCGGGTGCGGTAAAACCGCTGAACCCCTCCAGAAATGCCACCGGCCTTTGTGATGGAGGCCTGGATAATGGATCGGCTATAGGGAGGCTTAAATTCTTTATCCAGCTCAGGCCACACCGAAGGCATATAGATCGCGATATGCTCGGATCCGTCCTTGGCTTCTACTGCTCGGATATTCCAGGCGCCGATCCTGGCGTTGGCTTGCAAGGCGCCAAGCTTTTCTAAGAAGTCTTGGAGGCTGGATCGGTTGGTTTCCGCCTCGTTGGCAGTCCTGCAAAGTGTGGCGATCGCATATTCGTCTTCCCTTTTAGAGTTACTCTGAGCCTTGCAACCTTCCTGCCTTCTTCATCTCTAGAATGTTTAAAACCTACAGGCGTGAACTGGTGTGATACTACTTCAGACAGGGAGAAGCCTCCCGCCTGGTCTAGTTTATTAGTTCTTGGTACATATATATAATTACCCCACATTTGGAATACTCCTTGTACTAGTATTTGTCTTGTATTTGAAAATTCTTTCACTATGCTTTTTTCTTACCAAAACTATTTCTGCCTAGTTGGTAACAAGGTTATATTAAAGAGAGATGGGTTTTAGTCACCATAGTGACTAAAACCCATCTGCAAACTCTATAAGGTTTGATTATGATAGCAGTTCGTGAATTGGGTAACAGTTACAATGTAAACCCTGTAAGTCTTGAGGACTCTATTCAATTATACCATAACAATGGCATGACAGAGTTACAAGCTGGGAAAAGACAGTACGCGGTCTCGCAGTACCACAGAAGTTTAAGCTTACTCCACTATAAGAACTGTGGGGAGAATCTTCATCACATAAAGCAGTTATTGCGGAGTGCTACTAGAAAAGACCCTGCTGTAACTCCTATAGGGACATTCCATTGCTTTGAGCAGTACCTTGACACTTACTACTGCGGGGAAGGTTCTGAGAGTGGTATTCATAAGACACAAGCTAAGAAGTATCTCTTCCTATATGAGAACTGGGATGTAGTTACTCTGCTAGGACTAGACAAGCCTGAAGCTTGCTATCGTCTGAATATCACTGTAAGAATAATCTCTTGGGGTAAGAAGAAGAGAGAGGAGGGCGTTGACTTAGCAACCCTCGACCATCGTCTGTTCTGGGAGGAGAAGCCAGAAACAAAG
>JBJTUO010000130.1:0-5548 GCA_046080785.1 Leptolyngbyaceae cyanobacterium | reverse complement strand
CGACGGCAACTCATCCCCATCCCTTTGAGGAAGTGGCGCACTTGCTCCCGACTGCGAACAATGCCAGTCAGTTCCTCAATCTTGGCTGCCGCTTGTGCCAAAGTTTTTGGAGGATGCTCTCGGAAGTAGGCCTCCAAACTGGCTACCACCGCAAGGCGGGACAAAAAGGAACTGCGTTCCTTTTTGTATCCCTTAACTTGTCCAGCTTTAAGCGGATACCCTCCAAACTCTCCTGATGTTGTTTTAGTTCGCTCTGCGGTCGATAGAAGGTGAGTTCTTTGAGTTGGGCAATCCCGCCCACTTGGTAATCCCGAAAATAACTCAGCAACGTCGGTTCCGTGACCCGAATCTAGTTCTCCACAAATCTATGGAGAACTAGAAAGGTTCTAGCATTTGGATAAAGTCGAGTTAGGAACAGGGTTTAAAGTGGGCATTTTAGGGGTATGACCTGGATCAAGCATTCAGGCTTGATTATCTGTCCACCGAGGTTTTGCCCGTGAAATCGTCACCTTCTTGCCTACCTGCCATTGTTATAGCCCTGCTAGCGGCAGGGTTGTCTGCCTGCCAGCGCGGTGTTTCTCAACCGACCCTGCCGACGCCCTTACCCCAAGATCCACTGATCCAGGTTTATACCAACCACGAGCCAGCCTCCCGCTATACAGAGCCCTATCGCAACATCACCCGCGCTGGCGACAATTTAGAGCAGGTAATCATTGACCTGATTCTGTCAGCCCAGACCAGTGTAGACGTAGCGGTGCAGGAGTTTCGCTTACCCAATCTTGCCAAAGCCCTGGCGGAGAAACAGCGTCAGGGGGTCAAGGTCAGGGTTGTTTTAGAAAATACCTATTCTCGCCCCTACAGTAGCCTAACCTCCAGTGAAGTGGCCAGCTTACCAGCACGGGAACGCAGCCGCTACAACGAAGCTCGCAAATTAATTGATTTAAATGATGATGGGGTACTCACGCCAGCAGAAATCAGCCAGCGGGATGCCCTGGTCATGCTGGATCAGGCCAACATTCCCCGAATTGATGACACGGCAGATGGTTCGGCAGGGAGCAACTTGATGCACCACAAATTTGTGGTGGTAGATAACCGTCAGGTGATCGTTACCTCAGCCAATTTCACAACCAGCGATGTGCATGGCGACTTTAGTCAGCCAGATAGTCGGGGCAATGCCAATAATATGCTGAAGATTGAGGATCCAGATCTGGCCCAGGCATTTACAGAAGAATTCAACATCCTCTGGGGAGACGGCCCTGGAGGCCAGCGAAACAGTCGATTTGGGGTGAAAAAGCCCTATCGGCCCGCCCGTTCTTTTATGGTGGGCGATACGTTAGTTGAGCTGCAATTTTCCCCCACTTCTAAAAGTATTGATTGGAGCCGCAGCACCAATGGTTTGATTGGTAAGACACTCAACTCTGCCACAGCTTCTACTGATCTGGCCTTGTTTGTTTTTTCAGAACAACGATTGGTCGATATTTTGGCAAACCGTCATCACCAGGGCACCCAGGTACGGGCGTTGGTGGATCCATCCTTTGCCTATCGCCCCTATAGTGAGGTATTGGACATGTTTGGGGTGGCTCTGGCAGATGAAAATTGCAAGATCGAGCCAACTAACCGGCCCTGGACAAATCCCATCACCACGGCTGGGGTACCGAGTCTACCCCCCGGTGACCTGTTGCATAACAAGTTTGGCGTTGTGGATGAGCAGACGGTGATCACAGGTTCCCATAACTGGACAGATGCCGCCAATATTGGCAATGATGAGACCCTACTCGTCGTCCACAGTCCGATCGTTGCGGCCCACTATCAACGAGAGTTTGAACGACTCTATGCCAGTTCGGTTCTGGGTCTGCCTCCCTTTGTCAAAAAGAAGATCGAGCGGCAGCAACGGCAATGCCAAAGAATGCCAGCCCAACTGGGGTCGAGCAGGATCAGCGTTCATCCTAAGAGTGCCGCAGCCAGCCTGCGTCGTTATGGCAAAAGACCATTAGATTCCCAACTATAAAGGATTCAAGATTTCTTGACAGGGTTCCTACCCTAGCTGTTAATATAAAATCTGTTACTGCATTGGGGCGTAGCCAAGTGGTAAGGCAGCGGGTTTTGGTCCCGCCATTCCTAGGTTCGAATCCTAGCGCCCCAGTTTAAAGTCAAGTTTTTCAGCCATTTTGTATAGTGACTGATTATTTACGGAAGAAGGGTGGGGGCAGATTTGACTCAATGCCCAAACTGAGTAGTTACCCTATGAGACCGCTTCGAGAAATCCTGTTAGCTGTGGCCTTAGCTATCTTGACTACGATGGTAGCAATTGCATTGGCTATAAGTGGTGGCCTCAAGATGCCCTCTAGGGCAGTGGGTGCCCCCCCTAAATACTCTCCCAATGTACCAGCGACAATCACAACCCCTGATACCACTAAGACCCGGATCGGTACGCTACGCTTTAAGGATGGCACTCCCGAACCCGAAACAGTTGAACTGGCCTAAGCTGTTTTACTTCTAAACTGCATATTCTGACCTCTATACCCCTTGCATTAACGGGATCAGCCTGAAAAATTGAATGTAAGACAGCTTATGATCAGTTAGACTTTGGGCGTGGGATTGACGTGTTTCTCAGGGGGATGTCAGCAACCTCGGTCTATGCCGTTTGTCGAGGCTTGGAGGATGTAGGCATCAAGACCAACCAAGCCATTGGAATCGCGGAAGATCTACTGGATGCTCGCTCCCTGTTTTTAACACCTAATACCACCACCGTATACACGATGGGCTGCATCGACCTGAAAGACGAACCAGTGGTTTTGCGTGTCCCTCCGCAGGTTCTTGGGCCGATCGATGACGCCGATTTTCGTTGGGTCACTGATGTTGGCTTGACTGGGCCAGACAAAGGACAGGGCGGAGATTATCTATTCGTTCCGCCTGGTTACCAGGGCACACTGCCCCAGCAGGGCTATTACATTGCAAGGCCAAAAACAAACCGGCTTCTCATGTTCTACCGGGCCTTTGTTGAGAGGGAGACATCAAGGCAGCGGTCGCAGGGGTCAAGGCAAAGGCTGCTATCTTTCCCCTATCTCAGGCGGTTAATCCCCCAGGGACTGGTTTCGTCAATATCTCAGGTGTCAAGTTCAACAGGATTAGTGCTAACGATTTCAGCTTCTACGAGGAACTGAACGCAGCAGTGCAGAATGAACCCGCTGACTGGGTCGATCCGGATACAGTAGGTCTCTATGCATCCATCGGTATTCGCAAGGAGCAGCCGTTCGCCCCTGATGCCCGATTAAAAGCAATTTTGACAGATTCGGTTGCCGTAGCAAATGCTGCTGCCCGCTCTAATCTCTTTGCCTCACGGGATCCACGAACCAAGATTTACTCGAACCGGCAATGGCTGACACCGTTTGTGGGCGGCAGTTACCAGTTCCTGGACGGAGCGGAGCGTCTTCTTGATGCCCGATCGATGTTTTTCTACTACGCAACGGGCATCACCCCTGCTATGGGCAAAGCAAAGCCAGGCAGCGGCTCTGCCTACGCAGCTCTTTTCCGTGACTCAACGGGAAACTACCTGGATGGCGATCGCACTTACAAGGTAAACTTGCCGGGGCCTATCCCCGCGAAGGAGTTTTGGTCCTTCACGGTTTATGACAACCAGACTCGCTCACTGCTACCAACGGATCAGAAGCTTGCGGGAATCGACAGCACACTGCCAGAGATCCAACTGAATCGGGATGGCGGAGCTACAGTTTGGTTCGGCCCCAAAGCACCAGCAGGGCACGAGAAGAACTGGGTACAAACCATGCCTGGCAAGGGCTATAGTGTCCTTTTGCGGCTTTATGCACCACTAGAACCCTGGTTTGAAAAGAGCTGGCAGCCAGGTGATCTTGAGTTACAGCGGTAATTGTTTGAAGGTATCACAGGTTCAAGAAAAAGCTACGGCAAATTAATTTCTTTTTTTGAAGCTTTTTCTTGAACCCAAAACGTACACAACCCTGTTATACTATTCATATTTATTTAATTGTTTTTTAGTTCCATCAAAATGCTTATCATGGGAAGTTTCTTGAATTTTTACTTGCCTTATAAAGACGTAAGCGGAAACAATCTTTCTGCATCTGATCAAGCTCTCGCTATTATTGCTAAAGCACAGAAGCTGATTAGTAGAGGGTCATGTGGCGTGGCTATCACCTACTCAGCTAACTATGATCAAACTGTAGCGATTCACAAAACCTATGAATCTGGTCATTGAAATACGCGTACATCAGGAGCCAATCAAGCAGCAGTCATGCAAGTGATGGAGTCCCTGATGGGAGGTAAATATTCCGCATTGCAAAGGCGTTTAGAAATTGCTCCCATTACTACGATGACTTACAGTGATTATGGCGGACGCACTCACCAACAAGTTGTTGAGTCTGACTTGGAATACATAAAGTTTCTGCTTGATAAGGGATGGGACGTTTTGGGATGGCAAAATCAAAGCTCAATACCTGGCTATGCGATTGGCGGAGGTGTTGCAACACTTCTTCAGGAAATTAAAACACTCATCCAAACGACCCTAGCAAAGTATGCTGTTGACTATCCAGACAATACTTCGGGTGAGCCTATTAAGTTTTACCATTTGAATCAGCCTTACGGTTGTTTTTCGAACTTCGCCCCCTACGCAATCTATCTAAAAGATAAAATATGGCCGACCTCAGAACATTACTTTCAGGCTCAGAAGTTTGTGAATACTTATCATGAGGAAGAAATTCAACAGGCCAAAACGGCAGGAGAGGCGGCTGAAATGGGACGGGATCGCCGTAGACCACTACGCCAAGATTGGGGCGTCATCAAAGATGATGTGATGCGAGAGGCACTATATGCCAAATTTACCCAACATCCTGACTTGACTCAAAAGTTACTTGCAACAGGTGATCTAAAGCTGATTGAGCATACAAAAAATGATCGGTACTGGGGTGATGGTGGAGATGGAACTGGATTGAATAAGCTGGGTCAGCTATTGATGGAAACCCGTGAACGAATACTATTGCTCAAGGGTTGGGTTATGAATTACTTGGGATTGACCTATTCCGCACCCGTTTATCAACGGTTACTAAAGAACAAATGAGAGAGGAAGTTGTACTACTTCACTGGTCTGGCAGAGTACCCTCAAAACCTTATCCATTTAGCGATAAGCCGCTGTAATGGCACGAAGTCTGAGGTGGCGCCCAAAAAATGAATTCCTCTCTCCACTGCAACTTGAGTGAACCAGGCACCCCTTCCTTCTTACCCAGCTTGCGCCGGGGAGGACGACTGTCCTGCAATGCTGCATACACACTCGACCACTTTCGTCGAAATACTGGACTTTGTGACAAACTAACAAACGACGGGATACTTGGACTCACCAGTACTGCGTCCATAAGTTCACACACCGCATCTCTCGCTTTGCCCAGACAGTGGTAGATCGCTTGCCGAAATTCTTGAAGTTGAGTCAGAATAATCAGGTCAATGTTTTTAATAAACAACTTCATTGACCTTACGGCAGTTGGTGTCTTACTGACTGCCTTTCTCTACCTCGTTAGTCCAA
>JBJTUO010000129.1:0-2723 GCA_046080785.1 Leptolyngbyaceae cyanobacterium | reverse complement strand
CCTCTGAAAGCTGAGAATCAGCGGTCGGCAAGTGACCCTGATTGGATCGGGTTAACTGCTCGATCTGGCTACTGGCAAAGAAGTTCAGGCTTTTTGTCCAGCCATTAAATATATATGTCGAAATGTAACAATCCAGGTTTTCTACTAAGAAATGTTGCAAGTCCTTGATCCCGTTGCTAAAGTGTGAATGTGTA
This sequence comes from Leptolyngbyaceae cyanobacterium, assembly GCA_046080785.1. Lineage (GTDB taxonomy): Bacteria > Cyanobacteriota > Cyanobacteriia > Leptolyngbyales > Leptolyngbyaceae > JBJTUO01. The sequence goes on along the minus strand of JBJTUO010000129.1, from coordinate 2,529 downwards.
CCACTTTGATAGACACTTGCATTTAAGGAGGGACTTCCTCATGTCTTATATCGACTTCAACACTTCACCTGTTCGCTGAGTTTGCGAGGGATTTACCAGGAATGTGCGATCTGGTTTCAAGTCTGTTGATCTGTTGTCCACAAGTCACGTTCCTCAATGATGTCGTTTAGATTGAGCTACCTCTATATCCGTTTTGATTGCGTCAAAAAACCTGTTAACTAGCTTCTGGCTGGGAATCATCTTTGGGTGTAATTGAACCCTATTTCAATTAGTTGAGTAGTTCTGAGATTCGCCTGTAAAGCTTGCCTGAGTAAAACCTTTCTTACTCAAAGTTTTCATTGTTGTTCCAACTTTTTCATTCATCCTGACTTTTTGATTAATTGCTAACTTGCGATTTGTCTTACTGCGACTGCAACTTTCAGACGTGAACAAATTGGTTCAATCTGACTGGCTCGCTGGTAAGACCTTGATCCTGGAGGTTTTCTTATGACTATTCGAGGAAAAACCGCTCTGATTACCGGAGCTTCTCGTGGAATTGGGCGAGCGATCGCCCTGGAATTTGCCAACCAGGGAGCTAAACGCCTCCTGCTTGTGGCTCGCAATCGTCAACACCTGATGGAAGTTGCAGAGGAGATCACGCAATTAGGAAGCGAAGCCGTGCCCCTGGTGTTAGACCTGGCGCAACCGATTGAGGTGAATATTGCGATCGCAAAAGCCTGGCGTGATCATGGCCCGATTGACTTACTCGTCAATTGTGCCGGGGTGGCCTATCAGGCCCCCTTTTTGCAAGCCCAGTTACCTCTAGTGCAAGAAGAGCTTTCGGTTAACCTGCTGGGGCTTTATACCATGACTCGTTTGGTGGCCCGCCGGATGGCTGCTCAACAGAGTGGAGTGATCATCAATGTCTCTAGCTTGATGGGCAAGCTGGCGGCCCCCACCATGGCAACCTACTCTGCAACCAAATTTGCGATTCTGGGGTTCACCCAAGCGTTGCGGGGAGAACTGGCAGAACACAACGTCAGGGTTGTAGCCCTGTTGCCTTCTTTGACAGATACCGATATGGTTCGTCGGCTAGATTGGTTCCGTTGGATTCACCCCCTAACCCCTGAGCAGGTTGCTAAGGCACTGGTTAGCGGCTTAAGCTGGGGATCGACTGAAATTGTGGTCGGCTGGCAAAGTCATTTAGCACTCTGGTGCAACCGTCTCGCCCCCTGGCTGATGGAGAAGATTTTGCTACTGGCTGCTCCGCTTCCCAGCAATCAGCGCAAGCCCTGTCTACCCCCTCTACAAGAGGCGAAGTAGCTACTGCAGAGTCGGGCCAAAGCTGATTATGGCCCGACATAAAAGAGAGGTCACCATCTAAGCAGGGACTGGATTCTGGCTCCTGACGCCTGGATTCTACTGCGGGGATAATTTTCTGCCTTGAGGAATAGGCTCCGAATCGGCTAAGTCGCGACCCTTTTCCCGACCCTGATTTGCCCCGGTTGGTGGTTGGCTCCAATCTCAGCCACCAGATCAACCCGCTCACAGGTCGCGATTAGCGGTGGTATGAATAACTGCGGGTGCAATGCTTTCCAAAAATAGGTGACAAAAGCATCAATCTCAGTATCTGCCATGCCGGGTTTCCCCCCAGCGCGGAGCGTTTGTTCCGCCTGTCGTCGCCATTCTTGACTCAATCGGTAGTCGGCAAGTTGCAGAATGATCAGGCTATCCAATCGCTCCCAGAGGGGCAAATAGTCAACCAGTCGGGCATTCATGTCGCGGGCAAAGGCCCGATCTACTCCGGTCACAATTGGCTCAGGTGCCTGCTCAAACAGGGCAGGGTCGATCGGCTTCATGCCAACAAACCAGCCTTCAAATAAGACAATATCTCCTTGAGTAACTAGGGTAGGGGCTACCCGATCGCCAGAGCCATGGTGCAAGGACTTATCAAATCGGGGGATGGCAATTGGTTCTCCCGTTGGGTGGCGCAGTGCATCCAGGGTTTGAATTCCCAACTCAATCTCATGGGTACCGGGCGGCCCCCGCCAGATTAGCCTGGGGTCTTGCTCTTGCAGGCGCAGGCGATCGGCGTGGGTTTTGTATAAATCGTCCAAGGATAGGCTGACCGCAGTATACCCCGATGCCCTTAAAAGTAAGGTCAGAACGGCAGCAAGGGTCGTTTTTCCCGTTCCCTGGCCTCCCAAAATTCCCTGAATCCAGGGGCGATCGAGAGTTCTGCGCCGATCGGCCAACCATAAAGCCATCGGTAACCAAAACTGCCACAGGGTCTCTAGATGGGTAGTTGTCATCTCCCCAAACTGTTGCTGACAAAAGTCTTGAAACAGCGGGAAAGCTGCTTGAAAAAGTTGAAACTTGCGTTTAGTCAGTGTGCTGTAGTGCTGCACTTCGATTTCAAACAACTGGCACCATTGGGAGCAGGTCTGGAAATTTTTTGCTTCTAACTGCATTAAATCGGTCTCTACAGGTTCAGCAGAGCGCAAGGAAAGCAGTGGATGCTTAAGGGCCATATTTTTGGTTTGATCTCAA
>JBJTUO010000128.1:0-13004 GCA_046080785.1 Leptolyngbyaceae cyanobacterium | reverse complement strand
TTTGGCCCGCTTCTGCCCCTTTGCCGTGGCGATTTCTTCCCGCAGACCTTCAGCCTCTTCCTCCATTTTAATGTCTTGCAGCAGCTGCTGTAACGCTTCTGCCCCAATGCCTACTTCCACACCAGACAACTGGGAATCTTCACTGTAGAGTTCATCTTCGATTTCAATCCACTGATCTTCAGTCAGTAGTTGCTTATAGGTCAGATTTTCCGCATTGCCAGGGTTGAGAACTACGTAGGCGTTAAAGTAAACAATCTGCTCCACATCCCGCAGGGGCATATCCAGTAGAATTGCCATATAGCTAGGAATACCTTTGAGATACCAGACATGGGCAACAGGGGCAGCTAGCTTAATGTAGCCCATGCGATGGCGACGCACTCGCGATTCAGTCACTTCCACACCGCAGCGTTCACAGACGATACCCCGGTGCCGTACGCGCTTATACTTACCGCAATGACATTCCCAGTCCTTGGCAGGGCCAAAAATTCGCTCACAAAACAACCCATCCATTTCTGGCTTGAGCGTCCGGTAATTAATAGTTTCGGGTTTGGTAACTTCGCCCACGACCTGACCATTTGGCAGCGTACGCTCACCCCATTGACGGATCCGATCTGGAGAGGCCAGCCCAATCCTTACGTAATCAAACCGCTGCTCTAACTTCGGCATCGTCCGTGTCTTCCTTCGCTTCTAGTGTTCGTTTTAAACAGGGATGGAGGCAGCGTCGAGCCCCCCTCTAGCAGAGTAATATCTCCCCCGAGTAGCCCGATCGCTCTGACTTATCCTTATTCGCCCAGATCTTCCATTTCATCCCGACTGATTGATTCGTAGGTGGGTCGGGAGGGAGCTCGACGATTGCTGACATCAGCCATCAGATCCACTTCTATATCTCGGCTAGTGCCATCTTCACGGGTTTCCAGTTTATGCACAGCCACATCCAGACAGAGGGATTGCAGTTCCCGCATTAAGACCTTGAAAGATTCTGGTGTCCCAGGACGGGGAATGGTTTTGCCCTTGACGATCGCATTTAGCGCCTCATTCCGGCCCTGCATGTCATCGGACTTGACCGTCAGCAACTCCTGCAGGGTATAGGCGGCACCAAAAGCTTCCAACGCCCACACTTCCATTTCTCCAAATCGCTGGCCCCCCTGCTGCGCCTTACCGCCCAACGGCTGTTGGGTGACCAGGGAGTAGGGCCCAGTTGAGCGGGCATGAATCTTGTCATCTACCAGGTGTACCAGTTTCAACATGTAGGCCATGCCCACAGTCACCGGACGATCAAAGGGGTCGCCTGTACGGCCATCGTAGACCTGAATCTTACCGGAATTTTCGGGGTCATAGAGCCAGTTTTTGCTTTCCCGATCACGAGCTTCTTGCAATTTGCCATGCACACTCTGGCGGGATTTTTCTTCCCCATGCATTTCATCAAAAGGCACCACCTTAAAGCGAACTCCCAGATTGTGCGCCGCCCAGCCCAGCAGACATTCATAAACCTGTCCAACATTCATGCGAGAGGGCACACCCAGAGGGTTGAGCACGATATCAACGGGCGTGCCATCGGGGAGGTAAGGCATGTCTTCGATCGGCAAAATTCGAGAAATAATACCCTTATTACCGTGACGACCGGCCATCTTGTCGCCCACCTGGATCTTCCGTTTTTGAGCTACGTATACGCGCACAACCATGTTGGCACCGGGAGGCAGTTCATCCCCTTGTTCACGGGTAAACACCCGCACGTCCACAACCCGACCCCGTTCACCATTGGGCACCCGCAAAGAGTTATCCCGCACGTCTCTGGCCTTTTCACCAAAGATAGCCCGCAACAGTTTTTCTTCTGGCGGCTGGTCTGATTCTCCCTTTGGAGTTACCTTACCTACAAGAATATCGCTTGCTTCTACCCAGGCTCCAATCCGAATGATCCCAGTCTCATCTAACTGACGTAGAGCATCTTCCCCCACATTAGGAATTTCCCGGGTAATTTCTTCTGGGCCAAGCTTGGTTTGACGGGCCTCAATTTCATACTTCTCAATGTGAATGGACGTATAGACATCGTTATAAACCAGCCGTTCGCTGATGAGAATGGCATCCTCGTAGTTATAGCCTTCCCATGGCATGTAGGCTACCAGAATATTCTGACCCAGGGCTAACTCCCCATTTTCTGTGGCAGAGCCGTCGGCCAACACCTCACCCGCCACGACCCGATCGCCTACGAAAACAATAGGTCGTTGGTTTAAGCAGGTGTCCTGGTTAGAACGGTGATACTTCTGAAGCTGGTATTCAATCTCCTTGCCTTGATCATCCCGCACCCGGATCAGGTCGGCAGAAACAAAGGTGACTTCCCCATTGGTACGACTGACGATCACCATGCCGGAGTCGCGGGCGGCCTGGGTCTCTAAGCCGGTACCCACCAACGGACGCTCTGGCCGCAAAAGCGGCACGGCCTGCCGTTGCATATTGGAACCCATCAAGGCCCGGTTGGCATCATCGTGTTCCAGAAAAGGAATCAAGGAAGTGGCCACGGAAATGATTTGGACTGGAGATACGGCTACGTAGTCAATTTCATCTGGTTGGGCAGTGGTAAACTCTTGTCGATAGCGAATCGGCACTTCATCCCCAATAATCAACCCATTTTCATCGACAGGTGCATCCCCCGCTGCGACCCGCAGGTCATCTTCCTCATCAGCGGTCATATAAAGAGGAACCTGATCCTTCCTTACCTTGCCATTCTCAACCCGGTAGAAAGGAGTTTCGATAAAGCCGTAGGAATTAACTCGGGCGTGGGTGGCTAGAGAACCAATCAGACCCGCATTAGGCCCTTCAGGCGTTTCAATCGGACAAATCCGGCCATAATGGGAGGGGTGAATGTCTCTCACGGCAAAGCCAGCCCGTTCTCGCGTCAGACCTCCAGGGCCAAGGGCACTGAGACGGCGCTTGTGGGTCAACTCTGCCAGTGGATTGGTTTGATCCATGAACTGGGAGAGTTGGGAGGAGCCAAAGAACTCTTTGATTGCGGCCACCAGCGGCTTTGGATTCACCAGGGAGGCGGGCGTCAAATTCTCAGAGTCAGACACCGTCATCCGTTCCCGAATAATCCGCTCCAAACGGTTTAAGCCAACGCGCACTTGATTTTGTAGTAACTCACCCACCGATCGTACCCGCCGATTACCCAGGTGATCGATGTCATCAATGCTACCGATGTCAAATTCTAGATTGATCAGATAATCGATTGCCGACAGAATGTCTTGAGGGGTTAACACTCGCACGTTGTCTGGTACGTTCAAGCGCAGTTTACGATTGAGCTTATAACGGCCCACCTTACCCAGGTCGTAGCGTTTGGGGTCAAAGAAGCGAGACTCCAATAGCTGAGCCCCCCCAGAGACAGTGGGAGGCTCACCAGGGCGAAGTTTCCGGTATAGCTCCATCAGTGCGTCTTCTTCGCCAAACTCCCCTTCCTTTTCGATCGTTTTCTGGAAATATTCAGGATGACGCAGGGCGTCTAAGATTTCGTTGGTGGTCAGCCCTAGGGCTTTGAGTAGGACTTGCGCTGACAGTTTGCGCGTCTTATCAATCCGCACCCACACCAGATCGTTTTTATCGGTTTCAAACTTGAGCCAGGCTCCCCGGTTAGGAATCAGGCTAGCATTATAGCTGCGACGACCATTTTTATCCGTTTCAGACTTGTAGTAGACACCAGGGCTACGCACAATCTGATTGACGATGACTCGCTCGGCCCCGTTAATGATGAAGGTACCCCGATCAGTCATCAGGGGCAGGTCACCAATAAACACCTCCTGCTCCTTAATTTCGCCAGTTTCTTTGTTGATTAGGCGGGTGGGCACATACATCTGCACAGCGTAAGTACTATCGCGCCGCTTAGCCTCATCCACATCATACTTGGGCCGTTTTAATTTAAAGTCTTTACCGATAAAGTGAAGCTCCAACTTCCCGGTATAGTCTGTAATAGGCGAGAAGCTGTCTAATTCCTCGACCAGACCTTCTTCCAGAAACCAGCGGAAACTTTCCCGCTGAATTTCAACCAGGTCTGGCAGGGTAAAAGCGGGTGTAGTGTAAGAGGTCAGCTCAGTCATGCGTCTCCTTCAAAGGGCCACGCCCCAGCGCGAATCCCAAATTCTACAGAGTTTTTACGATTAAGTCAATACAAAAGACTTGGATCCTACATTAAGAACCCAAGAAAATCAGCAACCTATTTGAATTAGCCTGGACAGGTAAAGTCTCCAAGTTGTTCAAATTTGTAACATCGGAGGGGATATAAACTATGGCCTGATCAAAAAAACTAGCTAAAGCACAACCAGTCAGGAGATCTTGATACAAGGGGATGGACAGCCATACCAATTAAACTGATAATCTATAGACTGAAGACTCCTAATCTATTATGCCGCAGGGATGCAAATTTGTGCCATTGAATAGCAGAAAAATGCTCGGAGAGTCAAGGAGAAAGAAAATTTAAGGGACTCCTGATGCAGGCAGGGTCAAGCCAAAGAGCTGACAAGCATTCTGGGTAGTCTGACGGGCCAATTGCTCCAGGGAGCAGTGCCTGAGAGCTGCCACTTGCTCTGCCACGTAGCGCACATAGGCTGGCTCATTACGCCGTTCTCCCCGCTTGGGCACTGGGGCCAGGAATGGACAATCAGTCTCAACCAAAATCCGCTCATCCGGTACAATTTGGACTGAGGCTTGAATTTGCCGGGCGTTCTTAAAGGTAACAGTGCCACTAAAACTAATGTACAAACCCAGATCCAAAAACCATTGAGTCTCTTCTGGAGTCCCTCCCCAACAATGCATTACCCCCCGCACAGTTCCCTGCCGCTGCCAGAATTGATTGAGTACTTCCGCCATGGTTACTGCTGCATCTCGACAGTGAACGATCACAGGTTTATCCAACTGGTGAGCAATCGTTAACTGAGCCTCAAATGCAGTGATCTGTTGTGACTGATTACTGGCCTTGTAGAAATCTAAGCCAGTTTCGCCAATTGCCACAACCCGTGGATCGGATGTTGCCAGGGTGAAAATTTGCTCAGCCGTCCCATCTTGCCAATAACTTCCTACGTCTAAAGGATGGAGCCCCACCGCAAAGGACAACTCTGGGAACCGATCAGCGATCGCCTGAATTTCAGAAAATTCTGATGGTTCTACGCAGGAATGAATCAATCGCACAACGCCAGCTTCTCGCCAACGGGATGCTACCGCATCCAGATCAGCTTGAAAGCTATCGAAATTAATGTGAACGTGGGTGTCAACAAGCTGCATCGAAGTGACTGACCTTAAGTAGAAGCAGTTTTTTTCAACGCCTTTGCCAAACGAGACTTTTTGCGAGCACCGGTATTGGGATGGAGTACGCCCCGCTTTACAGCTTTATCGATTTTGCTGTAGGCAGATGCTAAACTCTGCTCGACCACAGCTTTGGCTTCAGGAGATGGATCAGCAGCATGGCGGCTGGCAGCAGCCAGACAATTTTTGGTCAGGGTCTTGACGGCGGACTTATAGCTTTTATTTCGCAAGCGATTGCGTTCAGCAATTTGAACTCGCTTGATTGCGGACTTGATGTTGGCCACGGTAACTCTCGAAAACGCAACAGCTAATTGATTAAAGTCACACAGGAAAATGTGTGAATCACCAGGTAGATTAATATAGCATTTCTAAAGCCGGATTAAATAATCCCCCAAAAAAAACAGGTTAAGCTAGAGTAACAGACAACAGGTACAAAAGGATGAGCAGGCTTGAGTCTGCTCTGTTGATAGACCGGGTAAATTTTTACGGCTGGTATTCCTAACTCCATGTTGCGAATTATTACTCAGCGGACTGAGGCACGAACGGAACTGCGACGAATCTGCGATCGCACCCATGATGATCAGGTTATTCACAAGGAGGCAACGGTTCGCGAGGTTCTGCAAACGGTCAAGCGCCAGGGCGATCGGGCTGTACTCCATTACACCTCTGAGTTTGACCATACCACCTTGCAGCCTGAAGATCTGCGGGTTACAGGATCGGAGTTAGAGGCGGCCTACCAGCAGGTATCTAAGCAAGTACTGGATGCGATTCGGTTAGCCTGTCAGAATATTGAAGCCTTTCATCGGCAGCGAGTCCCCAAAAATTGGGTGCATTTTGGTGACAATCAAGTTGTTCTAGGCAAACGCTATACCCCTGTTGACCGAGCCGGTCTCTACGTTCCCGGAGGGCAGGCGGCCTACCCCAGTACTGTGTTGATGAATGCGATTCCTGCCAGGGTGGCGGGTGTACCTCGGATTGTTATGGTCACTCCACCAGGAGCAGAGAAGGGAATTAACCCGGCTGTTTTGGTGGCAGCGCAGGAAGCCGGAGTAGAAGAAATCTACCGGGTAGGTGGGGCCCAGGCGATCGCAGCCCTGGCCTACGGAACTGAAACCATTCCTAAAGTAGATGTAATTTCTGGCCCTGGCAACATCTATGTGATGTTGGCTAAGAAACTGGTTTACGGTACTGTGGGGATTGACTCCCTGGCTGGGCCATCGGAAGTGCTAATTATTGCCGATAAACATGCGAACCCCGCCTACGTAGCTGCGGATATGCTAGCTCAGGCAGAACATGACCAGATGGCTGCCGCCATTTTGCTCACTGACGACTCGGTTTTGGCCCGCAAAGTTGTGGAGGAAGTCGATCGCCAACTGGTTGACCACCCCCGTCGAGTTTTGACCGAAAAAGCGATCGCCCATTATGGTCTGGTGGTTGTCGTCGAATCCCTGGAAGACGCCGCAGAACTCTCTAATGACTTTGCTCCTGAACACCTAGAGTTGGAGTTGGCCGACCCCTGGAATTTATTAGATAAAATTCGCCACGCTGGAGCCATCTTTCTGGGGCACGACACGCCAGAAGCTGTAGGCGATTACTTGGCAGGGCCAAACCATACCCTCCCCACCTCCGGGGCAGCCCGCTATGCTTCTCCCCTGGGAGTTGAAACCTTTATGAAACATTCCAGCCTGATTCAATATTCAGCTTCTGCGCTGCAGTCAGTAGCTGAGGCGATCGATGCCCTGGCAACTGCTGAGGGGCTCCCTTCCCACGCTGCTTCTGTGCATTTGCGTATAAAAAACAACCTCAGTTAGGCCATTATATTTGTTGTGCTGTTTGCCCCTTCGGTGAATAATCTGACTCAGACGTTCCCACTTCCGTCTTTTCAGCAATGTTCTAATTAATTCTAGTGGGGTTGTCTGGCTCCTTGCAGACGGTTCAGAATTGCTTCAAAGCTGGGCCGCTGGTCGGGCATTACCTCCATGCACTCTCGGCGAAGTTGGTCAAGGCTGGTTCCCAGGGGATGGGAGGGCATGATATTCCACTCTGGACAGTAACCGAGAAGTTCCTCTAACAAGCAACCAAAGGCCCTCACTTCAGTCGCTTCTAAGCGAGAACCCAGAGACTTAGGGTAAAAGGAAGCCGCTCCAAAGTCTCCCAAGAGAGCCCTATTTTGATGATTAGTCAGGATATTGTGGGCATAGAGATCGCCGTGGAGGATTCCCCGCTGATGTAAGTGGGTAACAGCAGCAGCAATATCGGTGGCGATCTGCAGCACTGCTACTAAAGAAAAGCAGGTTTGGGAAACATAGGTATCTCGGGTACAACTCTCTAAACTGGGAGGATCCCCTAAACTTTGATAGTCGGCGGGCACGAGGGGAAACACTAACCCTGTTTTTTGATCGGGATGGTTGCTAACCTGACCTAAGGGGCTGATTAAATTTCCATGGTTACCGGCGGCCAGACAGGCTTGTACCTCATCGACGGGATAGCCATCGCTGGTAACCTCTCCCTTAAAAATTTTAACGGCAACTTCAACTTCCCCCCCCTTCGTTTTCCAGATTCCCCTAGAAATAACGCCTGAGGCTCCCTGTCCCAGCACATCACTCAATACCAGTTGATGCCAATCAATATAAGGGAGTGGCGTTTGGGGACTAATTTGCTCACTCCATCCGTCACAGAACGGGTTGCCCGCATAGCCCAACCAAGTCAGTCGAGGTAAGGATAGCAGCCAGGTGGGTAACTCGTGCAATTGATTAGCGGCCAAACGGATAAATTCTAGCTGGTTGCAATTGGCCAGTTGCTGGGGCAATGATCGCAACTGGTTGCCAGCTAAGGATAGCTTTTGCAGATGGGAGAGAGATCCAATGGAGGAGGGGAGAGACTCCAGACGGTTATCAGTCAAAATCAACCAGCGGGTTCTCGGTGGCAGGGCATTTTCTGGCAGAGTATTAAGCCGATTACCTTTAAAGGCAATCATAGAAAGTTGAGGGCACTGACTTAAGACATCCGGAACAATTTCAAAGTTATTGTTACTGACAAACAGTCTTTGCAACCTGTGTAGCCGAGGCAGATCATCTGGTAAGTGACTGAGCTGGTTATTAGAAAGATCTAGGGTTTCCAGAGAATCAGCCAGGTCAAAAATTTCTACCGGAAACTCGGTCAGATTAGAAGCCAGGTTGAGACGCCGGATACCCGCCAGTTCGCTACGGCGTAATTGGTCAAGGGTATGATGCATGGGAAATAATCTGCCTTGGTGAAAAGTATAGGGCTACCACCGCAACGAGGGACAAAGAGGAACTGAATTCCTTTTTGTATCCTCATATCTCCACTTTCGTGGGGACTGGTCTGTCCCGCTTTGAACGGATACCCAAATATAGTTTTAACGTAGTAGGTTGAGCGGAGCATTGGCGATAACCCAATACAAACCATTATGGGAAGTATAAAAAGATTGTAGAAGTATCAACCAATTGTGAAGAAATGTGATCCATAGCGATCCGTTCAGGCGAATGCTTCCATCGAGGTCTAACTCCTGAACTCCTTACATACCAATTAACTTGCAGAATTCCGGCGTTTTGAGATTCAGTCCAGCATAAGAAGAATAAAAACGGAGAGACTATACACATCAATTGTAAAAAAAAATGTGAGGGTCAGAGAACTCACAACGATTCTTCATGCTTAGACACAATTTTTCAACTACTAGTAAAACGAGCATCGCGAACCTAGACGTTTAAATTGCGGAAAAGTTATAAATTATCTAGTGCTCTCCCGCTTAATTTGTCAGGATAATTTTCACTACATTAGATTGTGTATGAAAGTTCTTTTATCAGCCTATGCCTGTGAGCCAAATCGCGGCTCAGAACCGGCAATTGGTTGGAATAATGCTAAAGCGATCGCCCAGTACCATACAGTTTGGGTATTTACTTCCCAGTGTTACCAAGCAGCTATTGAAGCAGAGTTGACTCGTAATCCAATTCCAAACTTGCATTTTGTTTACCTTGATCCTTTTGGATGGGTTTATGATTGGTCACAAGAAGGGAAGCGCCCTCATTGGGACGCTCATTTACATTACTATCTCTGGCAAATTTGGGCCTATTTTGTGGCCCGTTCTCTCCATCAAACTATTGGCTTTGACTTAGTTCATCATGTAAGCTACGTCAAGTATTGCCATCCGAGTTTTCTTGCTTTGTTACCGATTCCATTGATTTGGGGGCCTGTCGGGGGAGGTGAGTCGGCACCAGAGATATTCTGGAGCGATTTTAGTTTCCGTGGCAAATCTTATGAAATAGCTCGCAGCCTGGTTCGCTGGATAGGTGAGCATGACCCTTTTGTTAGATTGACTGCTCGTAAAAGCTGTTTTATTTGGGCTACGACCCAGGACACTGCTAACCGACTCCAGGATTTAGCAGTAGGTAAGGAAGTGCAAATACTGGCTGAATCAGGGATATTAGAGACAGAAATATCTCAATTAACAGAATCTACATCATTTAATTGCTCTCCTGCCCGCTTTATTAGCATGGCACGGCTGTTACATTGGAAGGGCTTACATATTGGAATCCGTGCCTTTGCACAAGCTAAACTTGACGATGCCGAGTACTGGATTTTAGGGGATGGGCCTGAACGAGAACGACTGCAAAGACTGGCTGAAGAATTGGGCGTTGATCATCAAATTAAGTTCTGGAGCAAGCTACCCCGTGACCAGGCATTGGACAAGTTAAATCAGTGTTTAGCCCTGGTGCATCCAAGTTTACATGATTCTGGTGGCTGGGTCTGTCTAGAAGCAATGGCGGCGGGATGTCCAGTCATCTGCCTGGATCTTGGCGGGCCAGCGGAACAGGTGACAGCGGAAACGGGCTTTAAGATTCCTGCGATTTCACCGGAACAGAGTGTGGAGGGAGTTGCCAAAGCAATGCAGCAACTGGCTTACGATCCAAACTTAAGGGAGAAAATGGGGCAAGCAGGGCAGAAAAGAGTTAAGAACCAGTATACGTGGGAGGCTAAAGCGCAAATTATTCATCAAACCTATGAACAGGTTTTAAACAAACTTTCGGCTTCTGGCTGCTGAATTCTTTGCGAGTGTTGCTATCCCAGCTTAAATTAATACCCTATAGTAAACCCTAAACCTAAACAGCCGGTGCAAATCCTTGCCGTCCACAACTACTATCAACAATTCGGTGGTGAAGATGTAATTTTCACCGCCGAAACAGACTTGCTAGAGTCTCATGGTCATAATGTTTATCGCTACACCCTACATAATGACCAGATTAAAACAATGAGTTCATGGTCAGTTGCTAAAGACACACTCTGGAATCATCAAGTCTATCAAGAACTTCGATCTCTGGCAGCGCAAATAAAGCCTGATATTGTCCATTTCCACAATACTTTCCCCTTAGTTTCCCCTGCTGCTTACTATGCAGTAAAAGCTGCAGGCATCCCGGTAGTGCAAACTCTCAATAATTACCGTCTACTCTGCCCCAATGCTTTATTTCTACGAAATGGGAATGTCTGCGAAGACTGCCTGGGCAAAGTATTGCCATGGCCAGGAACTGTACATGGCTGCTACCAAAACAACCGGGCCGCCAGTAGTGTCGTTGCGGCAATGTTAACGACTCATCGTCTGCTACACACCTGGGTAAATATGGTAGATGTCTACGTTGCAAACTTAACTGAATTTGCCCGTGATAAGTTCATTCAAGCAGGGATTCCACCTGACAAAATTGTAATCAAGCCTAATTTTGTTGATCCTGATCCTGGGGTTGGTCAGGGTCAGGGCGGTTATGCCCTGTTTGTAGGACGGCTTTCTCCTGAAAAAGGGATTGCTACATTACTGTCGGCTTGGAAACAAATGAAAGAAAGTCGTATACCCCTCAAAATTGTTGGAGATGGGCCATTAGCATCTGAAGTTGGGGCAACAGTTAACGAAGTTCCTGATGTGGAATGGCTGGGTAAACAGCCATTGCAAACCATTTATGCTCTAATGAAAGACGCAACTTTTTTAGTGTTTCCTTCCCAATGGTATGAGGGATTACCCCGTACCATCGTTGAATCTTTTGCGGTCGGAACCCCCATAATTGCCTCTAACCTGGGTGCGATGAGTAGCTTAATCAGACATGGTGTTACGGGGCTTCATTTTGAAGCTGGCAGTTCCACAGATTTGTTAGCTCAAGTAGAATGGGCAGTTGCTCACCCTCAAGAAATTGCCGGCATGCGTCAAGCGGCCAGAGCTGAATATGAAGAGAAATATACTGCTGAGATCAACTATCGTAAATTAATTGTGATTTACAATCGCATCCTTGGAATATCCACATAAACTGAGGCAAACTCATATGTAAAGGGTTCAGGAGTTATTCAATAAATTGCTAAATCCTGAATCCTAAATTCTGATTTCTGCTCCACAAAATGTCTTACTCTACGCCAGGTTGGTCTATTCAATTGAGATGATATTCCCCTGCGTCAAATTGTTTGTAATCCGTATTATTAAAACAATTGATCATGGTTAATAAACTTAAAAAACACCACATAAAAGAACTAGATGGGTTAAGGGCAATTGCAGCGATCGCAGTCCTAATGTTTCATTCATACATTCCAATTATTGGGCGATATGGCTGGATTGGTGTACCAATTTTTTTCGTCCTTTCTGGCTTTTTGGTGACGGGTATTTTACTGGATTCTCTAGAGGCAGAAAATTACTATTCTGCTTTTTATATCCGTCGAGGGCTCAGAATATTGCCCATCTATTATTTGTTTCTTTTGGTGATGTATATCCCTCATGTCCTCTGGCACCCCGAAAAAGGAAATGAGTTATTTCCTGTCTATGCTTTTTATTTACAAAATATCTACGGTTCAGGTAGTTTTGTTAAAGGAGCTTTCAACCATACTTGGACGCTTGCTATCGAAACTCAATTTTATTTTTTGTGGCCGCTTATCGTAAAAACATTGAGACTAAAGGGCATTTTACTTGTTTGCCCACTTTTAATCGTAATAAGCATTGTTTTGAGGGCATTGAACGTTCTTACGAACGTTCCGATTCCGCTGAATATTTCAGGCATGGATCAGCTCTGTATGGGTGCCTTTTTAGCCGCACTAATTAGAACTGACTTTTTTTATAAAAACCAATCGCAATTCCGACTGGCTTCTCTTTTGTTACCTATTCTAATGATTGGCAGCTACTTGTCCATAACTAAATTGACTTCCTTAACTCCTATTTGGGTATCCGGTCGTCCTGATTTTTTATTTGGAGTTTTACTAGCTCCTCTTGTTGGAGTTTTCGTTTTGATAATTATTTCTGGGTGGATCCCCTTGTTAAACATAGTCCTTTGTGTACCCCCCTTGCTATATATCGCTAAAATCAGTTATGGATTGTATTTGTATCATTTTCCAATTTTCTATCTACTTATCCCCCACCTCAGTACCTATGGATTCAATATACCCGCGAGGTATCTTTTCATTATTCAAATAATTCCAACAACATGTATTGCAATATTGTCCTGGCATTTTATTGAAGATCCAATCAATTCGCTGAAACGTAGATTTAAATATCGCATGCCTCAAGCAGATGCAGTACGGTGAAATCTTTGTTAGGTGAGCAATGCACCTCCTTTAAAGATCAGTAAAGGAGGTCGCTCAAAAGCAGGATGATTGCAATGAGGTTTCGATCACCCTGCATTTTTTGCTCCCTGAAATCAGCAATGCCAATAATTGAACATTGCTGTAAAAAATTT
>JBJTUO010000127.1:0-9483 GCA_046080785.1 Leptolyngbyaceae cyanobacterium | reverse complement strand
TGGGAGTCGGTCAGCCCCTTGCTATGCAGGAGCGCCAGATCGTCATCATTCAGTGATAGGCCATTAAAGAACTGCTGATACCAAGCATCTCGCTCACTGGCTGGCATTGCCGCCGCTAGTTCCCGCCGTCGTGCTTCTGCTTCTGCTGCTTTCCTGGCTTGCCATTCAGCCCGGTCAAATTCCTGGCCACTGGCACCGGCTGTTACCTCCGACCAAACGCCCCACAAGCCATTACTCGACAGCTTGCGATACTCGAACAAACTGCCATCACTGGCAGCAGTGCGATCGCCCTTACGACCGCCTGACAGTTCCATGCACAGGATGATCTGTTCAGAGTCTCGGCACTTGCCCTTGAGATCCCCGCAAAGGCGACAGGGAGACTTTTTGGAGGAGAGGATAAAGCCTGTCGAGAGGGAGTCGATCATCTCGCACATCCTCTAACAAAAGCTTTGATCTGGCTGATGGGCAACCCATGAGCGACTACCCGCCCACAGTCCAGACATCGCGAGATCGGGGTGCCGTCTAGTGAGTCTTTCGACTGGTTAACTCTGGAATGGTGGCAGGATGAATTTTTCGCAATGCAAAAATGTTGCAGGATTGGATCCCGCAGTGTTAGAATTTTGGACATAGAAATATTCCGGCGTCCTTGCGCCGTTTCAGTGAACCGTTCCTACCGGAGGCCAAACCAGGGGAGCGGTTCTAGTCTTTTAAGGTTCAGATCGCAACCATGATCGCTGGCCCGTAAAGGTTTTGGTGCCTTGCGGGCTGCTGCCCGCTTAGCTTGTGCAGCCTTTATGGATTGATCTAGTAGTACTGCCGATCTTATGAAAAAATTTTTCTCTTGAAAAGTCTCCTTACGATACAACCTAAACTTTTACTGGGAGGGGATTTGAGGCCGATTTTTGGCCTTTTTTGATCCAAAATAGTTAGCCAAATTTAGATCCCTTCACCCCGACAAGCTGCTGCTTCCTGTTCTTGAATCGCTGTTTTTCAGCCGCCTCAAACTCTAGCAACCGCGATCGGGCCATTGAATTCCCTCTCAATTGCTTCTTGACGCCTTGCTTGCAGACCTTTAGGAACAGTTCGGCCCCGTTTACCCGGTCAAATACTTCTTGTCGATACTGATTTGTCCTTTCCTGCCGTTTCTTGGCGGTTCCAGACCGAGAAGACCCCTTGGAAATGCCGCCTAAGATGGCTTTCGCTTCTCGAATCGAGATGTTGTGCCGTGAGGCTTCGAGCTGAGATTCGCACTCCCATTGCAATATTGCCGCAAGTGCGTCACCAGGGCTTGAGCATTCGATTTCCTGGTTTCGTAGTTCAGCCTTTATCTCTCTCCAACAGAACCATAGGAAGTTATAGGTTTTTAGGTAGAAGTCTAGATCTTCACGTAGGAGCCTGGACACGGTGACGGGCCTAGATCCCTGGATCGGGTCTTCGCTGCCTGAGAAGTAGGCTGACAGCATGACTCTTAAATCCTGAAAGTGATCATGAATCGTCGTCAGGGTACTAGTTGGAACTTTCCCGATTGCAGAGACCGGAGGCAACCCCTCCAGTGTCTGCAATAGCTGAATCTGAACTTTTTCTGGCATCTCTCTTGATGGATCTTCGTTGGACATAACGTTCTACCCTACAACCTTCTTCCAATAGGCATCTTCAACGAGAAGTTTGCACGACACTATGGGTAGTGCAACCCAATAATTATTTTTAGCACCATATATAGGGTTTCTCTGTTATTTTTGAAGGTGTTTCAACCGTTGATACCTCTCGAAAATACCTGCTCCGCTGTGAAGCCCAGACTGGGGAATGTGGGAGACTGCACCTGTTGATCTCCCTGGAAACGGCGAAACAGGTTGTATTGACCGTCTTTAAGTTGCAAAACCTCGATCGTTTCAGAGTCGCGATCGAGTAGCCAATACTCAGGGATGCCCCGATCCTGGTACTGCCTCCGCTTGGCTTCGTAATCCCTTCTACGGTTCTCATTGCCAGGGCTGACTACTTCTGCTACCAGACGGGGGGCAGGCATTGTCAAGGTAATTAGCAGCCTTCTCTGAGTCAAGCCCAAGTGTTCCTCTCGTAGAATCACCAAATCGGGATAGCGGGTACGTGGCCTACCGGGAACCTCGATTTCACACGTATGGATGGCGATTAGTTCTAAGGGGATAACTCCCTTGCTGGCAAGCATGAACAGGAGGTAACGGGCTATAAAATCGTTTGGCTCCGACTCTGACGGCACTTCAATCAACTCCCCATCCCAAAACTCACACCGTCCTTCCGGCAATCCCAACCGTACCCAGTCCTCAGCATCCAGACTGGCGTACTCCTGAAAGGTCATCCTTTCTCGTGCTGCTTGTGTCATAGCGATCGCCTCACTTACCTTTGGTGGGTTGTGCTTTCTCTTGCAACCATTCCTGGATTAGCTCAACCGCCTTTTCAGACATTGAGACATTTTCCAGAGCACAGACAGATTTGAATTTTGCCCGCACATCTTCAGGCATAAAGACTCGCAAACTCACTGTTTTATCCTCGCTGGTACTCACATTTAAGCCCACCCAAACCAATGGCTTTATTATGTGCCGTTTTTACCTAAACAGCATATTTTGATCAATTTGGGTATGCCAACTATGCAAATTATGCTAACATGCATTTCAAGCATAGATGAGATTCTTATGCAATTCACATGAGAAGCCATGAGAACGATTGAAGCCATACCAGTAGTGGACTACAGCAGAGACGAGGCGATTCTCATACTGTCGAGACTTCGGGCCAAATTTAAGTGCAGGCCGATCAGTGTTCCCACCTTCTACCGATGGTTGGGTGAGTTAGGCATCACCCCCAAGTGGAGGTACTCGGATGAGGACTTAAAACGCCTGTCCACTGTCTGTGTCCATTACTCGCAAGGTGGCAAAACCGCAAACTTACCAGAGGTGTAAACCCATGAACCGTGCACAAATCCGTAGAGCCTTTATTGAGGCAGGCCATAAAAATACCACTGACGCTCAGATCCGGGCAGCGATCGCTGCTGTGAATCTGCCTGTCGAGGATGGTTACGACTACAACCCAGAGCAACTGCTGCAAATCCAAGATCAGCTACTGAAGCCAGAGCAACCCCAGCCCCAGCCCACCGATCGCGGCCAGTCTCAACGTGTTGAACAATCAGCGTCTACTGCCCTATCTCAAACTGCTGCATCCACACTCCGCTCTCAGTTTGGAGAAGTGGCAAAGGTGATTGAGACTATTAACGAACAGAAGGAGTTAGCTTCTACCCACCTGGGCAAGCGATTGGCGAATGCTGTAGACCCAGACCGATTCTTTGAAACTGTCTGTATCAAGGCGCTTGACGAGTTGGAGGCACGGCAAGCCCGATCCCCTTTCGTCTTGATTCCATCAGTGGATTTACCCCCTATCTCAGACGCAGAGCGGCAATATCAAGCTTCTTTGCAACGATTGCAGCGATCGGCGTTGCTGGAACCTTCCTTGGAGCAGCAGCCCGTTTTGGTTGGATCGCCAGAACCACAGAACCAGCCAGAGCAGAGCAGCCCAGAGTCATCGCTCAAACCCGAATCATCAAGCAGATCCCACCCGACTGTAGATCTGCCTCCAGCGCCCTCGAATGGGAAATCAGATCTCCGCAAGGAAGCATCGCGGGGATTCGGGCGTACTCAAGGGAAGTAGCAAAGTTCTGCAAGTAATCACCATTCGCGTACAAACGAGGCTAAACCCATGAAATTCATTGCTCAATTTGGATGGGGAATTATTGCAGGCATCGTACTGGCCCCGATCGTTGCCCCATTCTTCCCTATTGGTGAAGCCCCTACCCAGGAAGCGGTGAAGCCAGCGCCGGAGCAGCCCGCCCCGATGCCAGCTAACCCAGCACTGAATGACGCGGTTCTAGTTCAAAACCCCCAATAGCAAGCGACCGGGAGAAACTGATACTTCCTACCCGGTCTAGTCCCCTTCACAAAGGATTACCACCATGCTACAAGACGAAGCTCAACAGCAAGCACTATCCGAAATGCTTGCAAATTCAAAACTAGCGATCGCCCCCCCGGAGCAGCCCGCCAAAAGTGGCAGAGGCGACATGTTCTTGCTCATTGGCGTTATCGGAATTGGTTTAGCTGTTTTTCTTGGGATTATGACTGCGAGAGGCAGTAAGCCAGCGCCGGAGCAGCCTACTACCGATCCAACTCCTACGGCCCAGGCGACACCCCAACCCCAACCGACGACACCAGGAAGCCAGCAAGCCCTATTGAACCCGACCCCAAGCCCTACTACAACCGCACAACCCAGCCAACCAACGCAGCCGATGCAAGATGTAACCCGGTATCAGGTTGCTCAGGTTAACTGCCCCGGTTGTGCGGCCAACTTCCGCAGCGGCCCAAGCATTAACAGCCCGATCGTGGGCAGCGTCACCACTGGCGACCTGGTACAGCTAACCGGGAGAGTGGTTAATCAAGATGGTGTGGTATGGGTTGAAGTTGGCTACCGTGGGCAGTTTGGCTGGATTGCATCGCAGTTCATCAACGGAGGCCCGCGCAATGGATAACCAGTCCTCTAACCTCACCATTTGGTCTGATCCTCAAGGTAAGCCCTATATCGTTCTGAAAGAAGGCTCATCGACCAAATTTACCCCGTTAGAAGAGGCGATCGCGCCATTACTTCAACAGCAAGTCATCACCCGCTCCTCACCTGTTACCACTATCACTCCGGCGACTAGCCAGACTCACCAGGCCCAACAACGAGACTGGCTACCCTATGCCTTAGTTGGCTTAGGGGTTATTGCTCTAATTGGCATTGGTGGCTATGTGTTGGGTTTTACGGCAGGCAACCGAGGTCGGGAGACGGTTGTAATTCCCCGATCGCCAGTCTGTGATACCACCCGGTCATCTTTTCTGTTTTGGTCATCTGAGCGGAAGGAGTGTCAGTGATGCTGCCATTCCTGCTAGTCTCAGCCGCTCAATTCCTGGAGGAAGGCGAGTCAAAGGTTGTCTCTAACGATCTTGGAGACTCCTATACCGTGACTCGCACCCCCGGCACCATCAGTATTACGAGCAATAACGAACAGTCCAGGGCAAAGCTTCAGTACTCCTTTGAACTACTGGAGCGATACCCACTAATCGACATTGAAGAAACCGAAGGAGAGGACTAACTATGGCTGGAATGCCGCAATCCAAAGGCTATGGACACAACCCTAAAGCCATCCAATCTCACAGTTTGCCCCACGCGAAAACCCTGGTCGATCGCGCCGGTCGCTACTTTGGCATTGACCTGACTCGACTAACCGAGATGAGTGATGGGGATTTGTCCCAGTTTGCCGATCGGGCGATCGCCATGAAGCGACTACGCAAACTGTTACCGATCCTTGAAAAGCACTTCACTGAGCTGATCGAGGGGCAAATGGAGTATGAAGCCTTTGTGCAACGGGTGCTGAAGCAGACCGAGAAAGGTGCAAAAGCCATTGATAAAAACATCCTGGATGCCTGGTTACTTAGCCGTGGCTACGACAAGCACTGGCAACTAATGAACCAGAAAGCAGGGCATGGAGCCGCCAAGCAAGACGCTGAAACCCGCTCAGAACTGGACTTAAACAAGTTGGATTTCAATTCGGCTATTCGCATGATCCAACTGAAGCACCAAAACCGGGCCAAGCAAATTGAGCAGAAAGTGCCCAACGCGATCGCAGATATGAAGCGGCAGGACGAAATTCGGCAGGCAGAACAGCAACGGGTAGAGCTGCTGACCTATGGCAGCGCCGGGAAACCTGGTGGAGCTATGGGCCGAGTTGCCCGCTTTCTTGGTTTATAGGGAGGGCTGACCCATGTTTAATGACGACTACGGCCACATCGACCTGTATCACCACCCAGAGCCGCAACACGAGCCAGAAACACCTCTAGAAGCTATCTGTACCTATGGGTTAGCCGGAACTGGGATGACGGCCCTTACCTTTTTCGTTCGGATGATGCCAGCAATGATGCCCTTCTATGGAATTGGCATCATTGCCGCCCTGGTTGGGTTAGGACTTGCAGCCCGACTCAGCCGACGAGTAACCCCATTGGCGATCGCCCTGGTCATTGCAGCCGGAGCCTTAGCCGGAAACCTTGACGGAATCACCCACCAGGCCCAGAGAACTGCTCAACGAGCACAGGAGGCGATCGATGGTTTACAACGCTAGTCGAGATCCGTTTTTGTTCAAGATCCTTGGATTAATTGGTGCAGGCATGTTTTGCACTGCACTATCCATCCCTGGCTATTTACACGCCGATGAGCAAACGAAGTGGGGAGGCTTAACCCTGGATTACCCAGCCAGCGCCCGGAAACTACCACTCTCCCTGATGGGTGCGGGAATGCTGTTTCTGGCATGGAAGAAGGAAGGCGATCGGCAGGAATACAAACACCACTATCGTCTGTGGTTTGCTCAGCAACAGCGACTGCAAATGATCCGGCAGGCTGCTGAATTGCAAGGCTACGAACAAGTAGCCCAGATCGAAGCAGCAGAGAAGCACTTTCCCAAAATCGCGCCCTATCTGGATGCTGACTACCAGGAAGTACCACCGACGCAGGCACAGCCCCAACTACAGCAGCCTATGCAGCCCCAACAGCCGATGCAATACGCCCAGGCACCGGAGCAAAAATTCTCCGCGACCGGTCCGACCGTTGCACCCGTCGAGCAACACAACCCCACTGCTTACCTGCAAAATTTCCTAGAATATCCGGCCCTGATGTTTGGCGGCATGGGTGCTGGTAAATCCTGGACGGCCCGCTATATCGCCATGCTCAAAGCGCAGGCAGGGCAGAAGGTTGTAGCCCTCGATCCTCATGCTGCATCCCACGAATGGAAAGGGATTCAGCATATTGGTGCAGGCATGGACTACAAAGCGATCGCTGAATTCCTGGAATGGTACATAGCCGAAATCACCCGCCGATACCAGGCGTTCAACAAATCCGGCCTATCAGAAGAAGAGTGGCAGCAGTCCATGAGGCAACAGGGCGATGTGGTTAGCGTTATCTGTGAGGAGATGACCAATTGGGCCGATCGCATTCCCGGCAGCTTGTCTCCTAACTTTGTAAAAGCGTCCTGGAGTGATAGCCGCAAGATCCTGATGCCACCGCTATTCGTTGCCCACAACAGGACAATGGCGTGTCTGGGAGATGCTAAAGGGTTAGCCGCTTTACGGGATGCCTCATTGCTGGAGTTGGAGCTAATCCCCACCATCCACCCACAGAGCCGCAAGCCTGTATCGAGTGGCAAAGGGAAGCTGAAGTTACCAGGGCATCCAGACTGGCTCGATGTGGAGCTGCCAAGAGTCGATCTCAAGTTGACCGACTTTACACCCTGGACACTTACCCAAACTCCGATCAGTTTCGGGAAAGAACAGCCAGCCCTGGACACGCCCAAACCTCAACCAAAACCGAGCGTTACTCAGTCTGATTTTCGCTCTCAAGTCGTCAACTTTCTTAAGGATTGTTGGCAGGCTGAGGACAACAATTCAGGTAATGGAGACGCGATCGTAATTCTGCCAGCACACCTACAGAAAATCGTTGATTTCAGTAGGAAGAATGGATGGATAACCGCTCGTATGGTTAAACAGAATATTCGTGCTTTTGTAGATCACTCTCCCGACGACATCAGGGAGGTATTTCGGAGTATTGAAAGCATGGGTGTTGGCAGATGCAGAGGGGAGGGCGATCGGCTTGAATTTATGGCATAGCTGATTTCTGTAGGCACTGTAGGCAGACATTTAAAAACATTGCTGGATGGGCGTCTACAGCGTCTACAGGGTAAGCCCCCTAACTGTAGGCGTCTACAGTGCCTACAGCGGATGCCAACACCGCATCTACTGCAATTCTTTCCTCTATTAATGCAGGAGTTCCTACTAGCAATGTTTAGCAATCAGAACCCGCTATTTGTCCAAATTAGGCGAGAGCTTAGGGGAGGCTTCCCCGACAGTTGGGCGGAAGAAATCTTAGGTATTTGCGAGTACCAATTGAGCTATTCCCAACTAGACGATCAAGACACTGAAACCTTGTTGAAGTTGAGAATTGCAACTCAGTTCTCACCCACCTTGCTAAATGTCTTGAACCAGGCGATCGCGGCCCACCAGCAAAACCCATACCAGCAGCCTCGCTATCAACAACAAGTGACGGGGCAGCCACCCTACGACCAGATCCCAACCCAGAACGACGGCCCAATTAACGCCCTGGCCCGTTGGTTACTACGGGAAAGAGGGCAGTAATAGCTTTGTCTCCAACGCAGCAGCCAATAAAAAGCCCCGGCCCATCTACCACTGCGGGGCTTTTGTATGCCTGAAATCGTCATTAGGCTACGGTCTTAGTGTGCCCATGGTTTAGCCAAAACGAACTTTACGCAAAGTGGCACTGGAAAAACTTTGATCTTTTAAACACAGGGCGGAATGCCCCACTCCTGTCTGGGCATAGAAAATGCCCCACCCGCCTGGTCTTCGAGTGCTTCTAGTTCGTCCATGTAGTCCCGATCTATATCGGGTTCCTCCTCCGGTGGTGAAGATTGGCAGGATAAATCGGGGGTAGAGTCAGTGGGGTTGTTCGTCAGACTTTAGCTTCCTCCGTCCATTCGATGATTTCGTTTGGTTGTACCTGGTACTTATCACAGATAGCTTCTAATACCCGAATCCCTGGCAGGTGGTCGGGGTCTTTAGCGAGCTTGTAACCCGTAGCAGGAGCTATACCAGTCTCTTTAATGAACTGGTAGGCAGTTAAGCCCCTTGACTCAAGAAATGCCTTGACCTTGTTTCTCATTGGCATAGCCTCAATACTACTACAAACATAGTAGCAAATATTTTTATTAGTGATATATTGGCATTACTACTAACAAAATGGTAGTATAGATACAGGTGGGATACGAAACGGGTAGAGCACAAGGCCATCAGGCCAGGTAAAGCCCCGGATGCAGATTCCCCGCTTAACGCGCCGATGCCTGGTCACCAGTCCGGGAGGTAGAAAGCGGAGTGAGCGGAACGTAAGTAGCGCGACCATACCGATAAGGCAGGCCCACAGGGAAGCCGAGGCACCCGGTTAGGGAAGGGAAACCCAAAGTTGGCTCAGTTCCGTGGGTGTATCTAATCGCGATTCCAAACAAATCAAAAGGCAGGAGCGCCGGGAAGCAACAACCTGCCCATTACTCACAACGGAGTTACTTCATTATGCAACTGTATTACGACGCTGAATACTTGACCGAGTTGGTTCAAGCTTCTGCTTCTCAGATACAACGATCGCTGTCTGAGCAGGGCAATGATTATACACCAGAGCAGGTACAGCAGGCGCTGGTCGGGTGGATCGAATCTTCAATCGAGTCACTGGCTGAAGACGCCGTGTTTCATTGTTCACCTGGTCAGCGGCCCAATCGGTTTAATCCTGACGCTTTCAAAACCGCTCTAAGCAAAGTTAGCAAGCGCCGGGAGGTAGTCGCCGCTTAATTCCTCGAGCAGTTGGGGCAGCAGTGGATCTGCC
>JBJTUO010000126.1:0-4934 GCA_046080785.1 Leptolyngbyaceae cyanobacterium | reverse complement strand
AGCAGATTCAGCAGATTGAAATGTTAACGAATACCCAACAACAAGTAATCGTGGAAAAAATTCTTGTTAGGGGCGGTGACTGGCGGCTGTCACTCCACAGCTTGGGCAATCCATTGCTTTAGGGTAGAAACCACCTCTGCCAGGGCCATCTCCTGAGCTGCTTTAGTTGCCCGTTGCACCACTTCCACTTTGCCCTTGGCCAGGGCTTTACCCGTGACAATGCGGTAAGGGATGCCAATCAAATCTGCATCTTTGAATTTAACCCCAGCCCGCTCATTGCGATCGTCCAGTAGGGTTTCAATCCCAGCTTGATTCAACTCTTGATATAACTTTTCAGCAGCCTCTACCTGGTCTGCCTTATTCACATCAGGAATCACCACGATTGCCTGGTAGGGGGCGATCGCCACCGGCCAGATAATGCCATCTTGGTCGTAGGATTGCTCTACGGCAGCCTGGGCTAGTCGGGAAACCCCTACCCCATAACAGCCCATTACCAGGGGTAACTCTTCCCCTTGCTCGTTGGTGTAAGTGGCACCCATCGCCTTAGAATACTTAATACCCAATTGAAAGATGTGACCGATCTCAATGCCACGGGCAGATTGAAAGGTTTGAGTCGGGTCATGCAACGCCCGATCGCCCTTCCTGGCTTTCCGCACATCCACCTTCAACTCCGGCAGGGCAAACTCCTGACCCCAGTTGGCACCTACTACGTGGTAGCCAGACTGGTCGGCACCAGTGACAAACTGCTTCAAATTAGTAGCGGTGGCATCCACCAGTCGTAAAAACTGGGACGCAATCCCCTTCTGCTTGACAATATAGTCATCTGACAGGTTAGGAGCTATGTAGCCCAAGGGGAGGGGCTTAGCGGCCCATTTCTTCTGAGCTTCCCCATCGGGTACGGTTAAGGACAAAACGGTTGTAGCCCCGTAGCGATCGGCCAGTCTGGTTAACTCGTTTTGCAATTTCACCTCATTCACATCCTGATCGCCCCGAATGCTAACCAGGAGGGGTACCATCGTGCCATTGTCGTAAATCGCCTGGTACAATACAGTCTTCACCACGTTAGTCGCTGAACACTTTAAGTACTGGCAGAGTTGCTCAATCGTTTCAGTACCGGGAGTTTCCAGGGTTTCAAAGGCTTTAAAGGGGGATGGCTCTAGATCTGGTGGCAAAGATAGGGCTTTCTCCACGTTGGCAGCGTACTGACCATCTTCCGTATAGAGAATCTCGTCTTCTCCCGCAGCCGCCAGCACCATAAATTCCTGAGACCCAGAGCCGCCGATCGCCCCGGAGTCTGCCTCCACCGCCCGGAACTGCAGGCCACTGCGTCGCAGGATGTTACTATAGGCCCGATGCATTTCCTGGTAGGTCTGCTTTAGGCTCTCTTCATCGGCATGGAAGGAGTAAGCATCCTTCATAATGAATTCTCGCCCTCGCATCAGACCAAACCGGGGCCGGATCTCATCGCGAAACTTGGTTTGAATCTGATACAAATTGAGGGGCAATTGGCGGTAGGAGCGAATCATATCCCGGGCAACTGCCGTAATCACTTCTTCATGGGTAGGGCCTAACCCCATCTGGCGCTGCTGGCGATCGGTGAGGGCAAACATGATACCTTCCGCCTTGGTGTAGGTATCCCACCGTCCCGATTCCTGCCACAGTTCTGAGGGTTGCAATTGGGGCAACAAACATTCCTGGGCCCCCGTAGCATTCATTTCTTCGCGCACAATCTGCGACACTTTTTGCAAAACCCGCCACATCAGGGGCAGGTAAGCATAGACCCCACTGGCCACCCGTCGAATATATCCGGCCCGCAACAATAGCTTGTGGCTGGGGATCTCAGCTTCCGCTGGCTCTTCTCGCAGGGTGACAAATAGCATGTGAGACAGTCGCATGGCGATCGATCCTTCTTGTGATCAAACTTATTTAGTCTAGAATATGCCGGACAAAATATGAGGCTCCTAGGGTTGCAGATTATGAGAGATGGTTTAATGTTCACTATTCCTTGAAATGGAGGGCCATAATCGGCTGCTACCAATGGCTACAATTTTGAGAGATTTGAGTTACCGCTATCAGTGGCTTTACGACGCCATTTCCAGCATGGCTGCCCTCAGTGTGGGCGGTGAACGGCGGTTTCGTCAACTGCCCTTAGAGGGGATAGAGATCACCCCGGAAAGCAGGGTGTTAGATCTGTGTTGTGGTAGGGGTCAGTCTACTCAATATCTGGTACAACGATCTCACCATGTCACCGGTTTAGACGCCTCTCCTCGCGCCCTCAAGCGAGCCCAGCATAATGTGCCTCAGGCAGAGTATGTGGAAGCCTTTGCCGAGGCGATGCCCTTTGCCGACAATCAATTTGACCTGGTGCATATCAGTGCTGCCATCCACGAGATGGATCCAGAGCAGCGGCAGCAAATCTTGCAAGAGGTCTACCGGGTTCTACGTCCCGGTGGGGTTTTTACCCTGTCAGATTTCCATGCCCCCAATCAGCTCTTTTATCAAGTGGGAGTCTCCCTGTTTTTGCTATTGTTTGAGACCGAGACTGCCTGGGACTTGATTCAGACTGATGTCGCCCAATTGCTGAAGGCCACTGGCTTTCAGATCAAGCGGCAAAGCCTGTATGCGGGCAATAGCTTACAGGTGATTCAGGCCGAAAAATTGGGATAAACGGCCTTCAGACAGCAAGCAATCGTCTACGCCCTGGGGGGAAGCGAATCCCGATTGCAGAAATTGTTTGCATTGTGGCCTCACGGCTTGCAACAATGAAAGTTATGACTTCTGAAAAGACCACTGATCCCACTCTGTCAACTCCAGCTCCCCCTAATCGCTGGCGGGTCTGGTGGGACAACTTTCAAATTCTGATCATCGCCCTGGTGCTGGCTTTGTTGATTCGCACCTTTGTGGCAGAGCCTCGCTTTATCCCTTCCGACTCCATGGCTCCCACTTTGGCGATCGGCGATCGGCTGGTAGTAGAGAAAGTTTCCTATCGCTTGCATCCCCCTAAGCTTGGAGAGATTGTGGTTTTTGATCCACCGCTCCAACTCCAGCTTCAGGGCTATGCAAAAGATCAGGCCTTTATCAAACGGGTCATTGGCACCGCAGGGCAAACGATCCAGGTGAGCCAGGGGCAAGTCTATATAGATGGTCGCGCCCTTAAAGAACCCTATATTGCAGAGCCACCTGAGTATAATTGGGGCCCCAAAACCGTTGCCCCCGGTAGTGTATTTGTTATGGGAGACAACCGTAATAACAGCAACGACTCCCATGTATGGGGCTTTCTACCAAAAGAGAATATCATTGGTCGAGCCTGGCTGCGATTTTATCCCTTCAGTCGAATCGGGCGGGTTTGAGCTCTTGATCCTAGCCTCTCCTTGACCTACTGACGGGGCTATCTGTGCTGGCTTCAGGGGCAAGGCTGACATTGGGCTGCAGTTAGAACAAGCAAAATTCCTGTTTTCCTTAATGACGACTGTAGCCAGATCGCCTAATATGACCCTTGGCAATCTTATTTCAATCGCAAAAATAGGCGTATGGTCTTGTCACCCAATGCTCAACCTGCTCTCCTCGTTTTGGCCGATGGTACCGCTTATTGTGGCTGGTCCTTTGGGGCAACGGGTACAACGATCGGTGAAGTGGTTTTCAATACAGGCATGACTGGATATCAGGAAGTGTTGACAGACCCCAGCTATTATGGGCAAATCGTGACATTTACCTATCCAGAATTAGGCAATACAGGCGTCAACCCAGAAGATGAAGAATCGAACCATCCGCAAGTCAAAGGGGCGATCGCTCGCAACATCTGTGACCGGCCCAGTAATTGGCGGTCTACCCAGTCCCTGCCTGACTATCTGAAGCAGCATCATATTCCAGGAATTTATGGAATCGACACCCGCGATCTCACCCGTAGAATTCGATCGGTGGGGGCGATGAACGGGGCTATTTCTACAGAAATTTTAGATCCCGCTGAGTTGCTATCCCAGGTACTGGATGCGCCTGCGATGAGTGGCCTGAATCTGGTCAAGACTGTTTCAACCTCTACTGTCTATGAATGGTCTGACCCTACTGATCCAGAGTGGGAGTTTAATGTTACCAATCAGACTACTTCCCAGGAACCCCTGACCGTTGTTGCCTTAGACTTTGGCATTAAACGTAATATTCTGCGGCGCTTAGCCAGTTATGGTTGTCGGGTCGTTGTTGTGCCATCAAATACGCCCCCCGAAGAGATTTTGAAATATAACCCGGATGGCATCTTCCTATCCAATGGGCCGGGTGACCCGTCTGCCGTAGCAGAGGGGATTGAAACAGCCCGATCGCTACTGGCAGCCCAGAAGCCAATGTTTGGTATCTGTATGGGTCATCAAATTTTGGGGCTTTCTCTCGGGGCAGAGACCTTTAAGCTCAAATTTGGGCACCGGGGGCTTAATCAACCTGCGGGTTTGCGCCAGCAAGTAGAAATCACCAGTCAAAATCATGGCTTTGCGATCACAGCAGAGTCGCTACCTGAGACGGAGGTGGAAGTTACCCATCTCAATTTGAACGACCAAACAGTGGCCGGTTTACGCCACAAAGCCCTCCCCTTTTTCTCAGTTCAATATCACCCTGAGGCCAGCCCTGGCCCCCACGATGCAGACTATTTATTTGAGCGCTTTGTGCAGACAATGCGAGAGCGCAGGGCCCAGGGCCATCCCAGTTAACCTGTTGACTGGCAGTCTTTTGCTCCAGACTGGTGACATATCCTACTAGCTTGCCTACCCGACGCTGATTGCAAGCAATACAGCGTGGGCTTCCAAGCCTTCGGCTACACAGTTCACAGGCTGGGCAACCCCATCGCCTCCCTATGCGTTGTTTAGACTCCGCGTGATGACCCACCGCAGAGTATTAATTTTTGGTTCGATGCGGCATCACCTTACAGCTATCCGACTAGCGCAACTCCG
>JBJTUO010000125.1:0-40172 GCA_046080785.1 Leptolyngbyaceae cyanobacterium | reverse complement strand
ATATGCACTGATTGTTTCAATTAAAGCTCCCTGACTTTTTAGCCCGCATAATTTGAGTTAACTGACCTACTCGTCATTCCCGCTTAGCCATCAGCGACAACGAAAAAACACCGTTGGCGAAAACCGTGCGCACCTGTCGGCGATTGTTAAAACTCGAACCGGCTTTGTGGTTATTTGTGCATACCGAAGGGGTCGAACCGACCAACAATGATTCAGAACGGGCATTGCGACCAGTTGTTCTTTGGCGGTACAGTAGTTTGGGAGCTCAAAGTGCCGCTGGAAATTTATTTGTGGAGCGGATGTTGACGGTCGTCACCACCCTCCGCCTGCAAGGACGAAATGCGCTGGATTATCTGACGCAAGCCTGTCGAGCCAAACGACAAGGAAAACCGGCTCCATCGTTGCTACCGAACACCGCCATAGCTGTCAATTTACTTCCCTCTGTCGCCTGAGACCCCCTGAAAAAGTACCTTTAATGGGATTGATACGAATCAGGGAACCCTACAATAACTGTTTCCATTCCCCCTATCATACTTGCGGTTTTTGTAAATGAGCTGGCGTAACTACCAATCAATTTTCGAGTTTTAGACAAGGCATATAGATCAACCATGGCATCCTGGATAGCAGATGAAGAATTTCTATCTAGGCTGGTTTTTTGATAGGTGATAACCCTGCCAGAAAAAAGATCTTGAATTTTTTTCTGATCACTGGAGCAGTCTGTAGCGAGGAAAAACTTAACATCAGACTGTTTATCAATCTCGTCTTTCATTAATTCAATAAATTTTGACGTTGGACTATGATTAATCGACCATTGATTGTCAGATCGTCTAATATGAACTCCTACAACTGATTCAAAATTTCTCGTCAGGGCATCTATTTTTTCCTGGATCGCTTGAGTTGGTTTAAAGTCTGAAAATGGCTTGATGCTTCGATAAAACCTGTGACAAGTAGCTGCATAGGCAACTTTTTCTCCTTGAAAGATTCCTTTCGTAACCTTTTCTAGTTCATTTTCTTGAGAATACATTCCGCATAACCACCCGTCTAATTCAGATCCCAGGAAATCCTCAAAATAATTATTGTCATAGTATTTACCCGACAGACGAAAAGAAAACTTAATTAATTGATTAGCAAAATATTTAATGGAGTCATCAATTTCAAATACAATCGTCTTTTCATTGATAGGAAGGAATAAATCTTTGAATCCACAATTGAGATCTTTGTTGAGCGACCAAATAATTAATAATCTTTGATTATTTTGTATGGCAAAAGCAATTGCAGCATCTAACACCCTCATTCTATTACAAAGGCCACCAAGTGGTTGAATTACAAGTACCATAAATATCCCTAGCTTGTAGTGTAGCAATTTTTATAATTAATTCGCAAATCTGCCTGAAGTAAAATTATAAAACCAGGTTTATTACTTCTTGATCTGCGAACAAAAACATCTACTAATATTAGCCCCAGGTTATCAATTACAGAAATAAATAAGCGGAAGAAATGGGCTCAGAATAATAAATACTGCATCATAATTGAACTTACTTCCACAAACTTGTTAATCTATTATGAACTGCCAGTGTATTATATTGATCATGAATCCAGGTATACCCCGCTTCAGATAACTTACGAAATAGTCTCTCAGAAATTTTAGGCTTTTGTTTAACATGAAGGTTTTCAAAATTAATAAAATCAGGAACCGTAGGGAGATTTAAGGCCATTTCTACAACGACAGCGTCATAGCCCTCTGTATCTACTTGAAGAAAGTCAATCTGATCTAGGTTAAATTTAGCCATGAGAGAGTCTAGGGTCATACAGGGAACAGTGACTTCTTCAATCTCATCTGATTTAACCCCTTGTTTAATCAAGTGCTGGCGGTTAAACGATGCCCATTGAGGTGCCCACTCCGAATTAGCCCATCGTCCAGATTCTTTGACCTTATAAATCGTACTGACCCCATCTTCTTCTGCGATCGCTGCTTGTAAAAACTCTACATTTGGCAGGTCTGTATAACTTTTTTTGAGTTTGAGAAAAGAAGTTTCAATTGGCTCAACTAAGATGGCATGAATTTGTTCACGGGTAATAAACTCAAACACCGGATCACCAGCAACGCCATCACAGGCACCAACCTGGACTAAGCTAAACCCTGGCTTGGCCTTGGAATAATAGGCAAGGGCCAATTTAATGCCCTCAAGGCTGGCAGGTGCCATTTTGCGATCGATTTCGTAAGACAGTGAACTGGCCAATTGTCTAACGACTCTTTTGAGTTGACGCATAATTTCTCCTATTCAATACACTAAATTTTAATCGCGATTCTAATAACTAAAAAGGGGTTAACAGTTGACTTTTTCCAAACTATTAAAAATAAAATTATGAGGCAGACAAGCCTCATAAGCAGCCCTTGCCCTCAGGCAAATTTTTTCAAAGTCAGAGCTTGACAAGCTGTCATGGAAAGATTGAACGATTTCTCCAATTCGATTTAGATCAGAGTAAGGAACAATAACACTAAACTCCTCCCACTTTATAGAGCCCAGCTCAGGCAATTTCATATTTGTGTCTACAATAATAGGTATTCTACCGGCTGACATGGTTTCATAGAGGCGATAGGAGCTATTTTCATCACCCCGAACACACAGAATGTAGGCATTGTCTTGAAGATTTTGAATATACTCCTGCCATTGGCGGTTCCTTTCTTCGTCGGAGGCACTAAAAAAACTACCATTTCTCTCTATAATTGCAGTTTTTAAGTTTCCGGCTTGACGGAGATGTTGAATACTTGCGGTTCTGACCAGAGTCGCGATCGCCTGCCTGGAACGCAGATCCAGATTCCTTTGAAGTGTTCGATTGCTGGCCATCCAGTCAATCGCGAATTCAGGAAATGGAAGAGCATTAACAATAGAGCTTAATTTCCCAGGATAATTTGTCGCTCCAACAAAGCCAACAGTTGGAATTTCAGGTTTCTCGATCGGTGAAATATTGTTACCAAAATCAAACATCCAACCAGGGGTTGCGATCGATTTTTCTCCTGAATCGCGATAAGTCGCTGTTGCAAAGGCTACCTCTCCAGGTTTACTTTTATACTCCCGTGAGCCAGTGAAAGTAATAAGTTTTCGTCCTGAGGTCAAGACCTGATTTCTAAACTTGTAAAACTTAGGTAAAATATGAGGCTGGCAATAGGCACTAAAGTTATTAGGAGTTACTACAATTTCTCCTGCTTGACTCAAATTACTGAATGAACAGATTTTTACCCTTTTATGTAATTCTGCCCTAAGCAAGTTCCAAAACTGTAATTCCGGGGTCACGTCCGCAGGTGAAAGATGCATCAGGAAAGGAGCGGGGCGCTGCCCAGGTAATAAAAGCCCCTCATTGAACCAAAGCTCTAGGGGATCCTTCAGTTCAGATGTGAGCATTGCTTCCATACATTAAAATATTCCGCCTTAAAATAATTTTTAGTTCTGTTAATTTAAGCTAAAATTTGCCAGATTCACTGTTTTCAGATCGCCATATTTGACAAAGCGAGATGTGAACCCATCCGGTGCTGCAAAATACTTTTCCATCAGTTCTTCTGGTTCTTTTTTGGGGCCTCCTGCCTGCCGGATTAAACGAGCGACATAGGTGCAGTACTCTTTCCTGAGTGGGATAACTTTTTGTAGGGTATGCTCTCGTATCTGATAGGGATCAGGAGGAGCACTCTTCCATTTTTCAACAGCTTTAGCAACGGCTTCCGGCTCCGGTGGCACAATAATCGAATTGAATTCATCGAAGAACTCATCTCGTCCACCTTTACTAGGGGTACTGACCACAGGGATGCCACA
The DNA here is from genome assembly GCA_046080785.1 of Leptolyngbyaceae cyanobacterium. GTDB lineage: Bacteria > Cyanobacteriota > Cyanobacteriia > Leptolyngbyales > Leptolyngbyaceae > JBJTUO01. The sequence continues at coordinate 36,363 of JBJTUO010000125.1, read as the reverse complement.
AAATAAATATTCACAAGAGGCCAACATGGCACCCTCTTCAGCCGATAAACAGAGTCCTGTACAGGCCTGACTATACTTTCTCGCTAACTCTGGTCGGGGTAAAAAGCTCCGATTAAAATCAGCATGCTTTAATTCTGGGCAGTAAGTATGGAGATCGCCTCCATAGGAAACAACCATCAGAGATTTAATGTCTTTGGCTAGCCAATGACGTTTAAAGGGTTGAAGTTGTGCTGTGTAGATGGCATCGTAAGTTTTAGGCTCAGGTAGAGGTCTATACAAGTGTTCATTAACAAAAATGTTGTGACTGAAGTGCCCTCCAGGGATAAAAAACCGTTGTCTGACTTGGTCTTCATCAATGGCGCTCACCATCAGGTGCAGAGATCTGCCATCCAATGAATGTCGAACTTGTCTGAATTTGTGACGAGCCATGCGGTGCCAGGGAACACACCATCCAGCAACATTCTGTAGTATGTATTTAGGCTTTAACCATTCAGGTGCATTGTTTTCTTCAGCCTTGTGGCTTAATGCAAATTTGCCTCGGTAAAATGGATATTGCGCAATCGTAGCGATAATTAATGGCTCAGTGCTGAGAATATAAAACCCACCATGTATCATCTTAATCTCCCCATAGTAAACCCCTTAGGCAGGTGTCTTTAACAATTGAGCCAATAGACACCCCTTCCACACCAACACCCCTACTTCCCATAAAAATAATGGTACGCTTCGCCTCCACTCAAAACTAACCGCCCGCAGTCTTCCCACTCCATAGGGCAAGGTGTCGTGCAATCCTAGTTAAGCTTTTCCGTTCAAGCCGCTTTACTCCGGAGAGATTACAGGAGGTAAATTGAAACTTTATAGAATCTTGGCAAGGAGGGCTACCACCCCAAGGCGGGACAAAAATGTATGCCTTCGGCACGCTGACGTGCATAATCTGGCAAAGGTTCTAACGCCAAATTCACAGATATGCTTTTTGTCATCCTTCACCTAAGATGAAGGATGGTTATTCACAGTCAGTCCTATGTTCTTCCACAAAGATGGGCAGGTTGAATCTCTCGGCGATCGCCTGCTCGATACCCTCTGGATTAACTTCCCTGGGTTAGCCCGTAATCAAATCGCGATGACCTGGCTGGTGTATGATTCCCCCGCTCCCATCAATACAGGGGGGGCCATCAGTCCCGAAGAATTTTGGAAATATTCTCCCCGAGGTTTCAGCTATCGTGGGGTGGAGTCTATTTATCCTGCCAGTATTGTTAAGTTGTTCTACCTGGTTGCGATGCAGGAATGGCTAGAACGGGAGATGGCCCAACCTACAAAAGAGATAGACCGGGCGATGCAGGCCATGATTGTGGACTCCAGTAACGATGCCACCAGCTTGGTGGTAGATGTACTGACAGGAACTACCAGTGGCCCAGATTTGCCTGCCGAGCCCTTTGAAACCTGGAAATCTCAACGCAATATTATTAACCGTTATTTCAAAACCTTTGGCTGGGAAGAACTGGATACCATTAATCTGAATCAAAAGACCTGGGAAGACGGCCCCTACGGTCGAGAACGGGCCTTTTTAGGAGAAATGAAGGAGAATCGCAATCAACTTACGACGATCGCCACGGCCCGCTTACTCCACAGCATTGTTGGGGGGGTAGCCGTTTCTTCTTCCCGTTCTCAGGCGATGATGGCGCTCCTGCGACGATCGCTACATCCTCAGGATCTCGCGGCTGATCCTGAAAACCAGGTCAGTGGTTTTTTAGGGGCTGGTTTACCTCTAGACGCTCGCATCTGGTCAAAAGCAGGCTACACCAGTCAGGTTCGTCATGATGCGGCCTATATTGAATTAACCGATGCCCCCCCCTACCTGCTGGTGGTGTTTACTGAAGGCAAACTCCAAAGTCAGAATGAAACCTTGCTCCCCTTTGTTTCCAGCCAGGTGGTGGAAGCGATGCGATCGCTCCCTGATGTATAAACCCCGTTCCTGAGGCAGGAGTAGGATCAAGCTTTACTGGATATTTTGGGATTTTTACCATAAAGCCGGTCTAACACCCGCTTGACTGAGATGCGTTTCCATTCTTGCCCACGCTTGGTGGTATACCCCCGTTGGTTTAACCAATCAGCAATTTGCTGAAGTGATTTTCCAGATTTGTGGTGCCGACGAATGAGATCAATGATCTGCTGTTCTTGGGGGTTTGCCACCAGCTCGCCATCAACAGATTGCAACCCAAAGGCCGGCGAACCATAACCAGCATATCCACCTTCTTCTGCCTTGGCTTGCCGCCCCCTCTCCAATCTTTCCCAAATTGGGTTGACTTTCCAAGGTTCTGCACTCATGGTTGATTACCTCGTCCCTGTTGTAAAAGTAACTGAACCCCTAATAAAAGAAGCCCCAGGGCAGCAAAACCAAAAATTCCTGTACCGAGAGCACTCATGCCAATTACCAGTGTACGAACGGCACTAGCAATGCGCTGCACAGTAAAGTTATCACCATGGAAGGGATGGGCAGCAAAGGAGACCCCGATTGATTGGGTCATGCGATAAAGTACTACTGCAATAACTCCAGCAACTAAGCCGCCTGTAAAGCACTGGAGTGGCCCAACAGTCAGGGCTTTTGTCTGAGTCGAAGAGGATGGGTCGGGTGACGGGTCAGTCATGGCATTCCCTGCCGGCATAATATTATTACTCTACTACTTGAACCCCAGAAGCGTAAAACCGACTTACCCATAGGTTTAAATCGGGGTCTGGGATTATGGTTTGAATCTGGTCTTTCACCCGCTCTGCCTGATCCCGATCGGGTAAGAGGGCAAATACCGTCGGCCCAGATCCGGACATCAGCGTCCCCAGTACGCCTAACTGCTGGAATTCTTCTCGCAACCGGGCCACTTTAGGATAAGCGGGCATGACAACCTTCTCTAGATCGTTATACAGAAGCTGACCAATCTGGCCCAGGTCTCGCTGACCGATCGCCGTCAGCATGGGGCCAGCATGGACTTGGCGGCGGCGTTGCTCTTGCTCGGTCGGGCTGGAGAGGTAGGAATCGCCAAAGTCTTTGCGGTAAGTCTGGTAAGCCCAGGGGGTAGAGACTGATAAGCTGGCGTATTTTGCCAGGACAACCCAAAAATTGTCTAAGTGGGGCAAGCTATCGAGCTTTTCTCCTCTGCCCGTCGCCAGGGCGGTACCACCAGAAATAGAAAATGGCACGTCAGACCCTAGTTGCGCGCCCAACGCCTGCAACTCTATTTGGGTTAATCCCAGCTGCCAGATTAAATCCAACCCCACCAGAACCGCTGCCGCATTGCTCGATCCGCCCGCCAACCCAGCCCCAACCGGAATTTGTTTATGGATGGTGATATCCACCCCTCCATAGCGAGAAAAGCACTCCGGAAATTGTTTTTCCATCAACTCTGCGGCCCGATAGGCAAGATTGGTGCGGTCTTGGGGTACCTCTGGATGATCACAGACTACTCGATGGTGGTGCGTGCCATTGCTCTCAATGTCAATCTGATCAGCCAGGTTAATCGTTTGCATCACCATGACCAACTCATGCAGGCCGTCGGGACGATCGCCCAAAATTTCCAGATACAGATTAATCTTGGCGGGAGCGAGAAGGGAGTAGGCGTGCATAGTCAACCTGTAAACAAATCATTATCCTTTATCTATCAAAGCGTTGCTAAGGGCAATCCAATTGGCCACACTTAACTCTTCAGCTCGGGCCTGAGGGTTGACCTGTAACTGCTCGAGTAGGGATGAAAGAGCTTCCCGATCAAGGATCGATTGTAAATTGTTGCGCAGCATTTTGCGTTTACTAGCAAACCCTGATTTAACTAAGGTCTGCATCAAGTGAGGATCCTGGACTGGCGGCTCTGGGGAGTGGGGCCGCAGGCGGATCACGGCAGAATCTACTTTGGGAGGGGGGTGAAAGGCAGCTGAGGGCACATCACAAATAAAATCACAATCCGCCAGATACTGAACTTGCACCGATAAAGCTCCAAAATGACGGGAGCCAGGATTTGCTTTTAACCGCAGGGCAATCTCCCGTTGCACCAGAAGCACAATGCGATCGTAGGGGTTGGGATTGGGGTGAGCGATTGTGCCCAATAGCTTTTGTAGAATTGGCCCCGTGATATTGTAGGGAATATTGGCGACCACTTTATTGGGCTGCTGAAACTGAGGCAAGGGGTCTAGCAGATTTTCCAGATCGAGGGAGAGAATGTCTCCCTGGAGCAGCAAAAAGTGGTTAATCGCTCCCAGTTTGCTAGTAAGCAGCTCACACAGATCCCGATCGAGCTCCACTGCAACAACCGCCCCAGCACTTGCCAGCAGCAGCCTGGTTAAAATGCCAGTGCCGGGGCCAATTTCTAACACCCGGTCTGACTCAGACAGCTCAGCCGCCGCCACAATCTGACTCAGGGCTTTTTCACTGCGTAGCCAACGCTGACCAAATTGTTTGCGGGCCTGGGGCAAGGGGAGACTCCAATTTATTCATCAGGGTTTAATTTTCGATCCTTAAGTGCCAGGCAAACCTAATAGTCTGCCATCGCCCCTAACAACCTGGCCGATCGGGGAGGCTGTCAGGCTGTAGGTGCCAAAAAATGCCAGGGTTGGCTCAACCTGAGGTGGTGGCACAAGTACAACAAAACCGATGCCCATGTTAAAAGTACGAAACATCTCCGCTGGGGCGACCTCGCCGGCCTGGGCCAACCAGTCAAAGATGGGTAACCCCGGCCAGGAACCCGGTTCTACTTGGATCGATTGATTTGTTCCTAAACAACGGGGTAGGTTTTCTGGCAAACCCCCTCCCGTAATATGGGCCATGCCGTGGATCTCGATGCCCTGCTTGAGCGCAACCAGGATCGGTTTGACATAAATTTGGGTGGGCGTTAACAAAACCTCTCCTAAAGACTGCCCCGCTAACAGACCAGGGCGATCGCTCCAATCAAAGCCCCCCTCCTGCACAATCTTGCGTACCAGGCTAAATCCATTGCTATGCAGCCCTGTGCTGCCCAGGCCAATGGCAATATCCCCCAACTGTACCTGAGAGCCATCTAGAATTTGGTTTTTTTCCACGATGCCGACACAAAACCCGGCCAGGTCATACTCCCCGGCCTGGTAAAACCCTGGCATCTCTGCGGTTTCCCCACCTAAGAGGGCGCAGCCCGCTTGCTGACAGCCCTCTGTAATACCTGCAACCACCTGGGCCAGTTGCTCCGGCTCCAGCTTGCCAGTGGCCAGGTAGTCGAGAAAAAAGAGCGGCTCTCCGCCGGCAGTCAGGACATCGTTAACGCACATGGCCACCAGATCAATGCCAACAGTGGTGTGACAATTCAAATCATGGGCCAGTTTGAGCTTGGTTCCGACTCCATCAGTACCCGAAACCAGGACGGGTTCCTGATAACCAGTCGGCAATTGAAAAAAACCACTGAAGCTACCCAGGCCCCCTAAAACCTCTGGTCGGGCAGTTTGATTGACCATTTCTCGGATGCGGTCTACAAATGCCCGCCCTGCTTCAATATCAACGCCTGCCTGCCGATAGTCCATGTTGCTGTATCCACGATAGTACCTGTGAACGGTGGCTTACCTGCCACAGGGAATGGTCACTCGCTGCAACCAGTATTGCACCTGGGAGGCATTTCCATCCTTTGCATGAAGTTCATGTAAAGTTTCGATGAAGTCTTAATCAGGAAATTCATGCCTGAAATTCAAATGGAGCAAGGTTTTACCCTAGTTTTCTATTTGTTAAGCCACGGTAAAAAAATAGGACTACAGCATCGATCCCTGATCCCTAATGCAGGAAGAATATGGTAGTTTGTTTCAATTCGTGAAGTAAGGAGCATATCCGAATTGACTACGAGTTAGTTACTGATTTTTTTCTTTAAGGAAAAATTGCGCCAGTAATGTTAGACCTCGTTGTCCCGTGCAGAGTTCAACTAAAGGCATATGAATCAAAAAATTTTAGGCAGTTTAACTGCAACCCTGTTGATTACAACCCTAGGCATTCCTCAGATTGCTCAGGCTCAGTCTTCTCAACCCTTAGATTCTAAAACCAGTTCTAAGGCTAGTATCACACCTCAGAACAACCTTGAAATTGCATCTAGGCCAATTTTTCAACCGGATTTGAGCCTAACTACAGAAGTTGTCAAAATTGGTGAACAGCCCCCTTCCCCCGCCTCAAATCAAATGGATGAGAGCATTGCCAAAGTTCACTCCTTCACCGCTCAGGGCCGCAAAGCAGCGATTCTTTATGTCCGCAATATCCCTGTCTTAAAGTTTCTGAGTGCCACGCAAGCAGCCACCTCCAGTCCAGTAAAAATGGGCACTCAAATGGCTGGTGCAGCCTCCAACTCCGCTGTTGATCAATCGAGTCAGTCTTTCCCGGCACCTGCTGCTAGAGCTTATAAGGATCCTGATTCCGTCTTTGTAGCAGTTGTATCTGATGAAACCCGTTCAACTTCAGCGGCCCCTGCGGATGAGCCAACCTGGCAAGCCTCTGAAGTGGCCACCCGCATTAATCAGCTGAATCAGGCTGGACTCGATGGCAGCCGCATCCTGGTTAAGTGGGATAGTCAGTCGCCTAAGAATGGCGATCGCTATTTGATTACTGTGGAAAATCAGGTATTGGTCACTGTTACCCAGAATGTGCGGTTACCAGATACCACCCGTAATTTGGCAGAAGATGCTTTACAAGCGGCTAACCGCCTGCGTCGCACCCTGGGAAATGCAAATCCTTTATCTGAGGTTTCAGGGATGCCGCAGCCCAAGCAGCAAGTGATTGCGATCGGGCCGATTCGTCTTAGACTTAATGGCTGGGCTTCTTGGTACGGGCCTGGGCTTCATGGTAACCCCAGTGCCAGTGGTGAGCCGTTTAATCAACATGACTTAACTGCGGCCCACCGCACCTTACCATTTGGCACACGGGTGCAGGTCACCAATCTAGATAATGGTCGCACTGTAGTCGTGCGAATTAATGACCGGGGGCCATTTCACGGTAATCGCATCATTGACATCTCAACTGCCGCCGCTCGAATTTTGGGTCTGGTGCAATCAGGGGTAGCGCCCGTTCGCTTAGATGTCGTTGATGATCGGGGAGTGCCAATCTCCAGTCGATAGCGTCTCCTTAAGCGGACTTGAACTACGCCCCGAATTTCAATTCAGGCCATTTGGTGGGTCTGATAGAGCTTGCTAGCCTTTTTAACAAAAAACCACTGCAAGCTCAAATTATTCTTCCTCATTTGGGATGAAAACGAGGATGTAGCAATCGATCGACCGGATGCCTCCCAACTAGATGCTGATCACAGATCAACGCCACATCGCCCGGTTTCACCCGACAATACCAGACCTCATCCGGCAGCACGTACACTGTTGGCCCCATATTGCACTGGCCCTGACACTCGCTGGCTACAATTTCCACATCAGGAACAGTCTGAGCCTGGAAAGCAGCCAGCACTTCAACAGCGCCATTTTGTTGACAGTTGAGGTACTGGCAGACTAACACGCGACGTTTTTTTGACACGACCTACTTACCAAAACCCTTGCCCCGGTTTGTATTGGGTAAAGTAAAGCAGGCTTCAATTTGCGATCGCAGGGTGTCGTGATCCAGATTTTGCCCAATCAAAACCAGTTGATTCCTGGGGGTGCCTTTCCACTCTTCATCATCCAGGGAGAAGCGCTTGCCACTCAGGTGAAAGATATGGCGCTTGGGGCTTTCGTTAAACCAGAGAATGCCCTTGGCTCGAAACACATTCTCAGGTAATTGGTTATCCAGAAAGTATTGGAACTTACGGATATCAAAGGGCCTGTCACTGTCGATCGAAACGGAAGTAAAGCCATCATTCTCTAGATGGTTGGAGTGATGGTGGTGATGGTGATCAGGGTCATGGTCATGGGTGCAGTGCCCATGATCGTGGTCACAGGCAGAATGGTCATGGTGGTCATGGTGGTCATGGTGGTCATGGTCATGGGCCGCTTCTGCATCAAAGTATTTGTCTGACTCAAACAGCCCTACACTCAGCAGCATGGCCAGGGGCACCTGCCCTTTCACCGTTCTGAGAATACGGGCACTTTCCTTAAAGTCCCGAATTCGACTTTCCAGATCCTCTGCCCGGCTAGCGGGCACTAAATCTGTTTTGTTTAGCAAAATAATATCGCCATAGAAAATCTGATTGTGAGCTGCTTCGCTATTAAATAAATCCAGACTGTAGTTTTCTGCGTCTACCACCGTAATAATTGAATCCAACCGGGTCAAATCTCGCAGCTCGGTACCCAAAAAAGTCATGGCTACAGGTAAAGGATCTGCCAGCCCTGTTGTCTCAACCACCAGATAATCGACCTGATCTTCGCGCTCCAACACCCGGTAAACCGCATCCACCAGGTCGTTATTAATCGTGCAGCAAATACAGCCATTGCTGAGCTCCACCATGCCGCTATCGTCTGCGGTGATAATCAGCTCATTGTCGATGCCGATTTCACCAAACTCATTCACCAGCACGGCAGTTTTTAGCCCTTGCTGATTAGTCAGAATATGGTTTAACAGGGTGGTTTTGCCACTGCCCAAAAAGCCAGTGATGATGGTAACCGGCAGCCCATGTTTGGCCGTATCCATAGTCGAAGCAGAATTAGAAGTCGCGACAGATTGCATAGCGCTAATGTCTGAAACGTCAGAAAATGGGATTAGGAACTCTATTATTACTGAGTGTAGCGAATTAGCGTACCCACGACCGATCGTCCCCCTAATATCAGTATGAGCCTCACCCTCTACAACACCCTGACCCGCCGCAAAGAAGTATTTGAGCCGCTGCATCCCCAGCAGGTGCAGATATATTGCTGCGGAGTCACGGTTTATGACTATTGCCATCTGGGCCATGCCCGCGCCTATATTGTCTGGGATACGGTGCGTCGCTATTTGATCTGGCGGGGCTATCAGGTGCAGTATGTGCAAAATTTTACTGACATTGACGACAAGATTTTGAATCGGGCTAAAGCAGAGGGCACCACCATGGAGGAAGTAGCCGATCGCTTTACTCAAGCCTACTTTGAGGATATGAAGCGGCTGAATGTGCTGGAGGCTGACGCCTACCCCCGTGCCACCCATACGATGAATGGGATCCAGCGCCTGATTGCAGAACTGGAGCAAAAGGGGGCCGCCTATGCCGCAGATGGCGATGTCTACTTTGCGGTGCGGCAGGATGCAGATTATGGCAAACTGTCGGGCCGCAAGCTGGATGACCTGCAAGCGGGGGCCAGTGGTCGGGTCGAAGTCACTGAACCGGAGGAAGTGCGGAAAAAAGACCCGTTTGACTTTGCTCTCTGGAAGGCCGCCAAGCCTGGAGAGCCTTATTGGGAGTCGCCCTGGGGGCCTGGTCGTCCTGGTTGGCATATTGAATGCTCGGCCATGGTACGCGATCGCCTGGGAGACACCATAGATATCCATGTGGGTGGGGGAGACCTGATCTTTCCCCATCATGAAAATGAGATTGCCCAGTCAGAATCTGCGACAGGAAAACCCCTGGCCCGCTATTGGATGCATAACGGCATGGTGAATGTGGGCGGCGAGAAAATGTCCAAATCTCTGGGCAACTTCACGACGATTCGGGCTTTGCTAGACGCCCCCAATGCTCCCGACCCAATGGCGCTCAGGTTGTTTTTGTTACAGGCTCACTACCGTAAACCGGTTGACTTCACTGATGAATCGATCGCCGCGGCCCAAAATGGTTGGCACACCTTAAAAGAAGGGTTGCTGTTTGGTCATCGCTGCGGCCCTCAACTGGGCTGGCTCTCAGAAAAACCCGATGCCCCTGTGCCAGAATCTACCTGGAGTCAGGCGTTTCAGGCTGCCATGGACGATGACTTTAATACCGCTGGTGCCCTGGCCGTGTTGTTTGATTTGGCTAAAGAACTGCGTAAAGAGGGCAACCTGCTGGCCCATCAGGGCCGCACCGAAGTCGCCCCCGACGAGTTATACCGACAATGGCAGATCTTAGTTAGCCTTGCCTCTGTTTTGGGCCTTAAAGCTGAGCCAGAGCAGGCAGGAGCAACCGGAGGGCTATCGGATGCTGAAGTGGAGGCACTGATTCAACAACGGCAGGCAGCCCGTCAAGCAAAAAACTGGGCCGAGAGCGACCGGATTCGCAATCAACTGCAGGAGCAGGGCATCACCCTGATTGATCAGGCCGCAGGGGTGACGCGCTGGCATCGCAGTGAATTTTAACTAGAAAAACCGGAGCAAAGTCAGTACAAAAGTGGGGATTAGAGGACACAAAAAGGATTTGCGTTCCTTCTTGTCCCGCCTTGCGATGGGAGCTGTTTTTTAGCAAGGCCTAATAATCTGCTTCAGGGTCGCAACAAAATTAGGGTAAGAAATGGAGACGGCCTCTGCCCGATGAATCGTTGTTGATCCTTGAGCCGTCAGGGCTGCGATCGCCAGACTCATTGCAATGCGGTGATCGGTGTAACTATCTACCTGACTGCCCGTTAAAGATGTTCCGCCTGTAATTTCCAGCCCATCCGGTAGTTCGCTCACCCTGGCCCCTAAGCAATTCAGTTGCTTGGCCATGACCGCAATCCGATCGCTCTCCTTAACTCGGAGTTCTTCTGCGTCTCGAATCACTGTCGTACCTTGTGCAAATGCTGCTGCGACGGCCAAAATTGGAATTTCATCAATCAATCGGGGAATGATGGCACCAGCGATCGTCGTTGCCTGCAAGGGGCCACCATAGCGAACATGCAGATCGGCGACAGGTTCTCCCGCTACATCCCGTTCATTTTCCCTGGTGATGTCAGCCCCCATTTGCTCCAGCACCTCTAAGACCCCCGTGCGGGTTGGGTTGACCCCCACATTCTCAATTACTAAATCCGCCTGGGGCACGATCGCTGCGGCAACCAACCAGAATGCGGCGGAGCTAATGTCACCTGGAACAACCACTGTTTGCCCCTGTAAAGTTGCCAGGCCAGTGACTGTCGCACTACAGGTCTCTGGATCAACCGTTACCCTGGCCCCAAATGCCCGTAGCATGCGTTCACTGTGATCACGGGATAGGGCCGGTTCCGTAACCGTCGTCTCCCCTTCGGTCATTAAGCCAGCCAGCAAAATGCAGGACTTGACCTGGGCAGATGCGATCGGAGAGTGATAGTGGATGGGTCGCAGCCGTTGCCCTCGAATCGCCAAGGGTGCCAGGGAGCCATCCTTTCGCCCCCAGATCTCTGCTCCCATCTGCCGGAGTGGTTGAGCAACCCGTGACATCGGGCGAGACCTCAGAGAACAGTCACCCGTCACTGTAAAAAAGCGGTCGGGATGGGATGCCAAAATTCCCAACATCAGCCGCATCGTCGTGCCAGAATTACCTGCATCCAGCACGTCTTCCGGTTCTAACAAATGACCTAGCCCAATGCCCTCAATCCGAACTTCTGTCGAATTTAAATCTGAAATCCTGGCACCTAAGGCTCTGAAGCAACTGGCCGTACTGCGCGGGTCTTCCCCCAACAACAACCCCTGGATCGTTGTTTCCCCGCTGGCTAAGGCTCCTAACATTAAGGCTCGATGAGAAATGGACTTATCTCCTGGCACCTGAACCCGCCCCCGTAACGACAGGCCGATCGCTGGAGGGGCGATCGTTAAATCATGCTGAGATTCAATAACATTGAGTGAAACGATGGGGAGAACAGACATGGGGATCGGTTAGACTGACATGGATATGCGTTAGTTATCCTACCGCACTCAACGCTCCTCGCTGTTATGCTAACTCACCATCGTTGCCCGGTCTGTCTATCCTTTATCTCAACCGATTTACCGATCTGTCTGGAGTTAGAAACCGTCGCCACCCTGTATCAAAAAGATCAGGAACGGTTTCACATTTTGCTGACTGAGCCTATGGTTAGAGAGCAAACCCTACCGGCCGATCAGCGCACTGAGCTACGCCTCCCCTGGGAGGCAACTCCCCGTTTGCTCTGGATGGAGCTTTCTCCCTACCGAGCGATTATGACTATGCAAGGGAATGGTCAATTTAGCTATCGTCATTTTTGGGAACAGGGCGTCTACGGTCTCAGTCGATACTGGCTCCAGGGCAGTCACTTTAGTCAAGCGGGGCAGATGCGCCTGCGCAACTTTACCCGTCAACTTACCTTGAGTAAAAACTCCCTGCCCTACTACCTGCGCATTGATTATGAACTGTGGTCAGATACGTTACGGCTGGGGCATTACGTTCTCAGCTTAGAGATTGACCATTGAAAATAGGAGGCCGGGGTGATTGCCGCCAAACGGTGTATCGCCAAGGGTTTTGAGCAGACTCAGCTCAAAGCCCTTAGCAGGTTATTGACTTGTGTTGCTGAAAAAAGGGATGAACCGAAACGAAGTTTCAAGCATCCAGCATTCTTTTCATCCCTGGAATTAGCAATGCCCGACTATCTAGTCATCAACTGCTGCACCAGAGCCATGACTTTGGTGCGGCTGAGTTTGTCTTCACCTCGCGAGAGGGCGTCCAGGGTGGCGTGGGCCAACGCTAGGGGAATTTGGCAGAAATCAAGGGCGGGCCCAGGGGGGAGGGCGTTGGTATAAGCATCGGCAAAGTTCAGGTTATAGCGGGCATAGTCGTGCATCCGCTCATGATCCCACCCGATTGGGTAAAAGTTGACCTGCCGTGTCAGGTCTTCCTGATGATTCCGCAAAATATTAACCGCTTGCAACCCCCGCCCAAATCCGATCGCTTCCAGGCGACTGGTCTGAGTCCCGTCGTACCAGGCCCACAGGTCAGATAAAAGTAGGCCAACTGAACCTGCAACGCTAAAGGTATAACGATTTAAATCTGCTTCAGTTTGAACTGTCCAGTTATTGGCTGCCCAGTAAGCCATACGATCGGACATGGCGGCAGTGCCATCCCAAACGCGAGCAGAAATCGTCTCTGGCGCTAACAAGGCCCATTCCCCAATGCGAAGGGAAACTTCAGGCAATACGGCCTCATAGGGGCGCAATACGCGATCAAAATCATCAACCCTGAAGCGGTCGGTAGCCGCCTGAAAGGTGAGGCTAATGCCCTGGAGTAGCTCAACCTTGAGCCTATTCTCCAAAGTTGGATGATCTTCAATCTCATCGATCGCTCGCATACAGAGGTAAGCAGAGGAAACTGCCTCCTGTAAACCAGCAGGTAACCGACTGATGGGAATAAAAAAGGTTCGACTGGTTCTTTCTAAAATCTCTAATGCACTGTTTGATCTATCCATCATTCCACTCCTCAAAACCACCACACCAAGTTCGCCCTAACTATACAGCAAAACCCCTAATCTTTCCTAGAAACCATGGAGTTTACTTTCACCGCAAACAGGAAATCCATGGATCTGGCTGACGCATTCAGGTGGATACAACCTAATCATGATTCCTCCCCAAGCAGACGCATTCTTGAACATTAAAGGTTCCAGATTCGACCCTTTCTTTATAAACCGGGGTTTCAGAGCCAGTGGCATCTAAAGATACATACCAGTTGACATCCTCCACCGTCTTAAAGGAAGGGGCTTGTATCCCAATGTTTTTGGTCAACGGATCGGGAAGGCGAAAGATGGAGTTATGACAAAAGCAATTGCTTTTTTGGGAGCAGGCGATCGCAGCTGAATCTTGCGTTAATCTTGCGCTAACTTGGCAACCTCTTCTCGGTCATGCTCTAGAGAGGGGTCGAGGCAGTAAGTTGACCTTGGTTGCCGCAGGACTATGGAACTGCTATTTAGATGCAGTATAAATTCAAACAGGGTGGGGGCAGTCCTGTCATTCAAAAACCTGCTTTTATTTCCCAGCAAGTCTAATTTTTCGGTTCTGCCTGTCGGCGTTATTACTTGCTGTGTTGAAGGTCATATTAATCCTTTTGTGCCAGTTGAAAGTGCGGAATATTGGATTAAGTCAACCCTCGCAGCAGCCCCACATAAATTCCTTGAATTTCTAAATCAGAAGTACGGGCGTTTAAAATAGTTGCTTCGTACTTGGGGTTGGCAGGCTGCAGGGTAATCTCATTGCCAGTGCGATAGAGATACTTGAGAGTCGTACTGCCCTGTACCCGTGCCGCTACAATCTTGCCATTGCGAACAGCCCGCAGATCAGATTCTTTGCGCAAGATCACCAGATCACCGTCGTCAATCAAAGCCCCTACCATGCTGTCACCCTGCACCCGCAGAGCAAAGTGTTGCGATAACTCGTATTGAGATAAACGGGCCAGTTTGGGCAGACAAGATAGCCCCAGATACTCAATCTCGGTATCGGGGAAGGTCTCTACCAGGCTATGGGCCGCGATCGCCCCCAGCACTGGGACGCTACGATTGGGCTTCAAAATCACAATGGCACGGGAGCGCCCCTCAAGATGGGAAATGAACCCTTTAGCCACCAGAGCTGAAATATGGTTTTTTATTGGCGAGGGAGAACGGTAACCCAGCCCCTTCTGAATTTCTCGGTAGGTAGGGGCGATGCCATGTTGATTAATGTAATCTTCGACCCAGACAAACACCCGATATTGGGCGGTAGTGAGGGCAGCAGTGGGGGTTGGGGTTGGCAAGGGAGACATGGCAATGTTTAGATCTCTTGTACCATTTTATGGTCTCTTGCCAGAAAGAGCGAGAACAATCTCCCTAATCGGGCCGCTGTTTGCAAGTCAGCAGACTCCTAGGGGTTGTAAACCCCAAGACAGGCCAGAATTAGCGTTCGAAAAACGATAAAGTTGCCCCTCACTTTGCTGATTTTCGTAGGTATCTGACTGCATCCACAGGTCTAATCCACGACCTAAGTTTCTGCGTCAGGGGATTTGATACGCCGACCGCTCACCTGAAGAGCGGGAAGAGTATGAAGAAAAGTTCCGAAACGAAGCAACGGATAGTTACCCAAACAAAGTCAATGCCGCTGCCCTTAATCGCTGGGTGTTTAACATCAACACCATCGACCAGGCCTTAGAACTGTTGATGGAGAGGGGGTTTAAGGTGGAAGGGGGCGATCGGCTGGGTAAAACTATCATCTTTGCCCGCAGCCAAAAACATGCAGAGTCAATTGCCAAGCGGTTTGATGCAAATTACCCTCACTAAAATGGGCATTTTGCTTAAGTCATCCACAGTGAGATCTCCAATGCCCAAAGCTTGATCGATGACTTTTCAACCCCCCATGAGCAACCGACGATCGCCATTTCAGTTGATATGCTGGATAATGAACAAGGTCACTCCATTGCCGCCCATAAAAAAGCGCCCCTGTAAATCAAGATTGATACAAGGACGACTAATCTTATGAAACTAAGATACAAACGCTAGCAATGCTGCAGATGCAGGCATGACTCGGTAAAGATAGAATTCACTCAAATTGAGCTTAGTAGAGTGCTTCTTCTTGGTGAGTTTGGATGGTTACATCAGAAGTGGGATAAGCCACACAGGTCAGGATATAACCTGCTTCAATCTGGTCATCATCTAAGAAAGATTGATCGGATTGATCGACGGTGCCTGAAACTAATTTTCCAGCACAGGTGGAGCAGGCACCAGCACGGCAGGAGTAGGGAAGGTCAATCCCTTTCTCTTCAGCCGTATCAAGAATGTACTCATCATTGGGCACGTCGATCGTGGTATTTAGCCCTTCTGCCTCGTTGATTAATGTGACCTTGTAAGTCGCCATGCAGTGGTCCTCTCAATGGAATGGAAACAGAACTTTAAGCTCATGGGAAGCCAGCTTCAAAAGCCTAAATTTTGATTAAAGTCTGCTCCCTAAATCAGCTCACCTTTGATACTACGGCAAAACTTTCGTTTATGACCCCCGATCCATAACCGGCATGAATGGGATTCGTAATAAAACTGGTCATTTCTATTCGCTTAACTTATAGGACAATAGAATATTGAACTAAACCATTGAATTCTATCAATCGTTTATGAGTGATTCCCGTCTATCAACGGAGTCTCCGATTCAAGTGGGGCTGATTGGTACAGGCTATGCCGCCAAATTGCGGGCTGAAAGTCTGGAGCAAGACTCCCGTGCGCGGTTGTGCGCCGTTGCAGGTCATAGCCCCGATCGCACTGCTGCCTTCAGTCAAACCTACGGGGCAGAAGCCTTTGCTAGCTGGGCTGAACTCCTAGAGCAGGCGGCTGTTGACCTGGTGATCGTCGCTACAATTAACTGGGATCATGGCACCATCACTCGGGCGGCGCTGGAAGCTGGCAAACACGTCGTTGTGGAGTATCCCCTCTCTCTGGATGTGACTGAGGCGGAAGCCCTGTTGACCCTGGCCCATGAGCGCGATCGCCTCCTCCATGTGGAGCATATTGAATTGTTGGGTGGCATGCATCGGGCCTTAAAAGCCAACATCGCAGCAGCGGGTAACCCATTTTATTCGCGTTACGCCACGATTAACCCTCAGCGCCCAGCCCCTCACAAATGGACTTACAACTCCGATTTATTTGGCTTCCCGCTGATAGGTGCCCTGTCTCGCCTGCATCGTCTGACTGATCTGTTTGGTTCGGTTGCAACCGTTACCTGTCAGCTTCGCTACTGGCCCTCTGACCTGGATCCGGATGCTCCCTATTACCGGGCCTGTCTGTGTACCGCTCACCTGGCCTTTACCGCTGGTGTAATTGCCGAAGTGACCTACGGTAAAGGTGAACTCCTCTGGCATCCAGAACGGCGATTAGAAGTGCATGGAGAATCAGGTGCCCTGATCTTTGATGGAGACCAGGGCAAATTGATACAACTTGAAGCAGAACGCCCGATCGAAGTGGGGAGTCGCCGGGGTCTGTTTGGCAAAGATACTACCCTGGTATTGGATCATCTGACCAAGGGCCGCCCCCTCTACGTCACCCCAGAAGCTAGTATTTATGCCCTCAAGGTGGGAGACGCTGCCCGCAGATCGGCTTTATTGGGAGAAACAATTGCCTTAGAGGTAAGCGATCAAGACCAAAGGTTTTTGGAAGGATGGTAGGGGCACCCCTTACCCCACGCTAATATAGAAAGCTAGCTAAATTAACCCATCGCTGTATTTCGCGCTGATCAGTCAAGCACCCCACCCGCAAGGGGATGCGGTTTCCCGGAGGTTTTTATGAAACATACTCTATCAGTTTTAGTTGAGGATGAGGCGGGAGTTTTAACCCGGATTGCAGGTCTGTTTGCCCGCCGGGGGTTTAATATCGAGAGTCTGGCGGTTGGCCCGGCTGAACAAGTGGGCATTTCCCGGATTACGATGGTGGTTCCCGGAGATGATGACAGCATTGAGCAGTTGACCAAGCAACTGTATAAGCTGATCAATGTGTTAAAGGTGCAGGAAATTACAGAAGTCCCCTGTGTTGAACGGGAACTGATGCTGATGAAAGTGAATGCCACCACCTCTACCCGCTCTGAAGTGCTTGAGCTAGCCCAGATCTTTCGAGCCAGGGTGGTGGATGTGGCAGAAGACTCCCTCACACTAGAAGTGGTGGGCGATCCCGGCAAAATGGTGGCGATCGTCCAGGTTTTACATAAGTTTGGCCTGCGAGAAATCGCGCGAACCGGCAAGATTGCCCTGACTCGTGAGTCGGGCGTGAATACGGAGTACCTCAAGTCCCTGGAGGCAAAGTTATGAACCTATAAAGCGGGTTATTGGTGAAGAAGCCAGAAGAGAGGAGATGGAAGCAGTGAGATCCTCGACTTTCTCAAGTGGAAGCACATTTTATCTGAACTGCCGCAAAAGTCGGGGATCTAGCGCTAGGGGCATCGGCGAGAATGATGGTGTTTGAGCAATCTATTTTAATCAAAGCCAGTGCGACAGCGGTTGAGCGGTGTTTTACCGACCTGGAGTTGATGCATCGCTGGTTAAATCCAGCTTTGCAGTGCGAGCCAGTGGCAGAGCGCTGGTCTACCAGTCTGGGTAGCGAAAGTCGCTTTGTGATTCAGGTGCCGTTGCTAAAACCAACCCTAATCAGCACAGTGGTGGAGCGCGAACCAGGGCTGATCGTTTGGCAATTTAATGGGTTCTTTCAGGGGCGCGATCGCTGGGAGTGTCTGCCCGAGTTGGCCGGAACCCGCTTGCTTAACCGCTTTGAATTTACCATTCCCAACCCGTTGGTGCGGTTTGGGTTTAATCAGTTTGCCGCAAAATGGACAGAAGCCGATATGCAGGCCCAACTGCGCCGTCTCAGGCAAGTTGCCGAGCGTTTGGCATAGAGGATGTCAATGAACATCAATCCCGATATGAGTAGACTTTTGACAGTTCAATTTGTATCCCAATAATCTGTGTGGCTGTATCTCGTTAAACGCTTGTTGGGGCTCGTTCCCGTCCTGCTTGGCATTACGTTGCTCGTATTTGCCCTGCTCCATTTCATTCCCGGGGATCCGGCGATCGTGCTGTTAGGTGAGCGGGCTACACCAGAGCAGGTGGCTGCCTTAAGAGAGCAACTGGGTTTAAATCAGCCCCTCCCCCTGCAATATCTGGCCTTTCTTAATAATTTGCTGCACTTAAACCTGGGGATCAGCATCATCAGTGGCATTCCCGTGGTAAATGAGATAAAAACCCGCTTTCCGGCCACCTTTGAGTTGGCTTTAGCGGCCATGGTGGTGGCCCTGGCGGTGGGGATCCCTGCTGGCATAGTTGCGGCGGTGAACAAGAATAACTGGCTCGACCATCTCACCATGACCGGTTCCCTGCTGGGGGTGTCTCTACCCGTCTACTGGTTAGGACTGTTGCTGATCTATTTATTTGCCGTGAATCTGCAATGGCTCCCCCCCAGCGGACGCATCAGTACGGATGCTGGGTTTAACTTTACCCCGATTACTGGCTTTTATGGGTTGGATGCCCTGTTACAGGGAAACTTGCCGCTCTTAGGGGATGTCGTCTCCCATATGGTGCTACCTGCCCTGGCTCTGGGCACCATTCCCCTGGCGATCGTGGCTCGCATTACCCGCGCTGCCATGCTGGAGTCTCTCTCCCAAGACTACATTCAAACCGCCCGTGCTAAGGGCCTACCCGAATTTGGTGTGGTCTGCCGCCATGCCCTTAAGAATGCCCTATTACCAATTACGACTGTGGCAGGGCTTCAGTTTGGTACGTTACTGGGTGGCGCAATCTTAACAGAAACCATTTTTGCCTGGCCCGGTATCGGCTCCTGGATTTATGACGGCATTTTGGCCAGGGATTACCCTGTGGTGCAGGGTGGGGTGCTAGTGGTGGCGATCGCCTTTGTGCTAGTCAATCTGCTGGTTGACCTGTCCTACGGTTTGATCGATCCTAGAATTCAACATAGGTGACCTTCTTGCCAAAGTTTAGGAGTAAATCTTTGGTTGTGGACTAGACCTGTCGATGCACTAAACCAAATTCCTATGGTAACTACTCAGTCCGTCTACCCTTACGGGAAGCAAGTTACACATTTTTCCGGTATGTTGCAGGCTTTAAGCCCTTTCCCTGGACTTCAATCCGCCCTCACCCTAAATCCCTCTCCCCAAGGAGAGGGACTTCAATCCACAGTCCCTTCTCCCTAGGGAGAAGGGGTAGGGGATGAGGGCAGATTTGACTCGGTGCCCAAGCTGAGTAGTTACTTCCTATGATTATCCTCTATTTCCGCGGGTCTAGCCCGCTATCTTTGGGATGGGAAATTGACTTTAACTCACACCAGTCGTTGTTTCAATAGTTGCAGGCGATCGGAGTAGCTGCGCATCACTTCCAGGGCAAACATAGGGGTCTCCTGAACTGCAAACAAAAAGTGGCTGCGATCGAGGCAGGCCAGCTTACAATCGGTTTTAGCAACTGCCGTAGTAAACCGAACCCCCTCAGGATGCACCAGGGCACCCTCGCCAAATACATCTCCTGCGTTCAGGGTTTCTATTACCTTGCCATCGAGGGCTTGGGTCACCTCACCCTCAATAATGCCGCACATGTAGTCGCCCGGTTGTCCCTGCTCAAAGATCACCGTACCGGCTGGGATGGTTTTACAGTTGGGCTGACCTTGGAAAATTTTGACCGTTTCTGAAGGATGGAGCAACACGATAGCAATTCCTGATAGATAGCAGCAATCAAAAGCAATGAATATCTGACTCGCCTCCGCCACGTTGCCCATGGCACCGGCTATAACTCCAGCATTGTAATTCTTAGTGTTTCAGATATGGGTTAAGGAAACGTTATCTCTCAACCAGCAACAAACTTGTGATGAACTGTGTCATTTAGGCAGCCATTGTTGTGCTTCAGGGGGCAGATTCCTACAATGAAAGTAGAGTGATCCGCCGACTCAGAGCGGGTTTCTCGGTGGAGTCAATCCATGACCAGTCACCCCAATAAGGTCTCCCACCGTCAACCGTTGGTTCAAGCGCTGCATACGGCTGTAAGGGGGAGAGTCCGGTTTCGAGTCCAGGGCTTGCAGGGAATAGACCCGCTCAAACAGTATCTGGAATTCCACCTGTTGCAGGAACCTGGAATTTACTATGCCTCGGCCAGTACTACCACCGGCAATCTGCTGGTGCGGTTTAATCCAGCAGAGATAGCCACAAGCGATCGGGCAGCGGTGAGTTGGAAATCGATCGCGGCAGTAATTGAGCGGCTTGTGCCAGCATGGCAGGCAAGCAAGCCCTGGCCTGTCATGCCTAGATTGATCAGTAAAGGATGTATTTCCATGCAGGAGTCCCTCCATTCACGCCCAACAGAGCCCTGGCATGTGCAGGAAAGCAGTGGCGTTCTGGCACAGTTTGACACTTCTCCTGCAACTGGTCTGGCTCCTGAGGTTGCCCAGGGCCGTTTACAGCAATATGGGGCCAATGCCATACCGGAGGCGACTGCCCGTTCTCGCTTAGCCATCTTCTTCGATCAGTTTAAGTCGGTGCCCGTGGCCTTGCTAACCGCAGCCGCCGGAATTTCAGTCATTACTGGCGGGCTGGCCGATGCGCTGGTGATTATGGGGGTGGTGCTGATTAATGGGGGGATTGGATATGCTACCGAAAGCCAGTCCGATCGCATCATTCGCTCCCTGAAACAACTGGCCAGCCCAACGGCCTGGGTGATTCGAGCGGGTAACCAGGCTCAGCTCAAGGCCCAGGACGTAGTGCCGGGTGACCTGCTGGTGCTGCGACCGGGGGTCTGTGTGGCGGCAGATGCCCGCGTGATTGAGGCTAAATACCTGAGTGTGGATGAGTCGGCCCTAACGGGCGAAAGTTTGCCCGTGGCCAAAGCCTCAATCGCCTTGAAGGATGGGGATCTGCCCCTGGCCGATCGCCATAACATGGTCTACATGGGAACCCTGGTCACCGGCGGGCAGGGGTTGGCGGTTGTGGTGTCGACCGCCAGTCTGACCGAAATGGGTAAAATTCATGCCCTGGTGGGGCAAGCTGCTGCCCCCGAAACTCCAATGCAACGGCAACTGAGTCAGGCAGGCACCCAACTGGTGCTACTTTCCAGTGCAGTCTGTGGGGGCGTATTTGCGATCGGCCTGTTGCGCGGGTATGGCTTACTGGAGATGCTAAAAACCGCGATCGCCTTGGCTGTGGCAGCAGTGCCAGAGGGGTTACCGGCTGTTGCCACCACCACCCTGGCCTTGGGCATCCGAGACATGCGTCAGAAAAAGGTCTTGATTCGACGGTTAGATGCGGTCGAAACCCTAGGATCGGTGCAGGCCCTCTGCCTGGATAAAACGGGCACACTGACGGCTAACAAGATGGCTGTGGTCGAGTTACAGATAAACGACGCCCGCATCCCAGTCAAGGATGGGCAACTGCAAGGGGAACCCAGCAGCAGCCCAGATCGCTCTGACCCGCTCCAGAAACTCCTCCAGGTGATCACCCTCTGCAATGAGAGTGAAGGTGAGGCAAGGGCAACTGAGTTGGTTTTACAAGGTTCTTCTACCGAAAACGCCCTCCTGGAAATGGCCATTCATGCTGGTGTCGATGTCAAGCAGCTCCGGCAGGGCTTTCCCCTGGTCGCCATTCGGCATCGATCGGAAGACCGCAACTTTATGCAAACCCTGCACTCGCCCCCTGGTGAAAAGCATTTGATTGCGGTTAAAGGGAACCCGATCGAGGTGCTGTCCTTGTGTAATTGGCGGTTAGAAGCTAGCGGTGTTGCGCCCCTGACCCAAGCCCACCGACAACGCATCGAAGCAGACAACGATCAGATGGCGGGGAATGGGTTACGCATTCTGGGGGTGGCCTATGGGCACACAACCGATCTAACAGCAGAAACCCACGACAACCTGGTCTGGCTGGGTCTGGTCGGCATGGCAGACCCGATTCGTGCTGGGGTGAAGCAGGTGATGCCTGTTTTTCACCAGGCTGGGATTGAGACGGTCATGATTACGGGAGACCAGAGCCCGACGGCCTATGCGATCGGCAGGGCATTAAATCTAAGCCAGGGCGAAGAACTCCATATTCTGGATGCAACCGATCTGACCAATCTGAATCCAGAAGTGGTGAATGCCCTGTGCGATCGGGTGCACATCTTTTCCCGCATCAGCCCTGCTAATAAATTACAGGTTGTGCAGGCCTTGCAACGGGCCGGCAAGGTCGTGGCCATGACCGGCGACGGCATCAATGATGCGCCCGCCCTAAAAGCGGCGGAAGTGGGGATTGCGATGGGTCATACGGGGACGGATGTCGCACGGGAGGTGGCCGATGTGGTGCTGGAAGATGACAACCTGGAAACCATGGCGATCGCCGTCAGCCAGGGCCGCACCATTTACAACAACATCAGAAAATCTGTGCATTTTCTCCTCTCCACCAATCTCAGCGAAATCATGGTGATGGTCGTGGGCAACAGTCTGGGCCTAGGGCAACCCCTTAATGCCATGCAACTCCTTTGGCTCAACCTGGTCACGGATATTTTCCCTGGCCTAGCTTTAGCCCTGGAGCCCCCTGAACCGGATGTGCTGGCCCAGCCGCCCCGCGACCCGACTCAGCCGATTATCCCAGCTTCAGATTTTCGGCGGATTGCAGCCGAGTCTGCCGTGCTTTCCACCAGTGCCCTGGCCGCCTATGGCTATGGGCTGGGAACCTACGGAGTGGGGGCTCGTTCTAGTACGATCGGTTTCATGGGTCTGACCCTGGCCCAGCTCCTGCATGCCATCAGTTGTCGTTCCAGAAGCCGTTGCCTGGTTACCTCCCAGCCCCTACCCCCCAATCGGTATCTGGCGATCGCCCTCTCTGGCTCCATCCTGCTGCAATTCCTATCCGTCTTTGTTCCAGGTTTACGGCAGTTACTCCAGATTGCCCCGCTCAACCTGATTGACGCTGCTGTGATTGGCAGTAGCGCCTTGTTGCCCCTGGTGGTGAATGAAGCCAGCAAAGGCAAATAAAGGCGTTGCTGAACAGCAGGGTGAATTGAAGCGACGTTTTCAGCATTCAGCCCCCCTTGCCTCTCTGGAATCAGTAATCCCGAAATAAGAGGTATCCGATGAAAAAAGACTTTATGTTTACGTCTGAATCAGTCACAGAAGGGCACCCGGATAAACTCTGTGACCAGATCAGCGACGCCATTGTAGACCGGTTTCTCCAGGAAGACCCCTTTTCTAGAGTGATTACTGAATGCGCCGTTTCTACCGCGATCGTATTTATTGCCGCCCGGTTTGAGTCTGATGCGGTAATTGACCTGACCAAAGTAGCCCGACGGGTAATCCAGCAGGTGGGCTATGACCAACCAGACTTTAACAGTCGCACTTGCAGTGTGTTAACCAGCGTCAAAGAACAACCGACCAGTGGCAACCGCCGCCTGGATGAGCGCCAGTTTTCTGATGCAGAAATTGAACAGATTGCGGCCAGAGACCAGGTCACTGTGTTTGGTTTTGCCTGCAACCAGACCCCGGCCCTGCTCCCCCTGCCCATCTGGTTGGCCCATCAACTCGCCCGCCGCCTCTCTGTCGTGCGCTATGAGAGAGTTCTGCCCTACCTGGCCCCAGATGGCAAAGTTCAAGTGGGGATAGAGTATCGAGATCGCCGTCCAGCCCGGATTCATAGCATCACCATCGTGGCCAGCCATACCCCCCTGTTTTCACCAAGCGAGATGGATCTAAACCAGATCTACGCTGATTTGCGAGAGACGGTGATCGATGTCGTGTTTGAACCAGAAGCCATTCGCCCCGATGGGGATACCCGGATTTTTATTGACCTGGGCAGTTCCCTGGCGGTGGGGGGGCCTTCCGTGCATTCCGGGCTAACAGGCCGCAAGACCGCGATCGATACCTACGGTGAATATGCTCACCAAAGCGGTGCAGCCCTCAGCGGCAAAGACCCCAGTCGCATTGATCGGGTTGGGGCCTACGCCGCTCGTTATGCCGCTAAAACCATTGTGGCAGCGGGGCTGGCCCAGGAGTGTGAGGTGCAGGTCAGCTATTCCATCGGCCTGGCTCGCCCTGTCAGCATTTTGGTCGAAACCTTTGGGACTGCTACCCTACCAGATGAAGAGATTTTGAGGTTGATCCAACATCAGGTTGACTTTCGGCCTGCTGGCATTATCCGCCAGTTCAACCTGCGATTTTTGCCGACCAAAAACCACGGCAGTTTTTATCAAAAACTGTCAACCTATGGCCATATGGGGCGGTTAGACCTGGGCTACTTGCCCTGGGAGGCCGTGGAAACGACGGTGGCCTTACAGCGGTGAGACCGAGAACTCCAAGCAGAGCCATTGCTTGATTCAACAACGTAAAAAGGGGGATAGCCTCTATGGAACACCGACTCCCAGCTACGATTGCCCTGCCAATTCAAGTGCGCGTTTTAAGTCAAACCCCCGATCGCCTGCGGGTACGGTTGGCCCAGGCCTACCGGGAGCCGGAGGTGATGGAGCAGATTGCCCTGGCGCTGCCACAATGGGTGGATTCAGTTCAACGGGTGAAAACCAACCCCCAGACCGGCAGCCTCACCCTTTATTTAGAGGCTGGCGAGGAATCCTGGGACGCGGTACTTGGCCCCCTGGAAGAAATGGGGATCATTGCGATCGCCGCTGACGCTGCTGATCTTCCCTCTGCATCCCAACAGTTGACAGGGCTGATGGCTTCCTGGAATCAACGGGTCAATCAGTGGACTGAGGGAACCGCCGATCTGCGCTTTTTGATGCCAATGGCCCTGGCTATCTTGGCCCTGCGGCGCTTGCTGGCAAAGGGAGGCGGGCTTCAGTCTGCCCCCTGGTATATTCTGGCCTGGTATGCTTTCGATAGCTTTATCAAACTAAACTCGCCGCAAACCGAAGAGCCGGGCAATGTTGATGGTCAGCCAAAAACCACAAAATCTCAGATCAAAAAGTTAAGTCAATCCCGTTAAGCTATAACGACTGGGGCATGGGGTTTGGGCAAATCCTGCCAGCCTGGTCACCAGATGGGCAATTCGAGGGGGCGTTCTAACTTTTATGAGACGACGTTTTGATCAATTGGGGCTGAAATTATGGGCCTTGCTGGTCGTACTTTTGTTATTTTTACCGCTGACGACACCTGCCCATGCCCAGGCAAATTCTGCGAGTGCGGCTAACTCGCCAGAGTTAGAACAGGTGGTGACGGGGGTGACACCCACCACCGTAGAATTAGATGGAGATCCACTATTTGAAGTCAAAACCCGGTTAGGCACCCTTTCTGCAGCAGAGCGGGCCCAGCTGATCAATCAACGGCTAAAACAAATTGCCGAGAAGACGCAGGATCCAGTACCTGCTTTTAAGGCGGAGGCCGATGAGCAAAATCTGTTAATTGTGACAGAAACACAACCACCCGTTGCTATTGTAACCATTACCCCTAAAGATGCGGAGGCGCTCCAAGCAAGTCAGGAAAAACTGGCAGCCAACTATATCCAAAAAATTCAAACGGCGGTAGAAACCTATCGGGCTGAGCGGAGTCCCCAAAAAATTTTATGGGCCGTTTTATATACCATCCTGGCTAGTTTGGGGTTACTGCTGACCTTTAAGCTGTTAGATCGACTCTACGCCATTACCCTCGATCGCCTGAATCAGTGGATGAGCGATCATGACTCACTTCTGGGCTTAAGGGGCACCCGGTTCATTTCCTTCACTCCCTTTCTAGAGTTATTTCTACGGTTTCTTGATCTGGCCCGCAATATTTTACATCTGGTGTTGATGGGTTTCTATTTCTTTTTGATCTTGAGCTTCTTTCCCTGGACTCAACCCTTAGCAGAAAATTTTTGGAACCTGATCAGAGCAATATTCAATCAAATTGTCGGCGCGATTATTTCCTATCTCCCCAATTTGATTATTTTGGTTCTGATTGTTTTTATTACCCGTGAGATTTTAGCTTTCATTCATTTATTTTTTAGAGAAGTTGGGCGGGGTAATATTACTGTTTCCTGGCTCTATCCAGACTGGATTGAGATGACGTTTAGGTTAGTTAGTTTTTTTATCATTGCGCTGGCCTTTGCGATCGCCCTGCCATTTCTACCTGGTTTCCAGTCTCCTGCCTTTCAGGGGGTCTCTCTCTTAATCAGCGCCTTGTTGACCTTTGGCGCGGCCAACACCGTCGCCAACATTGTGGGCGGTATTGTTGCGGTCTATACCCGCAGTTTTCAAATCGGTGACATGGTAAAGATTGGGGATTTGATGGGGATTGTGGTCTCAAAAGACTCGTTAGTCACCCGGATTCGCACTCCTAAAAATGAGGTGATCACGATTCCCAATTCCACCGTCATTACCAGCAATATCGTTAACTACAGCTCTCTAGCGAAGGATAGGAGTGATGCAACGGGCCTGATTTTACACACCACGATTACCCTTGGCTATGACATTCCCTGGCAGAAAGTACACCAAGCCCTGATGGCAGCCGCTGCCGCCACCCCTAATATTCTGCCAGCCCCAGCCCCTTTTGTATTGCAGACTGCCCTAAATGACTTTAACGTCAGCTATGAGTTAAATGCCTATACAGACTGTGCAGAAAAAATGCCTGCCATTTATTCTGAACTGCATCAGAATATTCAAGACAAATGTAATGAAGTCGGGATTGAGATCCTCTCTCCTAACTACCTGGCCATGCGGGACGGCAACCACAGCACGATTCCAGAAAACTATCTGCCCGAAGATTACCAGTCACCGGGGTTTCAGCTGAATTCGATCGGGAATTCCGATCACTCCCGTCAGTAAGCCCAGTTCATCCCAAATATGAAAAATTGGCCCTTTAAAAGATTAAGAATGTTAAAGATTTAGCAATTCAGGCTGTTATTGCCATCCCATCTGGAAGGGGGAATTGAGAGAATAGCTACTGGCATAATTAGATTGGCTTGCTTAAAGTAGAGTCAGGCAACGCCCCATTCATTCGTTCAACCACCGTGAGGTCGTTTCATGCATTCATCCCCTCCACCCTCTCTGATCGAAGTCATTAAGTTTGGTACCGATGGTTGGCGCGGTGTGATTGCTGATGAGTTTACCTTTGAGCGGGTGCGGTGGCTGGCCCCGATCGCTGCTCAGGTCTTAGCCGAGGTCTATGGCCCCACCACCCAGAGTCGTCTGGTGATTGTGGGCTACGATCGACGCTTTCTTTCAGAAGAGTTTGCCCGGTCTACTGCGGAGGCGGTTGTTGCAGCGGGTTTTGATGTGTTGCTGTCAGAAACCTTTGCCCCAACGCCCGCCTTTAGCTGGGCAGCAAAAGAGCATAATGCCCTGGGGGCGCTGGTGATTACCGCCAGTCACAACCCTGGCAAATACTCAGGCTTAAAGGTCAAAAGTGCCTTTGGTGGATCGGTGCCCCCAGAGGTCACCCAACGGATTGAAGCCGCCCTACCCCAGGGGGCGACCCTCCCTAGCACCCCCGGTAGCCTTAATTTCTTTGATCCCTGGGCCGGTTACTGTAAGGGGTTATGTAGCTTGGTGGATATCGCTGCCATTCGGCAGGCAATTTTAGATGGGCGGCTGACGGTCTTTGCGGATGTCATGTATGGTGCAGCCAGTGGCGGCCTGGAGAAATTGCTGAAGGCCCCCATTCTTGAGTTACACAGCCACCGTGACCCCTTATTTGGGGGAGGTGCGCCAGAGCCCCTGCCCCGCCATCTCTCGGAAGTGATGCAGCAGGTTAAAGCATTTGGCGATGCGACCCCTCAAAGCCAGGTGGTAGGGCTGGTGTTTGATGGTGACAGCGATCGCATCGGTGCGGTCGATCGTCATGGCACCTTCCTCAGTTCCCAAATCCTGATCCCAGTTTTGCTAGAACATCTTGTGGCCCATCGGGGCTATACCGGAGAGTTTATCAAGACGATTAGCGGGTCAGATCTGATGCCCAAGGTCGCCGCCCTCTATGGGTTGCCGGTCTATGAAACGGCGATCGGCTACAAGTACATTGCCGATCGCATGTTAGAAACCCAGGTGTTACTGGGGGGCGAAGAGTCGGGCGGCATTGGCTATGGCCATCACATTCCAGAACGAGATGCCCTGCTATCGGCTCTTTATTTGCTGGAGGCTGTGGTGCAAACAGGCACCGATTTGAGCGATCTATACCGCAACTTGCAACAACAAACTGGGTTTACCTCCGAGTACGATCGCATCGACCTGCATCTGGCTAATATGGAGGCCCGCGCCCGTCTGGTTGAACGGTTACAGTCCCAACCGCTGAGGGAGATTGCGGGTCAGGCTGTTGTAGATTGCCTGACTGTGGATGGCTATAAGTTCCGGTTGCAGGACGGCAGTTGGCTGCTGGTTCGCTTTAGCGGCACTGAACCGATTTTGCGACTCTACTCTGAAGCGGCTACCTTGGAACAGGTGCATACCATTTTAAACTGGGCGAAAGATTGGGCAACAGCCTAGTCTTGTTTTGAACCTCCGCTACAGAAAGCTTCCAGTTATTGAGCTGAAGCGGCGTATTTTGTAGAAAAAATCTGCATCGGTAGTGACTTTAGGGGGTTATAAAGCATACCCAGATCGACCGCAAACCGCGATCGTGGTACCCCTCAGACGGCGTTTGCAACCTATCCGGCAGTTAAAACCGCTGTTAAGTACCTAGACATCAAAAATTACCTGGTGTATTACCCCCGGCTGTCGCCGTCCCCCTTACAAAGGGGGACTACAGGGGGTGTATTCAATAGCGCCGAGCTGCCTGCCCCCGGCTGTCGCCGTCCCCCTTACAAAGGGGGACTACAGGGGGTGTATTCAGTAACCTGCGGCGGCAGGTTTTCTCCCTATAGCCGCGACTTCAGTCGTCAGGGTGACAAAGAGACAGGCTTTTAAAACATCCTCTCAGAAAGAGATCGGCCCACCCCACGATGCAGCACAATCCTGCCGCTGCCGTTGTACTCCCCCTTTGGTCATCCAATGTAAGCGATCGGCCAAGTCCGGGTTCTACTGAGTGCCAAAAGCGATCGCAATAGTACATCTATGACACTAGATTCGTATTGACAATGTAAATACACTTCCCTACACTACAGTTATGGATGTGTTTTTCGTACTGAACGGCATTACCTTCGTTTGGAATAACGAAAAAGCCAGAATCAATCCAATAAACCATGACGGTGTTACGTTTCAACAAGCCGCACAAGTCTTCTTCGATCCATTGCTTGTGGTCGTTGATGCAAGTCGTAATGATGAAGCACGAGATGCTGTTATTGGTTTAGATCGGCGTTGGAACTTGCTGTATGTTGTCTTCATTGAGCGGGAAAATAACATGATTCGGATCATTTCAGCTCGTAAAGCGACCCGTAAGGAGCGAGAATTTTATGAAGCCTGAAGCGTTGAAAAAGCGGTTGGATAGAAATCGTCCCATGACGACAATCACAATTCGTATGCCCGAAGATGTGATCGAGGATTTGAAGCAAGTTGCACCACTGCTTGGTTTTTCTGGGTATCAACCTTTAGTGCGTGCTTATATTGGGCAGGGGTTGCGGGCTGACTTGGAGCGTTTAGAAGGTGATACGGTATCTGCACTGATTGCGAGTCTAAAGCGTCACGGTGTCAGTGACGAAGTGATTCAACAGGCACTCGGTGAAGTGACTAGTCGTTAGTACGATCGCCTCACTGAGCCCCCAATCTTCACCCAACGGGGTGCGACACTTCATCAAGCCTTTTCTATAGCAGTTTTTCAACCAGCAACTCGATGCAGCACAATCCTGCCGGTGCCGTTACACTCCCCCTTTGGTCATCCAATGTAAGCGATCGGCCAAGTCGGGGTTCTGCTGAACTCACGCCCCGTTAGCTGGCTTTATCCATCGGTGAAGGTATTTCGTAGAAATATCAGGAATCCTAAGAATATTTGGACTCAAGCATAGCTGCCTTGTCTGAAAACCGGTTGTTATTATAGGGTATCTGACCCTCACCCCTGGCAAGGGTAGTGCTATGACGATCGCCAAAACTAAGAGCCATACTCAGGCGCTTCCGACTTCTGGAATTCGGGACAACCCTCATCGCGGTAGTGTTGGTAGTTTTCTTCAGGGGAAAATTCAGTCAGGCTCCAGGCTGTCAATCGTCTCCGCCTACTTTACTCCGAGTCGCTCAGGTTCTGAAGCATCTGGTTTCGCTCAGTCTAGGAACGTCAGGCAATGGGAGGGCACAATGAGTGAACTCAAGCTTAAACAAGACATTGCCCAATCCCTCAACCGCTGCTTGGATGGCAACCTGGCGGATTGCACCCAAAACCTGTTCCAAGTCCTGGGTTATCAAAATCATCGAAGGTAAGGAGGGCCGATGATAGACGGCTTTGAACTGTCTGAGCACGCCCGCTTTCAAATGCAAGAGCGCAATATCCAGCCATCCTGGCTCACGCAAACCCTTTCCGCCCCCGATCGGCTTTTGCCCCTAGCCGATCTCCATGGCAATACCCATTACCTTAAGCAAATCTCTGACTTTGACGATCGATGGTTGCGGGTTGTCATCAACCCAACGGTTGATCCTCAGCGAATAGTAACCCTCTTTTTTGATAGGAGAGTCAAATGAAATTAGTAGTTCACAAGGATGACGACGCCCTTTACCTGCGCCTCGATGATACCCCCATCATTGAGTCTGAAGAAGTGAGTGACGGCATTATTTTGGATTACAACGCTGAAGGTAAAGTGGTTGGCATTGAAGTGCTTTACATCAGCCAGCGCAGCCCTGGCTCCTGGCAGCAGATTCTTTTAGAAACGACTCCATAGTAGGCAGAATCCTCACGAATCCCCCCTCCTACACCACCTGGCGATCGACCCCTGACTGGGAGTGTATCAACAGAGGGAATGAAATGGGGCGATCGTGAGTGGAATAGGGAGGGTCACTCCCTACAACCCCGCCGCAAACACTTGTTCCGCCGTTAGATTCAACTCTGGAAAGGTGGGAGAAATAATGCGTTCACGAAGTGTCTCTGCAAGAGAATCGTTATCACGAAATTGCTGCACCTGATATTCTCCATCAATCAACTGATAGACCGAGAAGGTTGGTTGTTTTGGGGTGCCGATGTAGCGCCGTCCTCCCAATCCTAAATAATCCACAATCCAATACTCTGGGATTTGTAGCGCTTCATAGTCAATAAACTTGTGCCCATAATCATCTCGCCAGTTAGTGCTGACCACCTCAACTACCAGTTTGACCGATTTTCCCTGCGTAATCGTTGATCGCTTTTTCCACAATGGCTCATCCTGCAAAGCCGCCTGATCCAGCACAATTACATCTGGGTTGTAGCCAGCCTGCTCATTGTCCATAGGTTTGACGATCGCCTGTCGCGGAATCAGATAGGGCAACGTCAGGCGATCAATTTCAACCCCTAGCTTCATCCCCAAAAAGCCGCCGATTTGTTCATGGGGATCAGTTGGTTGCATTTCAATCACCACTCCATTCCACAATTCGTAACGACCGTAGCCATCTGGATACCAATCCAGAAACTCTTCTAAGGTCATTAATTGCGGGACTGCTTGCACCATGGATAACCAAGCTCCTACCCTGCGATCGCTTTCAAGTCTAGCGCAATGGCCTCCCTCGCAGGATGATTTTCTGCCAACGCCTGTTCCACCGCTCAATTTGATCGAAAGAACGACGATAGGTTAAAAGCGATCGCAGACAAGATTGAGTGCGATCTCCATCTATGTGGGTGCGATTCTGCCACCAGATTTTCCCTACACCATTCTCTAAACGATTGCAGAACAGATTTATTCATCCATTGATAACCCACAGCAATATCTTTGTCAATCACAGAACACTTGCCTGTGAATATTGCTTGAGCCACTGTGCCAACTGTACTTCCGATAAATCGCCTGTTGCCAGGGGCTGCATCATCAACACCACCTCTGGCTCCGGTGCATTCAGGTTCCAGCCATTCACCTTGAGGAAAACATACATCACTAGAAATACCGTCCGTTTATTGCCATCAATAAACGGATGATTCCTGGCTATCCCATAGCCATAGTCTGCTGCCAGTCGATGCAAATCTGCGGCTTCATCAACAATCCTTCATCCCGCAACCCGTATGCTCCGCCGTGCGTTGCAATCTGGTCATCGTGGATCACCTGAGCTGTTACAGCGGCAATCCAGATTGGTTCAACCATCTGCTAACTCTCGCAGCGCGTTACGGTACTGCGATGCCCCTTGCTTATAAGCCACCATCACCTGTTCAAATTCTGGGTCATAAGCCATCAGCTTAATGCCATCCTCCAGCACCACCAGCGTCAACTCATCCCCTTCCTTCAAATTAAATCTGTCTAAAACTTCTTGGGGAATCGTCGTGCCAATGGAATTGCCCACCTTCCGCAGCTTAAGTTGCATTGTCTTATTCCGGTTTCACGTTATTACTACAGCGATTCTCGATTCAGTGCAATACACTTTCAAGCCTGGAACGTCCGACAACCAGGAGGCTGTTGAACTTCATCCGTTTGAAAGGCGCTATATTGTAATCACATGATCGACCGCTTAGATTGGGTTGACGAAAAAACCTCCACACCTATAAGCTTTCCGTCTCCATTGGTCTGTGGGCAGCCCTCAAAGTGGGAGCAGATTCCCCAGAACTGGGATTGTACAATCAAAGAAGTAAGCCACCACAGGAGGCAGGATGAGCCAAACTGCGAGTGATCGCGTCCGCTGGACAACCTCAGACCTGGAACTGCTGCCAGAGAGCAGCAATCGCTACGAAATTATTGATGGAGAACTATTTGTGACTCGTGCCCCGCATTGGAAACATCAGAGAGCTGGAGGCAAAATCTATCGTGCGTTGGATGATTGGTCTGAAACAACGGGATTGGGTGAAGCCGTTCAAGCGCCAGGGGTGATCTTCAGCGATGCGGATAATGTGATTCCTGATGTCGTGTGGATCAGCCGCAAACGATTAGCGAATGGGTTAGACGAAGCTGGTCATCTCACGATCGCCCCCGACCTGGTTGTAGAAGTCTTGTCTCCGGGCATTCAAAATGAACGCCGCGACCGCGAGGCAAAACTCAAACTGTATACCGAGCGAGGCGTGCAGGAATATTGGATTCTCGATTGGCGATCTCACCAGGTGGAAGTTTATCGTCGCGAAAATGCCCGGTTGAAATTAGTCTGTACACTATTGGTGAACGACACAGTAACCTCTCCCCTGTTGCCCGATTTCGCCTGTTTAGTGCAGCGATTGTTTCTTTAATGCACTTCTTGGCCTTGGGCCTGACAAAATCGTGCAGGTCAATGTGTGCGGGCACTGGTTCAGTTTGATATGAGGCTAGAATCTTTATTCAGAAGGCATTACAACATTCGGAAGGGTGGAGAAAGAGGTTGCCCCTAATCAGGGCTATTCAACGATATATTAGGGACTTCAGAAGTTTTTACTGAGAATAATCTCAATAAGCTGAAATCATGAACTCCCCGCAAAACTCTGCACCAGATACATAATGCTAAGTCAATGGCAAATCAGCAAAGGAGTCATAGATCATGAGTCTCATAGTTACGTAAGATGTTCTTAACTCAACGGGCAGGCATTAATTCTTATCATGATAGAACAGTTCCCCTGGCTAACCGCGATCGTGCTGCTGCCGTTGGTAGCCACGTTAGTCATTCCTTTTCTGCCTAACAAAAGCGGCAAGACTGTCCGCTGGTTTGCGTTGGGGGTTGGCATTGTTGATTTTGGACTGATGTACTATGCCTTTTGGCGGCATTACGACGCGAGCCAGGCGACATTCCAACTGGCGGAAAAGGTGGTTTGGTTACCTCAGCTGGGCTTGAGTTGGGCGCTGTCGGTGGATGGTATTTCGGCTCCGCTGGTGCTGTTGGCAGGCTTTGTGACGACGCTGTCGATGTTTGCCGCCTGGCAGGTGGATCGGCGATCTCGCCTGTTCTACGCACTGATGTTGATTCTGTATGCCGCCCAGGTGGGGGTGTTCGTGGCCCAAGACCTGATGCTGTTCTTCATCATGTGGGAAGTGGAACTGGTGCCGGTCTATGTGCTCGTGTGCATTTGGGGCGGGCAAAATCGGAGCTATGCAGCGACGAAGTTCTTGATGTATACGGCCCTAGCTTCGATTTTCATTTTGGTGGCAGCCCTGGGGATGGGACTCTATGGTAATATTATTACCTTTGATATTGCTGAACTAGGATTAAAGCAGTTTCCCTTGGGGCTGGAATTGTTTTTGTATGCTGGCCTGCTGGTGGCCTTTGGGGTCAAATTGGCAGTTTTCCCCTTTCATACTTGGCTGGCGGATACCCATGGCGAAGCTTCTTCTCCAGTGTCGATGATTTTGGCAGGGGTGTTACTGAAAATGGGGGGGTATGGGCTGATCCGGTTGAACTTGGAACTGTTGCCCCATGCCCATGTGTATTTTGCGCCGGTGTTGGTGATTTTAGGAGTGGTCAATATCGTCTATGGGGCGCTGAACTCCTTTGCACAGACCAATATGAAGCGGCGGTTGGCCTATTCCTCAATTTCTCACATGGGGTTTGTGCTGCTGGGGATTGCTTCCTATACTGATTTAGGGGTGAGTGGGGCCATGCTGCAAATGCTGTCCCACGGGCTGATTGCGTCGGTGTTATTTTTCTTGGCGGGCGTTACCTACGATCGCACCCGCACGATGATGATGAATCAGTTGGGTGGGTTGGGGCAGGCGATGCCCACGGTGTTTGCTCTGTTTACCATGGGGATAATGGCATCCTTGGCCTTGCCCGGGATGAGTGGGTTTGTCGGGGAGGTGGAGGTCTTTGTCGGTTTGGCCACAACGGACATCTATGGTTCGGCCTTTCGCTTGGTGACCATTTTCCTGGCAGCAGTGGGGTTGATTCTGACGCCGATCTATCTGTTGTCGATGGTGCGCCAGGTGTTTCATGGAGACATGGCTGATCAAATGTGTGACTTAGTGCCCGCCTGTGACCTGAATGATCTAGATTTAAAGGCTCAGGGTAACCAGGAGGCGAACTGTTTTGGCACTGACTGTGTCTTGCCAGAGGAGGCCGAGTTTAAGGATGCCAATCCTCGGGAGATTTTTATAGCGGCTTGTTTTCTGGGGCTGATTATTGCGATCGGGTGTTATCCCAAGATGGCGACCCAGATGTATGCCGTTAAAACAATGGCGGTCAATGCCCATGTCCGGGCGGCCTATCATCAGGCCTTTGCAGATGAGTTGCAGGGCTCGGTGCAGGGGCGATGGAGTGCTGCGATCGCAGCGGCTCAATCTGCGGATCTCTGGGGTGTTGTCAAATAGTTGTCCCATGACGATCGTGGCATCTTCAACTCGACTTTGGGAAATCAGTAAGCGATCAAATGGATCTCGATGGTGCTGGGGGAGTTGTTCGAGGTCTAAAATATGGGGAAATTTAATGGGTAGCAGGGTGATATTACCCTCAGCCTGCTGTTGGCCAACGATATCGGCTAGATTACCTCTGAGAGTTAGCTTGCCAAGCTGAAGTTTGATTTGGATTTCCCGAAGGCTGGTAAGGCTCAACAGAACTTGGTTTTCAGGGGACTGGTAAAGTGTACCCCCGTTTGTGGCGGAGCTACAGCTTACCATCGGCGATCTGTTGGCCTGGTTATTAGCCTACTTGAGTTTGGACTAATTCTGTAAAGGAAGGCAGTCAATGAGTGGCACTGACTGCCGTAAGGTCAATGAAGTAGAAATTCGATTGACCCTATGATTTTCAACCAACTTCAGCAATTTCGCCAAACCCTGTACAACACCCTGGGCAACGCCAGAGATGCCGTCTTTGATCTGATGGATGCAGTGCTGGTGAGCGCGTGCATCGTGTCCTTTCTTTGTCAGCCTGTCACAAAGCCCAGTGTTTCGCCGCCAATGGTCAAGTGTGTATGCCGCGCTTCAAGATCACCGTCTACCGCGAGCCAAGGTGCTGAAACTGCTGGTGCAGCAAATTCCGACCCAGGAGCAGCCGTTGCTGGCGGGGAATGCGAGTCGGTGGCAACTATTCTGGTGGCTATTGGTACACCCGCGCCGCCGCCCAAACCACGGGGTAAAGCGCCAGGACGGCGCAAGGGCGACCGTCCGTCTCCGCGTCCTCGCTATCCGACGGTCAAAAAACGAGCCTCGAAACGCAAAAAATCCGCAGCATCCCCTAGTCACTCGAACCCAACGGCAGCTTAGGTTCGAGGATATTTACAGCCAATCCC
>JBJTUO010000124.1:0-17663 GCA_046080785.1 Leptolyngbyaceae cyanobacterium | reverse complement strand
GTGTGGTCATGAACTAGAGATGTTTGCAGCGGCTCTGCCTGACTGCACGGTTGAGCGCACCCACTGGTTAGTGCATGGTGAGCATCGCTGTGGCTATTTGATTCAGCTCAGGTAATCCACTGGATAGAGGGCACCGTCTGGGTGTTCATGCTAGGTGGCTGCAAGGGGTTACCTTTTGGATCGGCAAAATCAACAACTTGAATTAAAATCAATCTAAATCAGGTGCGAACGTCTCCCAGGTCATGGATCGGTACTATCGCTAACCAGGTTGAGCATGCATCAGAATACGGAACCACTCAGTCAGTCTGACTTTTTCTTGCAGGACGCCCTGTCATTTGTACGCGCTTTTATGGAGTGCGTTGATCAAACGGGTGGCGATCAAACCCAAGTTTTTCAATTTTTGCAGGCTAATCAGACCAGGTTAAGCCATTCTCTTTTAGACGAGCTACCAGCAGTATTTGAAGTTCTGCTGGCAAGGTCAACCCCCAAACCTCGAAGAGGGGCTGGTCTGTCTGGCAGTAAACCGGTCGCTCAGGCGCAACAGACCATCGCCTGGTATTTTTTCCAACTGGGTTGCTTTCTCTACAGCTTTCCCCTCGGTAAGAAGATGCTGAACTTAGAGCTGAGCATTGTCAGCTTTGAGCTGGCTTTACAGGTGAGGGCTCGCGACACATCCCCCAGAAGTTGGGCTGCGACGCAAAATAATCTGGGCCTTGCTTACGCCGATCGCATTCGGGGTAACCGGGCTGAGAACTTGGAACAGGCGATCGCGGCCTATGAATCTACTCTGCAAGTCTATAAACGGGACACCTTTCCCCAGGAGTGGGCCACCACCCAAAATAATCTGGGCAACGCCTACAGTAACCGCATCCAGGGCGATCGGGCTGACAACCTGGAGCAAGCCATCGCCGCTTATCAGTCAGCCCTCCAGGTGAGAACGCGGGACGCCTTGCCTCAAGAGTGGGCCACCACCCAAAATAATTTAGGCAATGCCTACAGTGCAAGAACACAGGGTGATCGGGCTGAAAATCTGGAACAGGCGATCAGGGCGATTAAACTCGCCCTCCAGGTGAGAACGCTGGATGCCTTTCCCAAAGACTGGGCTGCTACCCACCACAATCTGGGACTGGTCTACAGCCATCGAGTCCGGGGCGACCGGGCCGACAACCTGGAGCAAGCCATTGCTGCCTATAAGTTAGCCTTGCAGGTGAGAACCCGTGACGCCTTTCCCAAACAATGGGCCGCTACCCACCATCATCTGGGGCTTGTTTATCTGGAGCGGCTGCAGGGTGATCGGGCCGACAACTTGGAGCAGGCCATTACTGCCTTTGAGCTGGCCCTGCAAGTGAGAACCAGGGAGTCCTACCCTCAAGATTGGGCCATTACCCAAAATAATTTAGCCAATGCTTACAAAAATCGGCTGCGGGGCGATCGGGCCGAAAATCTAGAGCGGGCGATCGCGGCTTACGAGTTAGCCCAGCAGGTCAAGACCTACTAGGTATACAGGGCTATCTGAACTCAGGTGCCCCCATTCTGTTGGCTGAGGCAATCGCAGCAGTAATAATAGAGATTACATTTCCTGGTTACGAAGCTGGAGCCTCCAGGGGCCACATTACCAAACTGGAACTTGGTAACGAGCCACAAAATCTGTATAGACGGCTACTTTTTAACGTGCGCTTACCCTGGCTTCTTAAAGATAGTCTTGAATTTCTTGTAAAGCTATCAAAAGAGGTATTGTTGAAAACACTTACAAAGTGATATTAACTTTAAGATAGCCAAGAATTAATGAGATTTTCCATAAAATAGAGCAAATTATTTTTGTAGATTCAACCTAAATCTGGGGCTTTTACGACAGCAAATAAACCAAGATGGTAACTACTCAGCTTGGGCACTAAGGATTATGAATTTAATAACTTGAAGTCCCTCTCTTCTGTGCCTGTGCCTGTCGAAGGATCGAAACGAAGCCTTCTACCCCATAAAGTTTAACTGGAATCAAGTGCTGGGGAGGGAGCGAAGTCGCTCAGAGAGATGGCACTGATCGCCAATCCGATGAAAAAATGGCCCTCGCTGCCCCAGTTCCACAATGGTTAAGGCCCCAACAGGCATGGCAAAGCGATCGCGGTAGCGTCCGACATCAATCCCCAACAAGACACACAGCATAATCCGAATGGTCGCTTTGTGGGAGACCAACAGCACATTACCATCCTTGTAGGTTTGTTCCACGTCCTGAATCAGTTTCCACCCTCGCAACGCAATAT
Source organism: Leptolyngbyaceae cyanobacterium (assembly GCA_046080785.1). Taxonomy (GTDB): domain Bacteria; phylum Cyanobacteriota; class Cyanobacteriia; order Leptolyngbyales; family Leptolyngbyaceae; genus JBJTUO01. The sequence continues at coordinate 15,405 of JBJTUO010000124.1, read as the reverse complement.
CCACGGCTTTTTCGCCTCCCGGCGGGGCATTCCAGGCTGGGTCAGTGAGCCAGCGCACATAGGCATCGTGAAATTGCCGATCAACCTCTTTTGGCTGCATCCCTTCCCATTCCCAGTAGGCAATCTCCTGTAGTTCCGGTTTTAGTTGCATCGGTATCTTCGTTGCATCGCAGATCGGTTGGGCTGTCTCGATTGTCCGTCGTAGGGGACTGACGAGAATCGCATTCCAGGGCACAGACGTGTAGGCTGCAGCAAAGGCATTGGCCATTTCAATCCCGGCGGGAGTTAAACCTGGGTCGTTAGCTGGAGTACCGCAGTAACCACCCGTTTCAGAATAGGCAGTTTGTCCGTGACGGAGAAAATAAAGGGTAAGGGGCAATGGTTCTAATTCCAGTTAGAAAAGAAAGATCGCGATCGAGAATAGCACGATAAAATCTATTACTTGTGATTGACTCCTTTACGGCCATCTTATCCCCACCACTGAATAACAAACAGTTCTAAATATCACCTCAGTTCGGCGCTGGAGACTCCGCTTTGCGCTCCAATTTGTCCAATTTTTGTTGAGTCAGCCGGGCTCGAAACACCTTGTCTCTTGCCATGATTGCAGTCTACATGCGCTACAATTATAGTATTGGTTAACTATTAACCAGGTTAATTCAAACGAACACGTCCTAGCCATGTGGCCAACAGTGCAAGCTCTTGAAACGGTACTGAATCTTGACAGTTTTTAGGGGGTTGCACCGAGGGTGATTACTTTAGCGCTTGAAGTCATTAGTTCGTAAAGCCCATTTGGTTGATTGCGCAGAACTTTTGTTCCCTGTACAAGTCAACCGATATACAGTCGGTAAAGTTGCCTGTGCATGTATCCATAACGGGGAATGGCAACATTCTAGAGAGGACGGATGAAGCAGGAAAGTCTCAAGAGTTATCTTGAGAAGTCTGTGCAATATTGCTTGCAATCAGCGTCGGCAGGATGTCACTTTACAGGCTAACAGTTTTTTAACGTTGAGGAGATCTGTAGTGACAACGGCCCACTCTCCGCAGCAGATAATGGAGCACCTGGTGGATAGCACCCCCATGCGTCCCATCCACTATCGGCTCTGGCTGATCTCTACCGGCGGCACTTTTATCGATGGCGTTGCCACCTTTATGACCGGGGTGGCCTTGCCCTTAATCCAGGCTCAGCAGCATCCCAACCCTACGATGGTGGGTTTATTGGGGGCGGCACTGGTGTTGGGAGCGGTACTGGGAACCTCGGTGGGGGGTGCCCTCTCCGATCGATTGGGACGCAAGATCATCTATCTGGCGGATATGCTGCTGCTCAGTGGGGCAGCTTTGCTACTGGCCTTTTCCTGGAATCTCGAATCTGCCATCTTCTTCCAGTTATTGGTTGGCGTTGGCATTGGCATGGATTTTCCAGTCAGTAGTTCCTATCTATCAGAGCTGATGCCCAAGACCCAACAACGACGGATCCTGGCAGCAACGATTACCTTTCAGGCGATCGGTGAAATTTCGGCGGCATTGCTTACCTGGTTAGTCATCTCTCGCATTGATGACCTCTCGGCTTGGAGGTATTTAGTAGGAGCCACGGTAATTCCGGCTGTGATCATGTTCACCGCACGACTCTCTGTGCCTGAGAGTCCGCACTGGCTGATGGAGAAAGGGCGTAACCAGGAAGCGGCAACAGTGATTGCAGAAATTTTGCCAGAGCATCGGGCTGAGTTACAAAGTTTGGCACAACAGGCGGGAAGTCAGGCAGAGCAGGCTCAAAAGGCCAGTAAGACCGGGTATGCTCTGCTGTTTTCTCACCAATATTTAAGAACCACGATTCTGACAGCAGGGGCCTGGTTTTTTATGGATTTTGCCACCTATGGAGTAGGGCTGTTTACTCCAGTGCTTCTAGGTTCCCTGCTTGTAGGATCCAAATCCGACCAAGCCCACATGAATGTAATTGCCCATGAGTTTGCAACTGATTTAGGCAGTGGCATTGTGGATGTGTTCCTGTTACTGGGTTTTCTGTTGGGCATTTTGTTAATCCATCGCTATGGCCCGGTGCGACTGCAACTGTGGGGATTTGCGGGGATGGTCGCGGGCATGCTGCTGCTAGCTTTCGCTGCCAACTTACCTGCTACGGCGACTCATCGACTGGGGCTGATCTACCTGGGTTTTATTGTATTTAACCTCTGTATGAATGCGGGCCCCAATACCACCACCTTTACCCTGCCGGCCCAGCTCTATCCCACCCGCATTAGAGCATCGGGCAGTGGTCTGGCAGCAGCCTGCGGTAAGGTGGGGGCGACCCTGGGAATTTTTCTGTTACCCAACATCAAAGCCGCCTTTGGCATCCCCATAGTACTGCTTTTGATGGCGATCGTTTCTGGATTGGGTTGGCTGATCACCTTCTTTTTCCGTCCCCATCAAATCGTTACCCAGTCTAAAGCTCAATCTACTGCGTGAATTTAAAGTTAGGGGTGCCGGTGAAGATGGTGACGGGCGACCAGGTAGCGATCGCGGCATCTAATACCTCAATCAGTTACTGCTTTTGCAGATCTGCCAACTGTTTCAAATAAGGTTGAGATTTATCCCATTAGCCTTTGCTGCTGAGATTTGGAACAATATCGCAACTTCAAAGCTTGAGTTGGGGGGCGATCGAGTGCACAATGATATTCGTAATACCAACCACGACAAACTGAACTCCAATAGAGGCGACCAGTAAACCCAAAATACGAGTGACAATACTTAATCCAGTATTTCCCAAGATGCGCTGAAGCGATCGACCCGATAAAAAAATGGCACAGGTCAGAGCAGAAACAAACACACAGATAGCACCCAATTCAACTAATCCAAATTGAACCTTATCTGTCTCAACTTCATTGGCATACAGAATCACATTAGCAATGACCCCAGGCCCGACCAGTAGAGGCATTGCCAGGGGAATCACAATTTTACGATAAACAGATTCTGCTTCTTGCCAGTCAGTCTGACTATCCTGAACTGCCAAATCCTCGGTCATGTTTTGTACACCGCCCATGACCAGCTGAATACCAATCAGTAGTAGCAAAATTCCGCCTGCAATTCGGAAAGAGTCCAGGGTAATACCAAAAAAATTGAGTAGTGAAGACCCGGTTACCAGAAATAATAGAAGCAACCCCAATACAGTCAGGGAAAGCAGAAGAGCGAGCCATTTCTGGACTGTTTTATTTTCTTTCGCTGTGTAACTGGGCGTATATTTTAAGGCGGGAAGCCTTACGGGGAAACAATTCCAGCCCACAATGGTTTCAACCATCCCTGGAGGTAAATTTATCCCGCCTTAAGTTAGAAGCCTGTAACTGATAAAAACAGGCAAAATACCTAATGGATTGAGTAAGGCAAACAGGCTAGCGGCAAATGTACTGAGAAGTCCTTTATCCATTGCTTAATCAAATTTATTCCTACATGGTAACTGACTCAGCCTTAAAAGATGTAGCTATATAGTGTGCATTAAAAAGTGAAAGTCGTTCGAATCACGCCAGTCACGATATCCGCATTGCTATTGTCTCCATTGGGGGCCGTAATCCAGATAATTCCTGGTGTGATGGCAATATTATCCGTGATTTGGTACTGGTAAAACCCCTCGACATGGAGTGAACTGTCATTTGTGGAAATAGCGTCTCTCAGATTGCCATTGACGCCCGTGACGTAAGGCTCCATCCCTACGATCAGGCCAGCAAGACTCCCCTTAGAAAACAGATCGGGAAAGGCCAGCCCGACAAACCAGTTCCAGATGTCTGCCTTGCCTCGAAAGCCACTGGCAAGAGAATTGGCATTGGTATAGCCAACCGCGCCATTTAAGACGATTTGGGGGCTGATTTGAAAGCTGGCCCCCAGACCATAGGCATTAACGGCAAAGGGAAAGTCGGTGAAATCAACAAAGTTAGCCTGGTTTGTGCCCGTTTCCCCCGCGGTTGAAAAATCAGTTTTATAGCTGTGAACGTAGATTGCACCGATTTGAATGCGATCGTTGGGCTTAAAGGTCAGTTGGGCGATCGCGCCATAGGGGCCGTCAAACAGACCATTTTTTGGGAAAGGTAGATTGGCACCGCCGGTGCCGTTATCAACCAGATAGCCGAGCCCAAGCTCAAATTGATCGCTCAAGGCATAACTCAGACCCAGCCCTGCCCCACCCAGTAGATAATAGATGGCATTGCGGGTACCAAAATGGGTCAAGGCTCCGCTGCCCCCATCCCCATCCAGGTAGGGATTCAAGGTGGGAATGAAATCATCGGTTGCGCCCGCATTGGCTTGTAGGGTAGCTGTGAGATTGCCGATCGGAAACTGATACAACAGCGCATCAACCCCAACTTGATTGCCACTGTCTGCATTGAATCGCAGCGCCCCCTGGCGGGTTAAGGTTTCTGGAGTAAACAGATCCAGGTTGCCAGCCTGTAACCTGACCCTGAGTAGGTCTTCGCCGGTAAAGCTGGTATCAAAGTTAAGGCGGATCCGATCGCCCAATACGGTGACCCGGTCTAGCTCTTCCCCCAGGGCATTATCGCCAGCAACAATGCCAGCCAGGGCAAAGACTGCTTCGCCCTCCAGCTTTGTTGTGGTAGAAAACTGCTGCTTCTCAAGGGTGGCCGTCCGGGTTTCCAGGGCCTCTACCCGCCCCCGGAGAGCCGCTAACTCGGCGGCAAATTCTTCCTGAAGCCGCTGCACTACCAGCAAATCTTCCTTTTTCACCAGGTCTGCTGTGCTGGCTGCAATCAATTCACTGATCCGATCCATGCAGGCATTTAGACCAGCGGCAAACTCGTAGCGGGTGAGCGCCTGATTACCCCGGAATGTTTTGTCAGGATAACCAACAATACAGCCATAGCGTTCCACCAAAGACTGCAACGCCTGAAATGCCCAATCTGTTGGCTTGACATCGGTTAACTGAGAAACCGACGTAACCTGAAACATCCTATCTGCATCCGTTGGGGTAGACTCTGCACTCGCTAGCGAGTGCAGAGACACCAGGGGCAAAGTAACGGCGGTTGATTCTGTTTCCCCGATCGCTGAACCTGCTGCAATCAATGAACCAGTTAGAACTACTGGACTCAAGATCAATGACCGGCCTAAGAAAAAAGATAAGTGCCTAAACATGAAAAGTTACCTGGTATACCCCCCGGCTGTCGCCGTCCCCCCTACAAAGGGGGACTACAGGGGGTGTATTCAATAGCGTCCAACTACTTATCACTGACTTCTCTCCTAACACACGCTACACTTATTCAACATTGTTTTAACTATACCAGTATCCTTTTCATTCCAGCAATCAGCAGTATCCTATTTTCTAGTACTGGGAATAAATGTCAAATGACGGCTTGTCAAAGATTCGAGAGCTACAAGGATATGCCATAGTATGCGGGTTTAAGACTGCAGGCAAACTGGCCAGTCAACTCTACTGTGATCCCCGTCAACTTTCTCCTGATCATCTCGTCTAACTGTTGAACAACTTGTTGTCGCGCCCCTCCTCTGGATTGAGTATGAAGTGGAATTTGTCATGGCCGCCCACAGCGGTACTTGCCCTCGCTACCAGTCTGGCCCAGGTTGGGTGGCTTTTCCCTGTTCAGGCCCAAGGCGGGGATGCCTGCCAACTCTCGCCAGCAGAGCGATCGCAAAAGTCAGCCCTGTTGCAGGGGACATTGCAGGGCGATGCCACGGCACGGCAGACCTACGAAACCCTGATTGCCCAGCAGGGCGATCGTCTGGCCCAGTGTCGCCGCCAGAGTGCATTAGCAGTGCAGGCCACCTGGTTACGGCTCTACCCCTGTGACAGCAAAGCAGGGATGGTAGACGCCCTGCTGGATGAAATTGTCAATCGGGGATATAACCAGGTCTATGTGGATGTCTTCTCTAATGGGTTGGTGCTGTTACCCGCCGCCAATAACCCAACCGTCTGGTCATCGCTGTTGAGCAGCCCTGGGGTCGAACAGGTTGATCTGTTAGCCCAGGTCATTCAAAAGGGGCAGCAGCGTGGCTTAAAAGTCTACGCTTGGATGGTTAGCTTAAATTTTGGTCAGACCTACATCAACAGTGCCATCGGCCAGCCTACCTTAGCCCGTAATGGGGAGGGTGAAACGACTGCGACGGCTGCAACTAAGGCCAGTCTGGTGCCCGGTCGCGACCTCACCAGCATTAATGAGTCATTTGTTGACCCTTACAGCCCCCAGGCTAAAAGTGATTACCAACGCCTTTTGCAGGCTATCTTACAGCGCCGTCCCGATGGGGTGCTATTTGATTACATTCGCTATCCCAAGGGGTTGGGCCCAGCATCGATCGCCAGTAAGGTCAAAGATTTGTGGATTTATGGCGATGCTTCCCTGGCAGCCCTCAACCGTCGGGCCTTAAATCAAAAAGGGCAGGAATTGCTGCGTCGTTATCTGGTTCAGGGCTATGTTTCTACCGGGGATATTAGCGTTGTGGATCAGCAATTTCCCACGGAAAAAGAACCGCAATGGCAGACAACATCCCCTGATCAATCCCTTGCCGCTGTCTGGAAGAAGCCCGTTGCTGAGCGCCTCCCAGCCCTGCAAGCTGCTCTCTGGAATCTGGTGGTTGATCATGCCATACAAGGGCCAGTCACTTTTTTGAGCGCGATGTCGGCGCTGGTGCAACAACAGGGTATCAAGGCTGGGGCTGTGTTTTTTCCAGAGGGTAACCAGGCCATTGGCAAAGGCTTTGATTCTCGCTTACAGGGGTGGCCGCAGTTTCCGGCCTCCTTAGAATGGCACCCCATGGCCTATGCCACCTGCGGTAATACCAGTTGCATCGCGGCCCAAATTGAAAAGGTGATCAATCAGGCCCCAGGGGGCACGGCGATCGTCCCTGCCATAACCGGCCAATGGGGGCAAACAACGGCAGAGCGGCCAGCCCTAGAGCAGCAGATGCAAATTTTACCGGCTCTGTCTCGACCGGTGCAGGCCGTCAGTCATTTTGCCTTTAATTGGCAAGACCCCCAGTGGGAACGCGATCGCAAGTTTTGTCGCCTTTAGGGGCACCGATTTTTTTTACAAGGTCAATGATTGAGCATCGGTTTCAATCAACTTGGCCAGGTCTTGCAGGAACATGGCGGCATGGGCACCGTAAATCACCCGATGGTCGCAGGTAATATTGACCTGCATCTGACGCCGCACCCCAATCATGCCGTTTTCACTGGCAACGACGGTCGGGATAGAAGCCCCGATCGCCAGAATGGAACCCATCCCTGGTGGCAAAATAGCGTCAAAACGATCGACGCCAAACATGCCCAGATTTGAAATCGAGAAAGTCCCGGAGTTATACTCATCGGGCTGCAGTTGTTTCACCCGCGCCCGCTCCACCAGGTCTTTCCAGGCGCGAGACAGGGTGTAAAGGTCTTGCTGGTCAGCGTTGCGTAAGACAGGGGTAATCAGCCCGCCATCATCCATCGCTACAGCGACTGCAATATTGATTGAGGAGGGGTAAGCAATGCTGTCATTGACAAAGCTCGCATTCAGCAGGGGGTGTTTTTTCAGGGTAACTGCTACCGCTTTTGCCAGCAGTGCTGTCATGGTCACCCCTTTAGACTTAATTTGCTGATACAGGGCATCCAACTTAGTTGTGGTGATGGTGTAGCCCACATGGTAAGTGGGTACCTGCAGACTCACCAGCATGTTGCGTACAACCGCATTTTGCAATGTGGTCAGGGGCACCTGCTGCCCGGCCTTGACGGGGGTGGGGGCAGGCACCGGAGCGGGTGCTGGACGAGCGGGCACTGGCGGAGCAACACTGGCAACGACAGGGGCCGGAGCCTTGCCAGAAGCAGCTTCTACATCTTCAGCCACAATCCGACCGTGGGGGCCGCTGCCCTGAAGCGTCGCCAAGTCCACTTTCAGATCTTTTGCTAATTTACGGGCGCGGGGCGAGGCCACAACCCTCCCATCTTTAGGAGTGCCCCCATTGCTGCTGACTTCTACCGCAGCGGCAACGGGCTCTGGTGCTGCTTCCTTCTGTTTTTTGCCAGATTTCTTTGGGGCAGCGGCAGGGGCAGTTTTGGTTTGTGCCTGTTGCAGTGCCGCCTCGATCTCTGCTTCGGTTTCTGCAATCAGGGCGATCGCGGCACCGACAGGCGCGGTCTCCCCTGCAGGAACAACGATGGTCGCCAAATACCCGTCATAAAACGACTCCACATCCATGTCTGCTTTGTCAGATTCGACAATCAGCACGGTCTCGCCCTTTTCAACCTTGTCGCCAGGTGCCTTGACCCAGGAGACAATTTTCCCCTCGGTCATGGTGGAGCTCAGGGCAGGCATGAATACTTCGTTGATCATGGAAGACTTCCAATCAGCACTAGAGATTTAGAGTAAAAAAAGCAGCATCATGGCCGCCAGTAGACCTACGCAAGGGGGAAATCACCCCGGATCTGCGACATTAAACTTAAACGTTGCCACGAATTTCTTGAACCACGCCATCGCGCAAAAGCACCTCAACCTGCATCTTTTCGATCAAGTTGTCGCCCGGCTCTACCCGAAAGATACTATCAATTTGACCTTGATTGACTTCTTGCTCCAGATCCAGGGTTTGCACCTGTTGGAGTTGCTGTAAGATCTGATTTTTTTGCTCCAGCAATTCACTTTTCTTCTGGTTCACCTGCATTTGAACGCCTTCAATCTGCTGCACCGTTTCTGGGCCGGGTGGCTTTAAACTATTCTTTTGAATTTCAGCAACCATCCGCTGGCCTTGCATTTCTAATTGCTGCAGTTGATTGTCAAGTTGATTGATTTGCCCTTGAAGTTGTTGCTGGGCCTCTTCTTTCCAGCGGGGCGTGACGATCGCTTTCACGTTGATCATCCGTTTGAGCAACAGTTGAGATTGGGGGATATCCATAAGATACGCCTTAAGTACACCTGATCAGGGAAATGGGTAAAAAATACGGAAGCAACCTGCCGAAAAATTCTTAAAAAGTTTTCTCCAGCGAATGCAAGACTAGTTTGGATCCCAACTAATATGGGCGGGGTCAGCTAACTTGCTTTGCTTCAATTAAACATCTCGTTAATCATACCCTGGTAGCGATCCATCACAACATTCCGCCGAATTTTTAGAGTCTGGGTCATTAACCCATTGTCTATGGAGAACGGCTCCAGTAAAAGGCGGAAGGGGCCAATTCGATCGTCTACCCGAAAACTGGGGCGATTTTGCACCTCCCGGTTGAGTTCTTGACGCATCAGCTCTTGAATAGGTTTATCTTCAAGGGCAATCGTTGTTTGACCATCTACCGGACTAGACTCATGGCCAGGAAGGCTTAAGTGGTACCCTTTGCTGGTGGCCCATTGTTGTAAAGCGTCCAAGTTAGGCACCAACAAAGCTCCCAGACTTTTCTGATCTTGACCTACCAGCATCATTTGATCGATGTAGGGGCTCCGCAGACAGGCGTCTTCAATTGGCTGCGGTTCAATATTTTCGCCATTGGTTAGTACGATCGTGTCCTTGGCCCGCCCCGTTAGCACCAGGTCATTGTCAGCAGTCACCCAACCCAAATCGCCAGAGTCAAACCACCCGTTGGAGTCGATCGCCTTGCGGGTAGCATCTGGGTTTTGATAGTAGCCCTGCATCACCTGGGGCCCTCGAATCAGAACCAGCCCTTTTTGCCCCTGGGGTAAAGCCTTGCGAGTCTCTGGATCGACAATGCGAATCTCTGTGCCAGGGATGGGTTGCCCCGATGAGCCGCGCAGGTTATGCCAGGGCCGCCGGGCATTGGTAACCGGAGAGGTTTCTGTTAAGCCGTAGCCCACCAAAACACTAATCCCCACAATTTCAAAAAAGTCATCCAGATGTTTGGCGAGAGAGCCACCCCCGCTAATGGCATGGTAAAACTCACCCCCCGTGACCGCCTCTCGCACTTTTTTATAGACGATCGCTTCTCCCAAGCGATGGATGGGGTACAGTGCTGCGGCTTTTGCTGAGGCCAGTAGGCGCTCAGCCGCTGAGGGGTTTTGATGCAACAAATTTAAATTATTGGCGGTGCGGTTGGCTTCCAGGTAGGCCTGACTTTTGCTTAAAAAGAACTGAATTAGCTTCTGGCGGCTTTCGGGCTGTTCCTTAAACTGCTTTTGCACCCCTTCATAGATTGACTCCCAGATGCGGGGCACACTCACCATATAGTTAGGCTTGTAGGTCTTCAAATCTTTCTTAATCGTGCGCAGGCTGGTGTAAATTTGGGTACAGCCCTGGGCCAGCAGAAAATATTCTGCACTGCGCTCATAGGAATGCCACGTCGGTAAAATACTGAGAATGCGATCGCCCGGCCTTGGCTGCACAACGGCCCCCAAGGTCGTCACCTGATGCAGCAGGTTGCCGTGGCTCAGCATGACCCCCTTTGGTTTACCGGTGGTGCCAGAGGTATAGATCAGGGTGGCCAGACTATGCTGATTTTGCCCGACCGGTTGCAGCGATTTCCCTTCCGCCAGGGCCATTACCTGAGAAAAGTTAAGGGTGTTTAAATCTGGATCGTCGGGTGCAGCCTGATCAGCAAGCAGCACCACAAACTTCAAGGGCAGACCAGTGAGAGACAAACGCAATTTTTTTAGGGTGGCCAGGTCTTCTACAACCAGACCCGTCGAGCCGCTATTTTGCAGAATGAAAAGCAACTCGTCCCGATCAGCCTGGGAACTGCGCACAGCATTAACGGCCCCGGCCATCATCATGCCCTGATCGGCAATTAACCAGCGGGGGCTGTTGTCAGCAAACAGGCAGATGCGATCGCCAGGCTGCACCCCCAACACCTGTAAGCCGGTGGCAAACTGATATATCTGCTCATAGAGTTCGGCATAGGTCAACTTCACTTCTGGTTTGAGGTGGGGAGCGTGGAGGGCTGTGCTGGAAGCGAAACGCTGAGCGGCGAGCTGCCAAATGTCCGAAACTGTCTGTACGCTCCGGTAGTCAGCTAGTCGATTGAGATTCTGGCGTTCTCGCTCATCGATTGAGTACGTTACACCCGCTGTCATCGCAATTGCTCCTTGTGATGCTTTGCCATACTCCATGGCGCATGGGGGTTCTTCTCCACAGATTTTGGGTAAAAGCCTTTTTGTGAGACCCCTAGTACACCCCTATTTTGCCACACCAGGTTCCGATAAATTGCGGATTTCAATCCCTGCGACTATATCCCCACCCCACAAATTTCTGGCATTTGCTGCCTGATTTCCTCCACCACAATCTGGGCTAGTTTCTGGGCTGCGCCAGCCTGTCCACGAATCTGGCGCAGAGAATCACCCATGGCAGTCAGTAACTCAGGCTGGTCTAAATATTGCAACACCCTGTTAGCCACCTCTTCTGGAGTAATTGGGCCCACCATTTCTGGCACGATTTCCCGTTTGGCCCAGATGTTGGGCCAGGCAAGCAGCCCCAGGCGACGCAAGGCCAGCCCATTGATCAGTTGAGCCAGAGGGGTGCCCACCCCAGGCAGGTTGACAAGAATACCAGGAATCCCATCCCAGGCCCGCATTACATCGAGTTGCTGCGTCGGCAAGATCACAATCATCGGCACCGCTAGTGCCCCCAACTCAGCCGTATTTGCCCCAATTGTTGTGATACATAAATCGCATTGAACCAACTGCTCATAAGCTGGAAATTCAGTCCAGAGTTGAACTTTGACTCCAGCACCTGTTTTTAGATAGGGAAGGCTATCAATGGGTTGGATCAATTCTCCCCTGGCCCAGCCCAGATGCTCAATCATAGAGTTCTGCAGCGGATCTGCAAAACCAGCCAGGCTGGCTATGTCTAAAGTAGGTGCCACCGCGATCGCAAACTCGACCGCTGGCCGTTGAGCTTGGATACAGTCGGCGATCGCCAGCCCGAAGGGCAGCCCCAACCTTAATTTGGCTGCTTTTGAACCCGGTAAAATGCCGATTAGGGGAGCTTTTTTCTTAGGAATGGCGTTTTGCTTCTCCTGGCCCTGATCCCAGGCGCTGGCTTCCGCCATCAGGTCACCCACAACAGTAAATTTGTGGGCATATCTTGGATCAGATTGTTCCACAATCTTTGCATTCATGGCACCGAAGCGATCGACCCAGCGGTGCCAGCGGGCTTCCCATTCTGCGTAGGTGACAATGCGATAGCCTAATCGCTTGCCAATAAGAACCGCAAAGAATTGATCTCCCCCTAAAAAAAGCACTACCCCTTTGGGTCTCCAGTCCCAGCCTTCAACCGTTTGACCCAAGACTAAAAAGCGGAAGAAATGGTTGGCGGCCTGGACTCGATCGACTTGCGGATAGCTGCGAGCAAGATCTGCCTCATGGCCACTGGCATTGGGGCAGGGAGACAGTATGACTGAGATTCGTACTTGAGAGCGATCATTGCCTAATTGCTGCCTCAATGCCTGCACCACGGGTTTGACCCAGGTCGTAATCTCACCGGGCCCATTGGAAAGAATTAAAATATCAACCGGGTATTGCAATGCACCCATCCAAACCTCGTGACTGCACCCTATTATAAAAAACCCTTGCCGCCAATGCCCCCTCGTCAAGGTGATCGTTTTCTTGAACAATAGGAAATGTCTTGTTTTCAGCTTTTCGATGAATTCAGCATTCCTGACTGTCCGACTGGCTCAACCGACTGATGCTGACACTCTGTTTCAACTGATTAGCGCCTTAGCAGACTACGAGTGTCTCTCCCATCAGGTAACGGGCAACCCAGCCCTGTTGCACCAACATCTCTTTGTCGATCGGCCCTACGCAGAGGCGATTCTGGCGGAATGGGCAGGGCAGCCCGTGGGGTTTGCCCTGTTTTTTTATAACTATTCCACCTTTTTGACCAAACCGGGGCTCTATCTGGAAGACCTGTTTGTCTTACCCGCTTACCGTCGCCGGGGGATTGGTAAAGCCCTGCTCACCTATCTAGCCCAGGAAGCGATCGCTAAAGGGTGCGGGCGATTGGAATGGAGTGTACTGGATTGGAACGAACCAGCCATTGCCTTTTATCAACGCATGGGGGCAGATGTATTGCCTGATTGGCGAATTTGCCGGGTCACCGATCATTCCTTAAACCAACTGGCGGCGAATCTGCCGGGCCGCTGATAATTGTCTAACCTGCATAATTCATGAAGTAACTGAACTGTTCGTCATTCCCGCGTAGGCGAGAATCCACCCTGGTAGAAGTTGCCGAACCTGGATTCCCGTTCCCCACTCGCAGGTGGAAAATGTGTCAGCGAAAGCTTTGTAAGGGGGACTAGCGGGGGTGTATTTAATCGCGTCCAACTACTTATCGATGCAGTATAGTAAACGGAGGGTGCTTTGCTGGCTGGAGACAGGCGATGGTGACAATCTGGGTAAATGAGCAAGTTGATCCATCGGGAATTATTTATTCCTGTATTGCCAGTTGTGACGAAGCCGCTGCTCAAGATTGCCATCAAGTTTTTTTAGCTAAGTTATCTGATCAGCAAAAAGCTGACGGTTGGGTCGCCCGTCTACGCACGGTGGAATCCTGGGAAGACGTACCTGTAAATGCCCTCAAGCTCGACTAAAGTCATGGGTTTTCCAGTTCTGACTGGTTGGGCAGTTTGATTGATTTTGACTGGAGGGGCGAGAGTATTTGGTTGAGTAGGCGCAACTGTTCGGCTGTTCCCATGCAAATTAAATGATCTCCATGCAGCAGCGTGGTATCTGCCGTAGGGCCTGTAATTAATGAACCATCCACCCGTCGAATTGCCAATACCAGCACTCCAGAGCGCGATCGCAAATTGGTTTCTTCCAGTGTCCGGTTAATATGGGGGCAACTCTGCCTATCTAGCTTAAACTCTTCCATATAAAAGGTGCGATCGCTGCCCGTTAGGATGCCATCGACAAAATCCATGACTTGGGGCCGCAATGCGGCAGCCGCCATCCGCTTGCCCCCGGTGATATAGGGTGAAATTACGGCATCAGCCCCTGCCCGCTGCAACTTTTGCATGGCCTCTTCCGTACTGGCGCGGGCGATGGCTCGAATCTGAGGATTCAGCGCTTTAGCAGAAATCACGGTATACAAATTTTCAGCGTCAGAAGGAAGGGCCGCAATCAAGCAAACTGCTCGCTCAACCCCAAGCTGGATTAAGGTCTCATCTAAAGTCGCATCGCCTTCGATCGCGTGACATCCTAAATTTTCTGCGGCCTGGAGCGGTTCAACCTGAGAATCCACCACTACAAATTTCACCCGTTCTGACTGAAATTCTCGGGCAATCTGGCGACCCATCCGACCAAAACCGCAAATAATGTAGTGTCCCGTCAGCGAGTTCATCAGTCGACGCAATTGTTTCAGCCGTAATCCTTCTTGAAGATAGCCCTGGATTGCAGCATCCGTAAATCGGTTCACGATATAGGCAATACTGACCACCCCCGACAAAATCAAAGCCATGGTGAAGAGTCGCCCCCGGTCTCCCAGGGGCCTAACTTCGGTAAAGCCCACGGTGGCGAGAGTAATGGTTGTCATGTAAGCCGACTCAATCAGTCGCCAACCTTCTACCCAATGAAACCAAAGGGTACCCACTAAAAAAACAACCCCCAAGGCACTAATACCCCGAATTAAATCTCGTTGAAACCGACGATACTGGTATTCAATGCGAGCTTGAGACAGAAAAAAATGCTTTTCTAGGGCCACAATACTTGACAGGTTGAGGGAAGTTTTTGCGATCGCTATAGCAATCCTATCTGGATTGGGAGAAAGGGTTCCCGTGGAATCACGGTTTCCTCAAAAAATTCAGATGATTCAAGCGGGGCGATCGAGTTTATTAATTTTTATATCGACTTTTAACAAAAATTTGCCTGACAACGCTAGAAAAACAAAAATTAAATTCCTTATGATAGAGAGGTATTATTCCCCTGTCCTTATTACAAAGGATAAGGATACTGTTTCTATTCATTTTGGAATTATTGAACTATGACAACCGCCTTACAAAGACGTGAAGCCACGACTCCGTGGGAACGGTTTTGTGAGTGGGTGACCAACACCAACAACCGCCTCTATGTAGGCTGGTTTGGCGTCCTGATGATCCCCACCCTGTTGACCGCCACGGTTTGCTACATCATTGCCTTTATCGCCGCTCCTCCCGTTGACATTGATGGGATTCGTGAGCCCGTTGCCGGTTCCCTACTGTACGGCAACAACATCATTTCTGGTGCCGTCGTGCCCTCCTCCAACGCGATCGGGTTGCACTTCTACCCCATTTGGGAAGCAGCCTCCTTAGATGAGTGGCTGTACAACGGCGGCCCCTACCAACGGGTAATCTTCCACTTCCTGATTGGTGTCTTCTGCTACATGGGGCGTGAATGGGAACTGAGCTACCGGTTAGGGATGCGTCCTTGGATCTGCGTCGCCTACTCTGCCCCCGTTGCAGCCGCGACTGCCGTATTCTTGATTTACCCGATTGGTCAAGGTTCCTTCTCCGATGGCATACCTCTG
>JBJTUO010000123.1:0-13228 GCA_046080785.1 Leptolyngbyaceae cyanobacterium | reverse complement strand
CAATCTAACGATTTGGTGGCCTATGAAGACTTGAATGTGAAAGGGCTTGTACGAAATCGACATCTGGCTAAGTCGATTAGTGATGCAGGATGGTCAACTTTTCGCAAATGGTTGGAGTATTTCGGCAGGAAGTATGGGAAGGCAACGGTTGCCGTTCCGCCCCATTACACCAGCCAGAATTGCTCTAATTGCGGCAAGGTGGTCAAGAAGTCGTTGAGCGTCAGAACCCATGTCTGTCTCCATTGTGGCTATATGGCAGACCGGGACGTAAACGCCGCACTCAATATCCTGCAACGAGGACTAACTACGGTGGGGCACACCGGAAGTCTATACGCTTGGGGAGATTTGCCCTCTAGCTCGGTTGGTGAAAACCTGCTAAGTTATGGCGAGTCGGTGAACCAAGAATCCCCTGGCTTCTAGCCATGGGGAGTGTCAAAGTTTTAAATGTTTGCTTTGAATGGCGAGGCATCCCCAAGCCACTAGAGCCGCTTTTTGTGTAGATTTAAACCACCCCTCAACCCTACCCTTGATCATTATGGAATTACAGACGTGAAATATCAGGTTCGTAATGCCACCCTACCTTTAGCTGTTTATCGAGAGGTTGTGGCTCACTTGCAACAGGTCGATGGAGTCGTAGCAGGGCTGTCAGGCCAAACGTCTGACCAGTTTGACTACCAGCTCAGCCAGATCGGTAGCCTGTGGATTGAACACCCTGACACCTTCAGTGAGCTGCAACAAGACCGATTGCAATCAATTTTGCAGTACTATAGCGATCGCTACGGTACCTGGGAAACGCTATAAGACAGAGGTATGGGTTCAATACAAGCACTGCGCGGCACACGGGATATTCTGCCAGAGGAGATTGGTTACTGGCAGCAGGTAGAAGCCATCGCCAGAGATATTCTGGGGCGTGCCGCCTATCAAGAGATTCGTACCCCCATCTTTGAGCAAACAACCCTGTTTGAACGGGGGATTGGGGAGGCGACGGATATTGTTGGCAAAGAAATGTATACCTTTAAAGACCGGGGGGAGCGATTGGTGACCCTGCGGCCTGAAGGAACCGCTGGCGTTGTCCGCGCCTATATTGAACATGGGTTAGCCGCCCAAGGGGGGGTACAACGGCTTTGGTACATTGGCCCCATGTTTCGCTATGAGCGACCTCAAGCAGGCCGTCAGAGGCAGTTTCACCAGTTAGGGGTAGAAGTGCTGGGCAGTGCCTCTCCCCGCGCCGATGCCGAAGCCATTGCACTCGCCGTTGATCTGCTCAAAGCCGTCGGTTTATCTGACTTACAACTGCAACTTAATTCCATTGGGGATGCTAGTGATCGAGCGGCTTACCGGCAAGCCTTAGTGGCCTACCTCACCCCCTTTAAGGATGACCTAGATCCTGATTCCCAGGATCGCCTCACCCGCAATCCCCTGCGGATTTTGGATAGCAAAGACAGCCGCACCCAGGAAATTTTGCAACAGGCCCCAAGTATTTTGGATCACCTCAATCCTGATTCTCAAGCGGGTTTTGACCAGGTGCAATCCTTGCTGGCTGGGTTAGGTATCCCCTACGGGTTGAATTCTCGGCTGGTGAGAGGGTTAGATTACTACACCCACACCGTATTTGAAATTTTGTCAGACCATCTGGGCGCTCAGGCAACGGTTTGTGCCGGCGGGCGCTATGACCGGCTGGTAACCGAACTGGGTGGCCCTGATACTGCGGCAGTCGGCTGGGCAATGGGCCTGGAGCGGTTAACCATTCTCCTACAACAACTCAAGCCAGTCTCGGCTTCTGGGGTTGACTTCTATCTGGTCTCTCGAGGCAAAGCAGCAGAAGATCAGGCGGTGATTGTAGCCCAAACTTTACGCAGATTGGGGTTTCGGGTTGATCTGGATTTGAGTGGCAGTGCTTTTGGTAAGCAATTTAAGCGGGCCGATCGCAGCGGTGCTGCTGCTTGCTTGATTTTGGGAGACCATGAAGCGGCACAGGGCACAGTTCAATTAAAATGGCTGACCACAGGGGAACAACAGGAACTTGCCCAGGCTGATCTACCGAATCGGGTCACTGAACTGCGCCATCAGATTGCTAACCATCAAACAAATAAGCATCCCTGATTTCAAGGATGAAAAAGAGGGTATCCGCTTAAGCTCGACTTTATCCAAGTTCTAGAACCTTTACATGGCACTGGCTCTGACAAACCAGATTTGCTCTAGACTTTATGGGGGTGTGGCGAGGGATTCAGTCTGTTACGCGCCAAACTCCTGTTGCAACGGTTCGTCATTTTCATCCGCTAAACTGGCCACGATCGTAATCGCCCGCGAAATCTCTCCAGGAGACAGATCTGCCAGAGATCGGGAGGTGACCACCACCACCGCATTATTGGCGATCGCATAGCGGGCTTCTAGCGTACCCGACCAGTTCATTTCCAATAATTTGTGGGTTAAACGCGCTTCATTCTTAGCAGGCAGCTGCAACACCGACGACCAGACCGTTAAGGTGTCATCGTCGGTTAACCCCGTTAGCTGCACAAATACCTCAACCGTTCCATACTTAAACTTCCAGACATGACCACCATCGGTATGGCTGACCATTGCAGTTTGTTCTTGTTCCAGGCTGGAAATCACCGTTTCAATGACATCGACCAGGCCATTGGCCGGTGTCGATACTGCCGGGTCATCCAAAGAAGAAGTCATGGTTTCTAGAGACAATTGAGGGCTGGTCATGAGCGTTATGAGATCGATTGATCGGTTAAGGTTTTAGCAAAAAAGAGTCATCCCTGATCATTGCTCTTTTGCGGGCTAAATTCAACCGGGGAGGGGCAAATTATAGTTGCGGTCGCGGAATACCTTGGAAGATCATCTCTCTGCTTTGCGAGAAGTGGGCAAAATCAGCACCTGGCATGACCTGGAACTGGAAGCAGGGACGGAGTGGGAACCCGCCATTCTCAACAAGCTGGATACCGCAGACATCATTCTGTTGCTGGTCAGTCGAAACTTCATCGCCTCAAAATACTGCTATGGCACCGAACTGAAATGGGCGATCGCCCGCCATGAAGCAGGAACCCATTTCGGCCTATATTTTAAGGCGGGAAGTGTGACAGGGAAACAATTCCTGCCCACAACGGTTTCAGCCAGTGCTGGGGATGAAGTTTTTCCGCCTTAAGGTACAAACCTGGTTGCCTAGCGGTAGTCCTGGGATTGAATATTGGGCAGACGCGCCTCTGGTCGCAAGAATCGATCCATCTGAGCTTCAAAAAATGCCCGATTGGCCTTGAGATGCTCTGGATTTGGATCATCCAGAGGATACAGGAGCGCAGTTCTGAGGGCCTGAATCACCGCTGACGTGACGCAATACATCGATCTCTGGAAGCTAATTGCCAGTTGAATCAACTTGTCATCTTCGCCCCGGCAAAAATTTTGATAGTAGTCTTGTAGGTAGGGCGGCAAAAAGTGGTACATATCCTGGTGCAGCAGTGTCGGTGGAATTCCCGCACTGGCAACGGGAAATTTATCAGCGTAGAGAACGCCATAGTGGAAGTCTTCCTGCTTGTCGGGCACCTGCCGGGCCTGAGCGTTATAAGACTTGGTGCCCCGGAAGGGAGAGGTGCGGTAAAAAACGGCCTCGACGTAGGGTAGTGCCGCCTCATAAAGCCAGGTAAAACCCTTCGACTTGGGAATAATTTCGTAGCACTCACCGCGAATGTAAACATGGTGATAAATGGGCCGCCCTGCGATCGCAAAGATGCCATTGACCAGGAAATTCATGGCTTCAGGCACACTGGCAATCTTCCCTTCATCATAGAGGTCAGACATTTCAAAGAAGACAGGAGCCATCACTTCCCAAAACAGCCCTAGGTTGGCGTAGTAAGAAGCCTGACGGCACTGCTCTAGAAACAGATCAGGGAAAAGCTTGTGCAGCCCCAACATGAGGGGGTTGCCCTTAAAGTAGGCTTTGATTGCCCGATCCGCATTTTGCTTATACTCGTCACTATCTAGGTAGGGGTCAAACTGGTTCATCGGGCAATACATCTTACGATGCCACAACATCGCCCGCATACACTCTTCGGCAAATTCCATATTGATGCGATCGTGCCACAGGTGATGCAATAGGGGCGGCAGCTTTGCTTTCAACTCACCCCGTTGAATGAACTCAATCAACTCAGGATGGGCATCCGCTTGCCCCCGCCAGATTCGTAAATCTGCATCATCACCCGCGTAATGATTATGGAGATCGAGGTACTCTTTTGAAATGATGTACTTGTAAAAAGGGAAAGGATTGAGAAAGACCCGTTCTCCGATGTAGAGCAGATCTCGCCAATAAAAATCCATTGGTACTGCATAGGCCTTATAAAGGCCGATGATCTGCATCAAATTTTCAGGCGTATCAGGAAGCATTGCCCCGCCTGCTTCCAGACGATGAATGATATCGGCGTAGCGGTGAGTTGAGGGCGGCAACTTAGTCGCCGGAGCTGCCATGTTCATGCTTGAGGTTTCTCCATTGATTTGTGAGGGAGTTCGGTATGCAAAACAACTAATTGTTAACCCCAGGGCTTGAAATTGCTGAGGCTTCAAAGGCAACTTGCGGATTTACCAGGGGCGGTGCAGCGGCCACCAGGGCATTGGATGTTGCTTCACTCCAGCGCACCAGCCAGGAGGGCTGAATTCCCAACCATATCACCAGGAGAACTAAAGCAACCGCTGGTAAATGCTCCCAATTTGTGACCCTGGGATAGTAGGCTGTGGCATTATCTAACTTGCCGAAGCAGGTGCGGTTAAGCAAGATCACAAAGTAAACCGCAGTTAAACCTGTTCCAATCACACAGAGGAGGGCTGGAATCGGATGGCGAGCAAAGGTGCCCTGAATCACAAGAAACTCCGAAATGAAGCCCACCATTCCAGGAATACCCGCACTGGCCATGCCAGAAAACACAAGCAGGGCACTGGTCATTGGCAAACCGCGAATCGGATTCAACAGCCCGTTGAGCACATCTAACTCGCGGGTGCCAATCTTGGTTTCGATCTGACCCACCAGATAGAACAATAACGCCAGGATCAGGCCATGACTCACCATCTGGGCAATAGACCCTACCATGGCCAGAGAAGTGAGGGCAGTCGCCCCAACCACCACATAGCCCATGTGGCCGATCGAACTGTAAGCCACCATCCGTTTAATATCTTTCTGGGCAATGGCCGCGATCGCGCCATACATGACAGATAACGCCCCAAGAATGGACAGACCAGGGGAGACAAGCGCCCAAGTTTCGGGAAATAGACCAAGCCCAAACCGGATTAATCCATACACTCCCAGTTTGGCCAGCACTCCCCCCAATAGAATGGCAGTGGGAGTGGAGGCTTCTACATAAGCATCAGGCAACCAGGTATGGAGAGGCACCAGCGGAATTTTGATGCCAAACCCAATCAAAATCAGGGTCAGTAAAATCAATTGCAACTGCTGAGAAATTCCGGCTGTGCGAATAGCCTCATAGTCAAAGCTGGACGCTCCTGATAGCCAGGAAATAGCGAGAAAAGCAGCCAGAATCAAAATCCCGGAAACGGCCGTATAAAGTAAGAACTTCATGGCCGCATATTCCCGTTTTTGGCCGCCCCAAATCACAATCAACAGATAAAAGGGAATCAGTTCTACTTCATAGAACAAAAGAAACAATAAAAGATTCTGCGCCATCAGGGCACCCGCAACGCCAGCATTGACCAGCAGAATCAAAGCGTAAAATAGTCGGGGCCGCTGTAGCGGCACATCCTGGGGGCCAGTCATATCACTGCTAAAGGCAACTACCAGGATCAACAAGTTGCTGAGGGCCACAATCGGCAAGGATAGACCATCCACTCCCAGACTATAGTTCAACCCTAATGGCGGAATCCAGGGCTGATACTCTTTCAACTGTAGCCCCGCTTCACTCGGGTTAAAGTGGGTCAGCAACAGGTACATCGTAAACAGAAAAATAGCACCCGTAATCGCAACCGCTATTTTGCGTAACTGTTGGGCAGGTATACTGCCAGGTAAAAAACTTACAACTGCTGCACCAATGACCGGCAGCCAGATAAGTGTACTGAGCATGGTGGATGTCAAAAAGTAGAAGGGCAAAGACAATAAAAACAGATGACTTATCCAAGTGTCGGCGGGTTAGCTACATTAGCACTAAAGATCACCACCAGATGGGAAAGAAAGGGCCAGCAGAGATAGCCGACCAGGAGAGCCAACCCCAGCAAAATTGTCAGCATGTAAAATTGAGACTTGCCAGAAGTGGTAAATTTCAGCGTTTGCCCCCCCAAGACCGTTGCGGTGCCAAATAAATTGACCAGGCCATCGACAAAATATTTGTCAAACCAGGAGATCATCTGAGAAATCAAATCAATGACGCCCACCACACTATTGCGGTATAACGTCGGGGTATAGAAGTCGTAGGAGACCAGATCTTGTAAAGCCTTGATGGGAAATTGGACTGGCTTGGGAATCTGTTTGCCCAAATAGACAATGCCGCCCAAAACACAGCCAAAAACACTAGACCAGGTAACCAGCAGGGCGCTATCTTTACTTAGGTCTGCCCAACTTGGCAACAAATTCAGGGCTTGCATCACTAAAGGCAGATGCAAGATAAACCCAAGTTGAATCACCATAGGTAAAATCATGGGCCAATGCACCTCCGGCGATCGCTCAGACATCTGCTGAGATTTGCCACCCCAGATCAGGCTAAATACCCTAGTGAGACCAAACGCGGTCAACCCATTAGTGATCAACAGCACCCCTGAAAGCCAAGGCTGACCAGACCCCTTCAGACCATCTACCAGATCAACCATGGCCCAAAAGCTACCCAGGGGAGGAAACCCAATTAAGGCAAGCCCGCCCAAAATAAAGCAAATTCCGGAAATTGGGCGACGAGACCAGAGACCACCCAACTGAGTCACATCCTGCGTCACACTGTTCCAGATGATTGCACCAACCGCCATCACCAACAGAGCGATCGCCATGGCATAGGTTAAGACCAACAACAGGGCGGCATGGGGGTTACCAACCCCAACCGCAATAAATACCAACCCCATGTAGGCGCTAGCCAGATAGGATAGGGTGCGTTTAGCATCAATTTGGGCCAAGGCAATCAGAGAGCCACCGATCGCGGTTATAGAGCCGATAAAAATCATGAACGATAGGGAAAAGGGAGATAGCGCTAGCACCGGCTCAAGCTTAACCAGCACCCATGCTCCTACAGCTACAACCACAGAGTTCCGCAAAATCGATGCCGGAATTGGCCCCTCCATCGCTTCATCTAACCAAAGGTGTAGGGGAAATTGAGCACATTTACCCATCGGCCCAGCAATGAGTCCTAGGCAGACCAGTGTAATAATCGTTGGATCGACCTGTGCTGTTTCCGCCCACTTCGCTAATTCGGTAAAGTTCCAGCTACCGGCTAGAGGTAGCAGGGCGACAACCCCCATCAGCAGAAATAAATCACCGACCCGCTTAGTTAAAAAAGCATCCCGCGCTCCAGTCACGACCAGAGATTGGTTAAACCAGAACCCAATCAGTAGATAGGTAGCCAGAGTGAGAATTTCCAGAATGAAATAACTGAAAAACAGGGAATTGCATAAAACCAGGGCTGTCATCCCAGCTTCAAACAGGGCCATCATGGCAAAGAAACGAGCCCAGCCCCAATCCATCTCCAGGTAGCCAATTGCAAAAATCTGAGCCAGTAGATTTAACCCTGTGATTAAAACCACCGCCCCCACGTTCAAAGACGATGCTTCAATGGGAATCGTGAACTCTAAACCAGCAACCTTTAACCAGGGCACTGCCATCTCAAACACGGGCTGATTCCAGGTGGCCTGTAAGGCAACCAGGGCATGAACAAAGGACATAAAAGTCATCAGTGCGTTGACATAGCCCGCCGGCCGGGGGCCAGTCTTGCGAGTGATCGCTGGAAACCAGATCACTGAGAGCGCTGCACCAATCAGGGAATAAATTGGAACCAACCAGATAGTCTGGAGGAGGAGCGGTGCCATGAAACTTAACCTCTAAATTTCAAGATACGCTGACCCATACAGGAACGATGAGGCAGAGACGTTGGCTCCCAGCGCACCTGAATCAGGTGAATATCTTCAGATGACTTTAATATTTAGCATACTTACTGAACCAGAAGGTCGGCTCGTGGCAGGTAATGAAGATTGATATATATAATGCTGAGTATTGAGTCTGACTATGGCAGCGCTACTGGCCGATAAAAATTCAGCCTGATAGCATAGAGGGGTATCAACTTTCCGACTTCTGAATTCCGACTTCCGACTTCTGCCCTTTAAAGCTCGGTCGGTAAATCATTGGTCTGCTTCAGCCGCAGATCCTGCCACTGTAACCATAAAGCCAGGGTAATTACCTTCAGTATGGTATACAGTAGGGCGATAACACCGGTAGCCAATAAAATAAAGAGTAAGCCTTGGGTGGTCGTAACGCTGGCGATCGCCTTCTGGACTACCTGAATCGGACGCACAACTAGATCCCAACTGTTCAATCGTTCAATTCGTCCCAAATATACCCCAACGGCGCACAACCCATGCAAGAGTAACTCGATCGCCTTAGTCCAATGGCTTAATCCCTTTTGCTGTAAAAACCGACCCAGGTTGATCAGGGAAAGAACATAGGATTCAAACCCAACCAGCACAAACACTAGATAGGTTGGCAAGATTACCAATAAGTTAAACAGTAGGGAATCAGTCGCCTGGATCGTCCTGATTAGATGGATCAGATCGGTGACAACGTAAGGCGCATTGGGAAGAAAAGCCACAAACGCCAACATCCCCAGCCACCAGATCGGGGACGACCGAGAGTCTAGTGGAAATAAAAATAGGCTGAGCACTAATGGAACCAAAGCTAGAAACAAGTTCCAGCCCATCCAAAAACTGTTGCTGTAAAGAAAAGACCAGACGCTGTGGAGCGAGGACATGGATTGAGCCTGTTACCCATAAAAAATATTCCTTCTTGGTTGTACCAAATCTGGGTATCCCCTTAAAGTGGGACAGAGAAGTCGGAATCCAGAATCCAGCATCCAGAATTCAGAATCCAGAAGTCAGAATCCAGAAGTCAGAATTCAGAATCCAGAAGTCAGAAGTCAGAAGTCAGAAGTCAGAAGTCAGAAGTCAGAATTCAGAAGTCAGAATTCAGAAGTCAGAATTCAGAATTCAGAAGTCAGAATAATGGATGAATGCAACCCATTGCCACACTCCCACCGCTAAAGGAGTGGGCCTTATGCTCAATTCTGTAAACCGAGAGCGGCGAATTCACAATACACTAAGGAAGGATGCGATAAAACGGGTTTTACTTCAGCCAATTGGTTGAGACCCGGCACCGTGGTTCGCTTTATTTTGTCTGCGTCAACGAGTTAAACTAGCCTCGATGAGCAAGTCTCCTTCCATCCTGGAAGCTTTGTTGCAGGCTTTACCAGACCTGCATCCCCAGATCTATTTCAAGTCGTCGTTGACAGCCCTGTCCCATGCCATGGAGGATCAGGTGCTGGCAGGGAGCGATCGCCCGTTGGTGATTGCTACTTTTCAGCGAGAGCGCTTTTATCGACAAGAAGCCCACCGGTATTTACGGATTGCCGGAAAAACAGACCAGGTTTACGTTTTGGCAGTGCCCGAAACTGATTTTGCTAACCGCTCTGATCACTATGAAATGGTGGCCTTTGATAGCTCTGATAGTCTGGCCCAGGAATGGAATCTAATTGTTGTGGGAGCGCAATACGCCTCCTGTTTAATCTGTCGAGAGCGCCCTCAAGTTGCTGCCTCTGAGGATGCAACGGGTCTACTTGCAGCGGATCAATCCCGTCGGTTTGAGGGAATCTGGACTTTTAACCGCAAAGCCGTCTACACGGCTACGACCCTTTTATTAAATCGCATTCTCAAATTTCGGCCTGAGCTGGCAAGCAAAATTGCTGAAGCGCAACAAATTTTTCTGGCAGATAATGACTCTGATTTTTGTGCGATAGACCCAGGGCCCTTTGCTGAGCGGTTAGTGACTTACCTGCAGGCAGGTCAATATAAGTTGTTGAAAGCCTACCGGGCAATCTCAGCTCAAGAACGTAAAGAGCGGCTAGTCAATTCGATTACCGCCGCAGTCCGCCAATCCCTCAATCCGGCTGAAATCCTGAATGTCGCTGTGCGGGAGCTGGGTCAGGCCTTGGGGGTTTGCCGCTGTCTGATCTATCGCTGCAAGGGCCAAGATACTCAGGTCACGATTCAGCACGAGTATCTCGGTAGTTCTGTCGCTTCTCTACGGGGTCAGGAGTGGTCGTTGAGTAAAAATTCCCTGTTTGAGGCAGCTTTAGCCAGACAGGGAAGTGTCAGTCTATCGGATACCCATGGGGATCCATGGCTACTGGATGATGGACAACCCCTCACAGCTAATTTATTGCTCTCGCAACAGTGGCAAATTGCGTCTTGGTTACTGGCCCCCGTGATTCACCAAAACCGGGTGCTGGGAGTGATTGAATTACATGATTGCAACTCAACTCCCCATCGTTGGACTGAAGATGAGCAAGAGCTCGTGCAAACGATCGCAAACCAAATCGGGGTCGCCCTGATTCAAGCAGAAGCCTATGCCAACTTAGAAGACCTGAATCAGCAGTTAGAAGCCCTCGATCGCACCCGCAGTAATTTGATTGCTATTACCGGCCACGAGTTGCGTACTCCCCTCTCAACCATTCAGGTTTGCCTCGAGAGTCTGGCCAGCGAGATAGACATGCTTCCAGAAATGCAAGAGGTGATGCTCAAAACTGCCATGGCCGATGCAGAGCGGATGCGCAAACTAATCCAGGATTTTTTAACCCTTTCCCAATTAGAAAGCGGTCGGGTTACCTGGAATCTTGAGGTTTTACCCCTCCAGGAATGTGTAGAACTGGCCTTGAGTAGCATTCGGGCGCGCCAATCCAACGAGCAACTGCCCACCATTGACTATCACCTATCCCCTGGCTTGATGGTGGAGGTTGATGGCGAATGGTTAGTGGAATTGCTCTCCAAATTACTGGATAATGCCTGTAAGTTTACAGGTCGGGATGGCAAGGTCTCGATTACAGCCCGTCCTAAAAACAACAGGATGGTAGAAGTCATCATTGTAGATACCGGTCGTGGGATTGAACCAAACCGACTGGAGGTCATCTTCGATCGCTTTTATCAGGAAGAAGGCGCCCTGCGCCGTAGTGCCGGTGGTACTGGGTTAGGCTTGGCTATCTGCCGCCAGATTATTACTGGCTTAGGCGGTCAGATCTGGGCTGAGTCAGAAGGTAAAGACCAGGGCAGCGCTTTTCATTTCACCATCCCCCTGGTTGGGGCCTCCATGCAAGCGCCAGTGATGGCTGCCGTTGAAGAGCCAGTAACGGCTGCTAAAAAGGCCCGCCGTAAAGTCAAGGCAAAATAATAGCTTATGACTGCTTCTGGCTCCAATTTTTCCTTAGAGCCTATCCAGGGTTGTCGCGAGGTTGAGTCTGATCATGTGGGCTCCGAACTAGACCGGGCCATGATGCAACATTGTTTAACACTTGCCCGTCAAGCATCTGGTCAAACAGCCCCCAATCCCCTAGTTGGTTGCCTGATTGTACAAGATGGAGTCATCGTGGGAGAAGGGTTTCATCCCAAAGCCGGAGAACCCCACGCGGAGGTATTTGCCTTAAGACAGGCGGGCGATCGGGCCCAGGGGGCGACCCTTTACGTTAATCTAGAGCCTTGTAATCACTATGGCCGCACACCTCCCTGCTCTGAAGCCGTGATTGCAGCGGGAATCCAGCGAGTCGTCGTGGGGATGGTTGATCCGGATCCACGGGTTTCGGGTACTGGCATTGCCCGTTTACAACAGGCAGGGGTGGAAGTGACAGTTGGGGTTGAAGCGCTAGCCTGCCAGAAATTAAATGAAGCCTTTGTGCATCGGGTGCTATATCAACGTCCCTTTGGGATTTTGAAATATGCCATGACCCTGGATGGCAAAATTGCTACCACTACTGGCCACAGTGCCTGGGTCACCAGCCCGGCAACGCGCTCCTGGGTGCATCAATTGCGCATGGGGTGTGATGCCGTGATCGTAGGGGGCAATACAGTGCGGCGAGACAACCCCTTACTGACCAGCCGAACCCAGCCAACACCGCTCAGAGTTGTGCTCAGCCGATCGCTGGAGCTACCCCTAGATGCGAACTTGTGGGATACTGCCCTGGCACCGACCTTAGTCTTTACCGAAGCGGGAACAAATCCATCCCTGAAAACCTGCCTGAGACAACGGGGGGTAGAAGTCTTTGAATTTGAAACCCTCACCCCGGATCAGGTGATGCAGCAGCTATATGCAAAAGGTTGCTTAAGTGTATTGTGGGAATGTGGCGGAGTGCTGGCCGCCCGGGCGATTACAGACCATTCTGTTCAAAAAATCCTGGCATTTATTGCGCCCAAATTAATTGGAGGAGAGACTGCACCCACCCCTATTGGTGATTTGGGGCTTACCCAAATGACCCAGGCAATCGAGCTGCAACAACTGACCTGGCAAGCGATCGGTTCGGATTTACTAGTGGAAGGTTACTTATTGCAAACTAACAAATGCGTATCAATGTAAAGTATTACGCGAGTGGAGGGTCTTGACGTTTAAGCTCGACTTTATTCGATTAGGCTGCATAACAGAGTAGATCAGACCCGATCTCCAGCAGTTCCGGCAGGACTTTTGTCGATGTACAGGATGGGGGCAGTCCTGTCATCCCAAAATCTGTTTTATTTCCTAACAACTCTAATAATCAGCGGATTTCATTTCCAGAAGTCTCCCAAACGGGAAATCGACTCCCCCTTGCCCTGGCAATCTCCGCAGGATAAACTGTCAACAGGGCGCGTGGCGCAAGCATTTCCAGTTATTTTGGCGGCAATTGGTACTCCAGCCCAAGCGCCCAAACCCCGTGGAAAATCCCCCGGTCGTGCCCAGGGGCACCAACCATCTCCGCGTCTCCGGTAGCGGACGATGAGAAATGGCGGATGGCGGTTTTGATGTTGCGGGTGACGACCATCACTTCATCCTGCTTTTCAACGACGCCTTTCAAATCCCCTCTAAGGGGATACCCGCAAAATACAAGAATTTAAAATCAGAAAGAGCACCGACGACTGGCCGTGTTTCGTCTCGGTGCCCTTGCTGGTTCGCTCCTCACACTCCATAAATATACTCAAGACCCCCTGGTTTGTCACCTATTTTAAGATTAGAAAAAGTTATAGATTT
>JBJTUO010000122.1:0-17390 GCA_046080785.1 Leptolyngbyaceae cyanobacterium | reverse complement strand
CACCCCTCTCAAGCGGTCACATCCCGCCCTATGGGCACCCCTCTCAAGCGGTCACACCCCGCCCTACGGGCACCCCTCTCAAGCGGTCACACCCAGCCCTACGGGCACCCCTCTCAAGAGGGGATGGTTGGAGGGAAGTTTTTATGTGAGAAAAGAGTAGAAGGTAGACCACAACGCCATCTTGCCCCATCCCAACATCTGCCCAAAAACATCCCCTCCTGGGAGGGGTAGGGGTGGGCCAAGGCTCCTAGGAGGGGTAGGAGTGGCACACCCCGTCTTACAGGAAAAGGTCACATCCAGCCTTACAGGCACCCCTCTCAAGAGGTCACACCCCGCCCTATGGGCACCCCTCTCAAGAGGGGATGGTTGGAGGGAAGTTTTTTTGTGAGAAAAAAGTAGCGGGTAGACCACAACGCCATCTTGCCCCATCCCAAGCAACAGAAACACCCTACTCAACAGGGGATTTTATGCGGCAAGGTGGGCACTTTGAAAGAGAGACCCTAGACAAATGATGGTAATCGTCATGCCCTATCGCATTATCCCCTACCGGCCCTACTTGAAAGAACTTGCCCGCAAGCTCCGCAAAAACATGACCTTAGGGGAAGTGATTTTATGGAAGCACCTCAAGGGTAAACAGATGCATGGCTACGACTTCGATCGCCAACGTCCGATAGATCGCTTTATTGTAGACTTTTACTGCAAAGAGCTGATGCTGGCGATCGAGATTGACGGTGCATCCCATAATAGCGAAGCGGCTCAACAGCGAGACGCAGAACGGCAAGCCCAATTAGAATCGCTGGGGGTAAGGTTTTTACGATTTCGGGAGGGGGATGTGCGCGATCGGCCCCAACAAGTGCTGGCCACCATAGAAGCGTGGGTGCTTCAGCATCGATGTCGCCAGTCCATACAGAAGACCAGTTAGAAAGGTAGAGCACTATTGCCCCTGCAAAATCTGTGCAGCAGTTAGATCCAAAGCTCCAAATAGCGGCGAAGAGACGGGGCTGTCTCCCTGGTAGACCATCTCCTCATACAGTCCTTCCACCCACTCCAGCACCGTTACCTTTTGCTGCATCGGGTCTACAATCCAATATTCCAAAATGCCACGCGCAGCGTACTCCGATCGCTTGTAGCGGTAGTCTCGATTTTCTTGCCCTGGGCTTACCACCTCAACGACCAACAGCGGCGGCGGCATATCGAGCATAACAGTCGATCGACTCGCCCCTTCTAGCGCGGTTGCTAGTTCTTCCGACAAAATCATCACATCGGGCAAACGAGTGGTCGTCTGGGAACTGGTCACTACAATTTCTGTCTTCATCGTCAAGCGATCGCCAGAAATATGCAAGTGTTGAGCAAAGTAGAGTAATAAAAATATTGCGATGCGACGGTTCAGTTCGCTTTCGGGAGGCATCTCAATCAGTTCCCCATTTTCTAACCCATAGCGAGCATCTGTACCATCGTCGTAATTGAGGTACTCTGCCAGCGTCATCTTTCGGGATGCAACCGTCATAATTGCCCAGCTTTCGGCAAAAACCGCCTTAGTCTATTTTTCATTCTAGCAACTTCTCCAGTGCATCCAAGTCAGCTCGGATCTCGTCTTCCAGCGATCGCAGCTTCTGCAAAATCAGCTTGGGCGGGTCATAGTTCACCTCTTCGTAGGCCACTTCCTTATAACGGTTGATCGAGAGGTCATAGCCATTCTCGGCAATCTCAGCCTGCGGTACAAAAAACGCCTTGGCCGATCGTTCCGTATCCGTTTCTGGGTTGCGGGTCTGCCATCGCTGCAACAGGTCGGGGATGTCATTCTCCGGTACAGGCTGACGTTTATCATCCAACGATAGCCCGTCTGCCTCCATGTCATAAAACCAGACGAAATCGGTGCCCCCCGCTCCCGTCTTGGTAAAAATCAGCACTGCCGTAGACACCCCGGCATAGGGCTTAAACACGCCTGACGGCATCGAGATCACCCCATCCAGTTTGTGATTTTCTACCAACTCCTTCCGCAGTGCTTTATGGGCCGTAGACGAGCCAAACAAGACGCCATCAGGCACAATCACCGCCCCTCTGCCGCCTTTCTTGAGGAGCCGCAGAAACAAAGCTCCAAAGAGTAGCTCAGTCTTTGTGGTTGAGACAATCTTGGTCAGGTCTTTGGCGATCGTAGACTTCTCCAGCGACCCCTTAAACGGTGGATTCGCCAAAATCATCGTGAATGCCTCTTCCACCCCGGCATGATCTTCTGAGAGGGAGTCTCGCGCCTCAATCTTGGGTGACTCAATGCCGTGTAACATCAAGTTCATGCTGCCAATTCGTAGCATGGTCGCATCAAAGTCAAACCCGTGGAACATCTCGTGGTCAAAATGCTCTCGATTCCCTGATGCGTTGATGACCAAGTTGCCGTCACTGTCTTTTAGATCCCGCAGGTATTCGGCGACAGCGACTAAAAAGCCCCCCGTACCACAGGCGGGGTCACAGACAATCTCCCTCGGCCCTGGCGCCATCAATTGCACCATCATGTTAATAATGTGGCGAGGGGTGCGAAACTGCCCATTCTGCCCTGCTGTCGTCAGTTTTGACAGCATGTACTCATACAGGTCTCCCATCAAATCCACATAGGACTGATCCTGGAATGCCTGAGCTTGCTGATCTAACAAAACCAGCATCTTATCGATCTGGTCGATGACGCTGGCGAGCAGTGCCGGGTTCGCGATTAAGAAGATCGCATTCTGCATGTGGTGGGCATAGGTGCTGTCTCCCGCTTCTCCCTTTAAGTTCTTGATAAACGGAAAGGCCTGATCCCGAACTACTCGTAGTTTCTCTTCCGAGTTGTCGATGTGCTTAAAATAAGACCAGCGTCGTGGGTCATTTTTCCCAGAAAAAATTGGATCTTTAACTGGTCGGTTTAACCGTTGTGCCTTCTTCTCCTTACTCAGCTCCAGGTCATCCAGCCGCTTGATAAACAGCAGGTAGGAGATCTGTTCAATCACAGAGATCGGGTTAGTAATCCCATTGCTCCAGAATGTCTCCCACAATTTATCGACCTTTGACCTCAACTCACCTGTGATCATGTAACCAACTCCAGAGAGCAACGCTCCACATCAGACTGATTCAAAGACAGAAATACCAGATTATAGAGCGATCCAGGTCAGCGGCGGCTTCTAAGTATCCAGGTTGCATCAAGTACCCCCTCTTCGATAGTTTAGACTAATCCCTTCATCGCCTTGCTTGTAGGGGTTTTTGAGTGCATAGGTGGATTAAATTTAGTACAACTGAATTGCACCCAATTTACACCCAAATTCAACAAGCAAAGACAATATTTGTCAGAAGTGAATTACTCTGAGTACTTAAAGTTGGAATGACCACAGGAATGTCCTGAGATTCTTTCTTGGAATATTCTGAGGATTGTCCTCAGGACATGTTAAAGTAATTGAGTCAAAAGATTGAAGGGTTCAGGAAGAAGCAACCTGCACTGGTGGGTAATGCTCCCACTGGCGAACAAGAGCCAGCGTAACTAACAATCCGTCACCTAACTTTTAGGTGACGCCAGTGCTCACACTCACATCACCCAAGAAGCTAACATAGGTCGGAGCACTGTTCAGAGGATTGTCCTGTAGAACTTTGAATTCCTCGACTTTCCATAAACTCTGGTGTATTCTTGCCCGCCTGAAGGAATTGCTGTAGGTCATCCAGTAATTTGATCTGCGAAGTCGTTGAGCGCCAGAACCCATGCCTGTCCCCATTGTGGCTATAGGGCAGACCGGGACGTAAACGCAGCACTCAATATCCTGCAACGAGGACTAACTACGGTGGGGCACACCGGAAGTCTATACGCTTGGGGAGATTTGCCCTCTAGCTCGGTTGGTGAAAACCTGCTAAGTTATGGCGAGTCGGTGAACCAAGAATCCTCTGGCTTCTAGCCATGGGGAGTGTCAATAGGTACTTACTTCGAGTCGGGTCTATACTGACCCGGCTGGCTTTCTATGATATCCAGTTCAGCAAAGCTTGCAGCTCCCACTTATAATAAAGAGCAACACGTAACAGGATATTACTAAGTCTGTAATGTCCTGTTACTGTAGTAATGCTCCACTGTCATGTTCGTCTGAGGGGTTGTGAGTAACTGTGTTTGTCCTCAGTGGTTATGAGTATCTCCTTGGTTTTCTGTTAATCGCCAGTTTGATTCCAATTCTGGCTTTGACAGCAGCTAAGCTTGTGCGCCCAAGTCGTCGTGGTCCCGAACGGCGAACCACTTACGAATCTGGAATGGAACCCATCGGTGGTGCCTGGATTCAATTCAACATCCGGTACTACATGTTTGCCCTGGTGTTTGTCATCTTTGACGTAGAAACGGTGTTTCTGTACCCCTGGGCGGTGGCGTTCAGTAAATTAGGGCTATTGGCCTTTATTGAGGCGCTGATTTTTATTGCCATACTTGTGGTGGGTCTTGTATACGCCTGGCGTAAAGGAGCTCTGGAATGGTCATGAATACAGGTGTAGGTGCCTCTGAGGTGCTGATTAATCCGGTTGAGCGCCCCCAGGTCACTCAGGGGCTCTCTGAAAATGTGATTTTGACAACAGTAGATGATCTCTATAATTGGGCCCGTCTTTCCAGTCTGTGGCCCCTTCTGTATGGAACGGCTTGCTGCTTCATTGAGTTTGCGGCTCTGATTGGTTC
Source organism: Leptolyngbyaceae cyanobacterium (assembly GCA_046080785.1). GTDB lineage: Bacteria > Cyanobacteriota > Cyanobacteriia > Leptolyngbyales > Leptolyngbyaceae > JBJTUO01. The sequence continues at coordinate 12,724 of JBJTUO010000122.1, read as the reverse complement.
TCGCTTTGATTTTGATCGGTTTGGATTGGTGCCTCGCTCTACCCCTCGTCAGGCCGATTTAATCATCACTGCAGGTACTATTACTATGAAGATGGCACCCGCTCTTGTCCGCCTATACGAGCAAATGCCTGAGCCCAAGTACGTCATTGCCATGGGAGCCTGCACGATTACGGGCGGTATGTTTAGCATGGATTCAACAACGGCGGTGCGGGGTGTAGATAAACTAATTCCGGTGGATGTTTACTTACCTGGCTGTCCTCCTCGCCCTGAAGCCATCATCGACGCAATTATCAAGCTGCGTAAGAAAATTTCAAATGAGTCAATCCAAGAGCGGGGTGAGTTGCGGCAAACTCACCGCTACTACAGCACGACCCACTCCATGAAATCAGTGGAGCCGATCTTAACTGGGACTTATCTGCAAGCAGCCACCCGTGAAGCCCCGCCAAAAGAGTTGATGGAAGCAATGGGTCTGCCCGTTTCCCCCTCCCTACAATCGGTTGAAAAGGAGGCTGGTCGTGGCTGAAGAACAGGCAAAGAACCCGGCAACAACGGCGATCGCTGAGGCTGGCAAAACTTCTAAGTGGCTGACCAGTAATGGCTTTGAGCATGAATTTCTTGAGCTTGATGCCTCTGGGATTGAGGTAATTAAGGTTGATGCTGACTTTTTAATCCCCTTTGCAACGGCGCTCTATGCCCACGGGTTTAATTACTTGCAATGCCAGGGGGCCTATGATGCAGGCCCTGGTCAAGAATTGGTCAGCTTTTATCATCTGGCTAAGGTGAACGATAACGCTGATCGGCCAGATGAAGTGCGATTGAAAGTTTTTCTGCCACGAGAAAATCCAGTTGTTCCTTCTGTCTACTGGATCTGGAAGGGTGCCGATTGGCAAGAGCGGGAGTCCTACGATATGTACGGCATTGTTTATGAGGGCCATCCCAATCTCAAGCGACTTCTGATGCCAGAAGATTGGGTCGGTTGGCCACTACGAAAAGATTATATTTCTCCCGATTTTTACGAGCTGCAAGACGCCTATTAATCGACGAGTGGTACGAGTTGCTGGTCTTAGAGGGGATGATGAGTCTCATACCCCCTAAGGCTTTACAGGGCGGCCTTATTGGCAGTCTAAATATCAAGCTCTTCGATCAGTGGATTGCTGGCAGTTTCTTTAGCTTGCTATTATTCACTCTAGCCGAGAAAAAGTTTATAGGCAGGGTTTTGAGTTTCATCCCAGTAGCGGTAACCGAGGCTATCTAGGAACTTCTGCCACTCTGCCATTTCATGGGGTGGTACCTGCATTCCGACTACGATGCGGCCATAGTCAGATCCGTTATTACGGTAATGAAACAGACTGATATTCCAATCAGGGCTCATGGAAGTTACAAATTTCATCAACGCGCCGGGTCGCTCTGGAAACTCAAACCGATATAGCAACTCATTGTGTGCCAGGGGAGAATGCCCTCCCACTAGATGGCGGAGATGCAACTTGGTCAACTCGTCATCCGTCAGATCAAGGGTAGGGAAACCAGAGGCGGCAAATTTTTGGGCCAGATGGGCAGCATCAGTCCGATTTTGGATTTGAATCCCAACAAAAATGTGGGCTTCTTGCTGATCGGCGATGCGGTAATTAAACTCAGTCAGATTGCGTTTACCAATGCACTCGCAAAACTGACGCAGGGTTCCCCTTGCTTCTGGAATCGTAACGGCAAAAATGGCTTCCCGTCGTTCTCCCAATTCGGCCCGTTCTGCCACAAACCGTAGCCGATCGAAGTTCATATTGGCCCCGCAGGCAACAGCCACCAGGGTTTCGCCGCTAATCTGGGTGCGTTCAACGTAGGCTTTAGCTGCGGCGATCGCCAGAGCACCTGCCGGTTCCAAGATGGAGCGAGTGTCTTCAAACACATCCTTAATCGCAGCACAGGTATCATCGGTATCGACCAGGATGATCTCATCCACATACTGCTGACACAGACTAAAGGTTTCTTCTCCCACTTCCCGTACGGCGACCCCATCGGCAAACAGGCCCACCTGGGGTAAGCGCACCCGATACCCTGCCTTGAGCGATTGATACATGGCGTCAGCATCAACGGGTTCAACCCCGATAATCTTGATCTCTGGTCGAATGCGCTTGACATAGGCCGCGATCCCAGAAATCAGGCCACCGCCGCCGATCGCGACAAAAATGGCATGAATCGGTTGTTGCCATTGCCTGAGAATTTCCATCCCGATCGTGCCCTGGCCAGCAATGACCTCCGGGTCATCAAAAGGATGGATAAAGGTCAAGCCTTTTTCCGCTTCGAGTTGGCGGGCGTAGGCATAGGCGTCATCATAGGTATCCCCCTGCAAGATCACCTCTCCACCACGGGCTCTGACCGCATCTACTTTGACCTGGGGAGTGGTCACTGGCATGACGATGATGGCACGAGTCCCCAATTGACGAGCACCGAGCGCAACTCCCTGGGCATGGTTGCCAGCAGAAGCGGCAATTACCCCTTGAGCCAACAGGTCTGGCGGTAGTTTAGCCATCTTGTTATAGGCACCCCGCAACTTAAAGGAGAAGACAGATTGCAAGTCTTCCCGTTTCAGCAGTAGTTTATTATTCAGTCGCTGCGAGAGATTGGGAGCGTACTCCAGGGGAGTTTCCTGGGCAACGTCGTAGACGCGAGCAGTGAGAATCTGAACCAGGTAGTCACAATACATGGCGATCAAGGGAGGTGGGAGAAGATAATTTTAACGTTTCAGTAGACCCCTTCTATGCAGCAGTTTTGACCGCCCCGATCGCGGCCCCGGCGGCTGAAATCTATTGTCCAGTTAACAAAAATACCCCGCGGCCCCTTGGATCTGCCATAATGAGGGTCTTTGGCAAACCTTCTTGATTAAACAGTAGTCGCCCTTCATGCGTAAAACCTATGACCTGCACGTTGTTGAGACTCGCCCCCTCTTGAGTCCAGCCTTGTTGCACAGTGAATTGCCCCTGACAGAACAAGCAGCAGCCCTAGTGGCAGAAACCCGCGATCGGATTCGGGCCATTCTCCAAGGCCAGGATCCTCGTATTCTGGTGATTGTGGGTCCCTGTTCCATCCATGACGTGGAGGCCGCCTATGAGTATGGGCAAAAGCTCGCCAAATTACGCACCCAACTGGCCGATCGCCTGGAAATTGTGATGCGGGTGTATTTTGAAAAGCCCCGTACCACTGTGGGCTGGAAGGGGCTGATCAATGACCCCCACCTGGATGGCAGCTATGACATCAACACAGGGCTGCGACTGGCCCGGAAGCTGCTCTTAGACCTGGCCGAGCTTGGTCTACCTGCGGCAACCGAGCTCCTGGATCCCGTCATTCCCCAATACATTGCGGATGTGATTGCCTGGACTGCGATCGGGGCTCGCACTACTGAGAGTCAGACTCACCGTGAAATGGCTTCTGGGCTATCAATGCCAGTTGGGTTTAAGAATGGTACTGATGGTAGCCTCAATGCTGCAATCAACGCCATGCTTACGGCTAGTCGTCCCCATCATTTTTTAGGGATCAATGCCCATGGATTAGCCAGTATTGTGACCACGACTGGTAACCCAAATGGACATATCGTGTTGCGGGGTGGCAAAAGTGGGCCCAATTATGACAGATCCCATGTAGAAAAAGCAGTTCAAGAATTAACAAAATTGGGACTGACACCCCGACTCATGGTCGATTGTAGCCATGATAATTCAGGTAAAAATCACACCTGTCAGCCCATTGCCCTGCAAGATATCGCAGCTCAAGTTCAATCTGGTTCACCCCATGTTATGGGCGTCATGGTTGAAAGCCATCTCGTGGCTGGCAATCAATCCTTACCCAAAGATTTATCTCAGTTGGTTTATGGTCAGAGTATTACGGATGCCTGTGTGGATCTGGCCACGACCATGACAATGTTGCAGTGTTTGGCTGATGCCGTGGCGGATAGCCGATTGCTCGTTGCTGGCGGACTAATAGGTTAAAGACTTGAAATCCCTCTCCCGATTCCTGGGCCTGTCGAAGCCGGAAGCGGGGGGAGGGTGAGCTGAATCACACCAGGGTTTCATCCAGGGCGCAAAACTTCACCAATCGATCTGGTTGATCTGGCTCTGAATCATTGGGGTGCAAGCGAGTTAGGGTCTCTGGAGAAATTGGTGAAATCGATCGACTCAATTCACTCACAAAGAAATAAATTTTTAACCGACCTAGGTGAATACGATCGCCATCTTTTAAGCGATACCGCTGGTGGATCCGTTGGTCATTTACATAGGTACCATTCATGCTGTTGAGATCAATTAAGAAAAATCCAGCATCCGGGATATACATAATTACTGCATGTTGGCGAGAAAGGGTTTGATCCTTGAGCGGAACAGCCGCCTCCCGATGGCGACCCAGAGTCCAGACCATTTGGGGTTGATACAGGGTGCGAGATTGCCCCTCTGACAGGTTGGTCACCAGGCAGGCAGAGGATTCTTGGATCAGTCCCTGAATATAGAGGAGACTGGGTTGGCCTGAATCGTGGGTGTGCTCGATTTCCGTGAGATCACAGACCTCTTCCATTCTCAACGTAATCGGGGAAGCTTCCTCCAGTTGCAGCTCAACTTTAGCCCCTAGACCAGAAGACTGGCCGGGTGCAGTCGCTGCACTGGGCAATAATACGGCTCGATCTAAGACGGGCGTTGATTTTGTCATGGGGGGATAGAACTGTGATTTCATAAACATCCCGGACAAGCAAATGTAGATGACCAGCCCTTAGAGTTCCCTATCCGGCTAAAAACTAACAGAAGGAAACAGATTTTTAGGGCACAATGAAAGTGAGTGCAAGGCATCTACCAAAGTGTCCTGAAGTCGCCCTATTCCACCGCAGTTTCTGCAATAATTTTTCCTTGTATGGCGCGTTTGCCCACCCTGTCTTACGATCGCGGCACTTTGATTTTGCATCCGCCTCCCAAGGGCAAAGACTGGTTGGACTACGCCACCTGGGATGACCGGATTGAGCGGTTTCGCATTCCCGCCCTGTATTACCGTCATTTGGTGATGGCGCTGCGGTCGACGGGGACGGCCCTGGAAGATCAGGCCAAGGCATTTGGGCCTGTAGATCTAGCCCCTAGCCTGGAGATGCAGCCCTATGCCCACCAGCAGGAAGCCCTAGAGAGTTGGGTGGCGGCAGGCCGCCTGGGTGTGGTGGTTTTACCCACAGCGGCGGGCAAAACCTATTTGGCTCAACTGGCAATGCAAGCGACTCAACGCAGCACCTTGATCATGGTGCCAACGTTAGATTTGATGCACCAGTGGTATGCCCACCTGGTTGCCGCCTTCCCTGATGTAGCCGTGGGTTTATTAGGGGGTGGCTCCCGCGATCGCACCCCAGTTTTAGTCGCCACCTACGATAGTGCCGCCATTCAAGCAGAGACCTTGGGCAATCAGTATGCCCTGCTGATTTTTGATGAATGTCACCATCTGCCCAGTGACTTTAATCGGGTGATTGCAGAATATGCGATTGCGCCCTATCGTCTGGGGCTGACGGCCACCCCTGAACGCAGCGATGGCAAGCACGCAGACTTGAACAGTTTAATTGGGCCAGAGGTGTATCGCCGCAGTGCGGATCAGTTGTCAGGGCAGGCACTGGCCCGCCATAAGGCCACCCAGATCAAGGTGCGGCTGTCGCGGCAAGAGCGAGAGCGCTACGATGAGCTGATCCAGGTTCGGAATGACTTTCTCAAGCAATCCAACATTTTCCTGGGCAGTACGGCAGGGTGGCAGCAATTTGTCCAGGCCAGTGCCCGTTCTAAGGCCGGGCGTCGAGCCATGCTGGCCCACCGACAAGCGCGGGCGATCGCCTTTGGCACGGAGGGCAAACTCCGAGTGCTGGCCGATTTACTGCAACAACACTACCCAGAGCGCACCCTAATCTTCACCGACGACAATGCCACCGTCTATCGCATTTCCCAAGACTTCCTGATTCCGGCCATTACTCACCAGACGGGCATTAAGGAACGACATGCCATACTCACCCGGTTTAAACAGGGGGAATATCGAGCTCTGGTGGCTTCACGGGTGCTGAATGAAGGGGTGGATGTGCCAGAAGCTAGTGTAGCGATCGTCCTGTCGGGAACGGGCTCAGCGCGTGAGTACATCCAGCGATTGGGCCGGATTTTACGCAAGGGAAAAGACCCGGATAAATTGGCACTCCTCTATGAAGTCGTAGCGGAGGATACCAGTGAAGAAAATGTCTCTCGCCGTCGTAAAGCTTCCCGCCAGCTGCCAGCCTCCCATCAGTTAGAACTGGTGCCATCGCCCCTCTACACGACTCCCGAACCCGCTATGCCCCACGCCGCCGAAGATTTAGAGGAATGGTAGGCCATTGGTTCAATTCATCCTGCTTTTGAGTAACACCTGTGTGGGAGGCTGTCCTGCTTTAAGCGGATATTAACTCGGCAATAATAGAGATTACATTTTCTGGTTACGAAGCTGGAGCTTGGTAACGAGTCACGAGATAGGGAAAATTGGAATCCCAAAAATATGCATTAACAACGATTGCTGGGTTAATAGCCGCTCGCTCAAATGAGAAAATAGAGACATGTTTAGTTGCGATCGTTATTTATGTTGGTTCGCTCAAGCCCATCAGAACCTCCCCCCGCTATTCGCAAGATTGCTAGTACTTTTCGCCTATTGGGCTGGGTTGGCTTTTGGGTGCAATTGGCGATGGCCTTTGTCTCAGGCATCGCCCTAGTGTTTTCGGGGCTATCCAGTAACCCGGCGGGAACAAGTATCAGTATTTTTTGGGCTATGTGCTCGTTGCTGCTGCTGGCCCTGGCGATTGTGTTTGACTTTCAGTATGTGCGGGTGGCTAAAGGCCTGCTGCATGAACCCGGTGCCAGCCTGCACCCCAAACGGGCAGAAACTGCAAAATTGCTGCGCTTAGGGGCAATTACTGGGTTTGTTGGGATGTTGCTGGCCCTGATTGGCTCTGGCATCAGCGTCACAATTTTGCTGACCAAGACGATCTCCCAGCCACCGGGAGCTGCGATCGTCGATCCGTCTAGGATGGTGCGTGCCCTCGATGTGTTTGTGGTGGTGGCCAACTTAAATTTAATTGCAGCCCATCTGGTGGGCACTGTGATCGCCTTCTGGCTCCTTGATCGGGTACACCTGCATCACAGCCATCATGCTTGAACTGGGCCTAATCGAATCTGGCCAATCTGGTAGGAATAGCGCAACCAGGGAATACGGCTAAACAGAAGACGATTGAGGATGGGAAACCGCTTCCAGTAACGAGCAGGCAAGTCAGCCAGGTTAAAGGCTTTTTTGATGCAGTAGGTAGAATCCCAGTCTTCCAGGTCATAGAGATGGGCAAGACCCCAATCGTACGTGGCAGCACTGGTCTGAGTGGGACGCTTCAGCCATTGAACGGCTAGCGGTGAGTTGCAATCAAAAATGAGGGAACATCCAGGGAACTGTCGCCTTAAATTGGCCAGAAGCTGTCTGACCTGCATTTCGCTGAAGTAGAGCAATACCCCCTCTGCCACAAATAAGTGGGTTTTGGCAGCACAAGCTCTCACAACTTGACACCACTCTGTTTCCAGGGCAGAGCCAGTCAGTAAATGGCGGCGATCGCTGGCCTTAAAAAACTGTTGCCGTAGCGCCATCATGTCTGGCAAATCCAGATCAAACCAGTTGACCTGCCCATTATCCACCCGTTCAAATCGGGTATTTAACCCAGCCCCCAGTTCCACCACACAGGCATCGGGCCGTTGGGTCAGATAGTCTCGTACCCACTGGTCAAACACCATGCTCCTGAGGCAGGTGCCTGCAACCGATCGCCGCTCCTGAGCTAGTGTACTGAAGTCGTAGTCGATCGCATTAAGGATCTCCATGGATTTGGGATCAACCAGAATTGGATCAGCCTGTTCTAGCTCCTTTGCTCTGGCCCAGAGGGCATAGAGGGCTGTTTCCTGAATGCGGCCCAATTCAACGGTTATTTTTTGCATTGGTTTGAACCCCAGATATAGCTTTGAACAGAATACTTAACACCGCATCCAATAGAGATAACCCTCTTCCGTTACCTATCTAGCAAAGGTATTGCCTATTCATTTAGGTTGAGCGGGTCGCGCGATCGCTTTATTCCTGACAGATTTCTCACAAACAATCTTTAATATGGGGATGGTATCTATCTAAACCTCTGTTTCGGAGATCTTAGGCAGATGGATTCTGTCTAAGATCTCCGGTTGGGATCCTAGGCAGACGCCAGTCAGTCTAAATACCTGTTTAGGGATCATAGACGGACGATACGCTGTCTATCTACCCAAATCAGGGAGATAGGCAGATGGGATCTGTCTAAATATGAGTTATCCTGCTGAGTCATCGGTAGGACAGCGGCATGAAAATTGTTTGTTGTTATTCAATATCAAGAAATTTTAAAGATATTGATGATGTATGCATTTAGACCTGTCGGTTACAATACGGGTGCTAGGCATAGTTATATATTTTGTGGCGACTTGAAATAGGATTGCGAAGATGAGAAAAAGACAGTTTCAGTTCACAATACTTTTCTTATTTTCTGCAATCATTTTTTGTTCAATCTCACCACTGACTTTCGCCCAGACAGCACCCACCCAGCCTGCTCAAACCAATATTTTTCTTGATAAAGCTTTTTTACAGAACGTTGCCATCACTGTGTTATCTGCTGTTCTTGCTTTTCTTGGCGGTTATGCCCTAGCAGGTATAAGTAAGAGGAGCGGAAGTGGTAAGAGACTCTCTTATAATCTGGATGTCGAGACAGGTCTTGTTAATGTTGAGAAGAATGTTAAAGAAAGAGTCAAGGTTCTTTATGAAGGGAAAGAGATAGTTAATTTATCTAACATAAAGGTTGACATAGAAAATACTGGGAATTCGGTTGTTAGATCAGAAGAAATCAGGTTCGAGTTTTTACAAGGAACTCAAATTTTAGATTTCTACTTTGAACCAACGCCCGAACCTGAAATGAATGTAGAGAAGATGATCAATTCTGGCGTTAGAGAGTTTGAACGTAAATGTCGGATTGGACACATTGAGAGAGCGCAGAAAATAGGAGTTCGATTTGTTGTAACAAGTGATTCAGATGTCCAACTGAAATTACATCCATATAATGAGCATGGCGATGTTGAATTTGTTTCTAGATCTGCAACAAAAACATTGAGTGAAAGAGAGCAAGTTGCACGATTTTTAAGCTTATTAATTATGTATCTTGTTATCCCTCCGATTTTTTCAATTTTTTCCTTATCTCCTTTTAGTGAAATTGTTGCGGGGGTAGTCAAGCTAGCTCTGCTACTAGCATTGTTTCGATTCATAGTTCCTTTTTCTGAAGTGATAGCTGAATTAGTTTCTAAATGGCTTAGTTTTGAGGAAAAGGATAGTCAAGCATTATCTTTCCTTCAAGGGGGCAAAGTCGAAGGAGATTTAACTGTTGGCGACATTACTCAAGGAATTCAAAAGTGAGTCCTTGTTAAAGATATAATCTTGTTAAGCCTAAGTTTTAAGGAGGGAACATGCTAGTAAGTGTTGAAGGAATTTACCGCAATGGTCGTATAGAGCTTACGGAAAACCCCAATAACGTACCTGAAGGAACTTGTGTAATTGTTACCTTCGTGAGATCGAATGATATTGATTTAGCATCTCAAGGAATTAACAGAGAGCAAGCTGAGGCTCTACGCGCCAGTCTAGCTACCTTTTCAGACGATTGGAATAGCCCTGAAATGAGTGTTTATGACAACTATGACGCAGCCAAAGCCAACTGTTAATCGAGGTGATGTTGCTCTGGTTCTCTTTCCCAATTCCAATCTGAGTTCTGCGAAGACACGACCTGTATTGATCGTGCAAGCAGATGACTTACAGACAGGACTGCCCCAAATTATTGTTGCGATGATTACCAGCCAGATGTTTCGGGCAGGGCATCCCAGTCGTGTCACTATCTTGCTGAATTCCCTTGAGGGGCAGCAGTCAGGCTTGTTGACAGACTCAGTTGTGATGACTGATAACCTGGCAACGATTGTAATGTCAGCGGTTCATCGTGTGATTGGCTCATTGCCGACAGCAGAAATTGATGAAGCATTGAAACACACTCTGGGCTTGTAGCGACCGCAGGATAACAAGTCGTTGGAGCGGCGAATGAAGATTTGTTGCTTCGTTTCGGTTTTGTCTGTCGCCGCTCAACTTGGTCGTTATACCGCAAGTCTTTAGTGGGGGCACAAGTGGAAGCATGCTTGCACAATGTAATGCCAAAGAAGTTTTGAGTTTGTGATGAGGACTCAATCCCGGAATATCTGTCAGCAAATAATAGTTACGATTAGTAAATTTCTTGATTGTTATCCTGTTTTGGGATAACATCGCTTGCATGATTACTCTTCCTAGATACTGCCAAAAGCCAAAAGCCCCACCCATTAAATCCCAAGGGATCAAGACGAAACTAGTACCTCTTATTCTTGCCAGTGTTAAATGGGACGGTAAGGGGCGTTGGGTTGAGCCATTCCTAGGCTCTGGTGCTGTTCTCTTCAACATTCAACCGGATAAGGCTCTTATATCAGACACAAATAGGCATGTTATTGAGATCTATAAAGCTATTCAGACTGGCGAAATGTCATCTGCTTCGCTAAGGAGATACTTGGAAGAAGAAGGAGGAAAGCTAGAATCGCAAGGTGAAGAATATTATTATGAAGTGCGTGAGAGGTTTAACGACTCAGGAAATCCATTTGATTTTGTTTTTCTAAATCGCGCATCGTTTAACGGTGTTATCAGATTTAATTCAAAAGGTAGATTTAATGTCCCTTTCTGCAAGAAGGTGGGTAGGTTCCGTCCAGCTTACATTACTAAAATCTGTAACCAAGTGGCATGGGTTGCAAGAGTATTGCAAAATAAGGACTGGACTTTTATCGTTCAGGACTGGAGAGAAACCATTTCTTGTGTAACGTCTGATGATTTCGTTTATCTAGATCCGCCTTACATTGGCAGACACACAGATTACTTCAACAATTGGACTGATTCCGATGCTGATGAATTAGCAGAAGCTATCAAAGAGCTTACTTGTGGCTTTGCTTACTCAATGTGGAAGAGGAATAAATATCGTGAGAATGAACATTTGATCAAGCATTTTTCGCATTATCCGTGCGTTACTTACAGTCACTACTATCATGTAGGCTCAACTGAAGATCTACGAAATGCAATGGAAGAGGCTTTAATTATAAGTCCAAATTTCCTAGTAACTCATGAAAACCTAAATCCAGAAGAAGAATTGAAACAGTTAGCGTTCCTGTGAATTCTTCCATGCACGAAACTCACTAATGTTGCTGAACCTTTCTTTTCTTAAGTTAGCTGTTCGCTCATAATTTCTCCAATACTCTAGAAATTCTTCCTCTGACTCAAAAGGAGTATTGCCGATTCTAAAGTCGTTTATTCTCCCAGTGATACTACCGATATTTGTTGTATTTCCACTACCTGCTCTATCACTAGATATTTTCCATTTCTCTTGTACAAATACTTGTACGTCTTCATAGGGTGGTGCAATTTCACCGAGTTGATCTGTAGTGTAAACTCCGTAATCAGCCGCCTTTTTCCTTGCTAATCGCTTGTAAACATAGCCAATAATCCAATGTTCAGAATACTCGCTGAATGGGAAAACAATGTTCTTAGTGCCTAATCCTCTTATAAAGCTTGTATAACCGCCTAATGTAAAACTAAAAGAATCACCATCATTCTCGATATACGTTGTTTTAACATCAATAGCAATTTTCTTACTATCTTCTGTGCCATTCATCAAAGTGAAGTCTGGATAGTAGTTCTGAACAACAGCTTCAACCACTTCCAAATTGTTTTCTTGGGCTATTTCAAGGATCATAGGTCTAGTGAACACTTCAAAGACAGCACCTAAAACTTTTGTGTCACTACCTAAAGGATAAATATTTCCCTCCGTTGAAATCAGTCCGCAGATTTTGTAATCACTGCTTCGATCAGCCAGTTTCTTTTCAAAAATTGATTTGAAGTCAATCGCTACCATTCACCTTCTCAATCTCTTGAATAATTACTTGAGGTGCAACATTCATGGCATCACAAACTTCCAAAAACTCCACTATGTCTAGTCGCCGCTCGCCACTTTCGTATTTGGATACGTATGACTGAGGCTTGCCAAGCCGTTGAGCCACTTCGGTTTGAGTTAGCCCCTGTGCCTGCCTAGCATCCATTAAAGCTTTCTGAAAAAGTTCATAACGCTGTCGCCTTTGCATGTAAAAATTATGTATCCCAAATTGGAATATCCCAAATTGGGATAAGCTCTAAACGGTTTCTAGTTGACGCAAGAATTGCAGGAGATTCAGAATACAAAGGCGATGCGACGGTATAACAATGCCCATGCACACCGACCGCCGAAGGTTTATCGGTTATGGTGCAGAGGTTATCTTCGGCGGGTGATGGGCAACGTTAGCTGGCTCTGCACAGAGATGTTTCACTCGTTCTTGAAGGGTGTCGGAGAGTGAAAGCGCTCAGTAGAAGGTCTGTTGAGACAGCATTTTGAGGTTGTCAGTGGTGCCCAAGAGCGCTTAGAAGGTCGTGGTGGGGAGGCAAAATCTCGACCTGTGCAATTAAAATTGACAGTTACATGGCAAATTTGAAATGAAGTTCCCCTGTCCTAAACCACTTTTGGTATTCGTTGTTCCGAGCTAAAGCCTGAATCGCCGCCAAAGCCACCGAGCCAGACTTGGACCAA
>JBJTUO010000121.1:0-2748 GCA_046080785.1 Leptolyngbyaceae cyanobacterium | reverse complement strand
GTGACCATCGAAAATGCTCCAGGGTTTTTGGCGGCGGGGGCGATCGCCGTGGGGCTTTCTGGCAGCTTGTTTCCCGCTTCCATGCTGCGATCGGGCGATTGGCAGGGCATCACCACCCTGGCCCAGAAGGCACTGCAACAGATGCTTAGAGGGGATTGAGGGGGTCTGGCAGCCTGTCGGAAAACTGGCTTCAAGTCTTTTTCGCCAGGAAATCAATTTCCTGGCTCACAGCAAAAGTCCATTGACATGGACTGAGAATCCCTCATCACAGTTCTTTTAGTCCGTTTGAACGGACTTGAGCGACGAGCCCGAATTTTAATTGAGGGCGACTGATGATCCCTCTAAACAGTACTTAAAGGGCCATTTCCTGATTAGTCCGACAGGCTCCTAGTAAGTACCTGGACGTAACTACTCAGTCCGTCCACCCTTACGGGAAGCAAGCTACATATTTTTCCGGTATGTTGCAGGCTTTAAGCCCTTTCCCTGGACTTCAATCCGCCCTCACCCTAAATCTCTCTCCCCAAGGAGAGGGACTTCAGTCCAGAACCCCTTCTCCCGTTCCCTGAGCGAAGCCGAAGGAGGGAGAAGGGGTAGGGGATGAGGGCAGATTTGACTCGGTGCCCAAGCTGAGTCGTTACAAGGGAGCATTGGTATGATTTTCAAATCAAATTGGTATTACCTAACGGTGTTTCTGATCAGTTGTGCCCTGGCAGGGGGCAGCCTCACCCCAGGCTGGGCAACCAGTCGGTCAAGCTTGCAATCAACGGCACCTGTCAGCCCCACCGTAACGGCGATGCAAACCTATCGCCAGACGGCCCAGCGCTGGATTGAAATTAATCTCACCACCCAACGATTAATTGCTTGGCAAGGAAAAAAGCCAGTCCGGGCGGTGATCGTCTCAACTGGCAAGCGATCGACCCCTACCCCACCAGGCGTCTACGCCATTCAAACCCGCTACCGCTTGGCCCGCATGCAGGGAGACGACTATGACCTGCCGGATGTGCCCTACACCCTCTATTACTCTGGGAGCTATGCGATTCATGGCGCTTACTGGCACAACCGCTTTGGTACGCCCGTTAGCCATGGCTGTGTCAATCTGGCTGTCGATCAGGCCCGCTGGCTGTTTTATTGGGCCAGGGTTGGCACCCCGGTTGTTGTGCATCACTAGCGATCGCGATCGCCTATGATCAGGCCCATAGCCCTGGTTCAAAACAGAGAAAATGAACGACCCTACAGACGATTTGCAGGCCAAGATTCGCGAGCAGTTTGATAGTCTGCCCTACCCGGCCATCCCGATCGCAACCTCGCCGAAGACAGACTACAATCAGCTTTTTATTCATAACCTGGTCACCCCTTACTACCTGCGTAACCAGCAGGTCATTGCGACAGAAGGCAAGGTGATCTTAGATGCTGGTTGTGGCTCTGGCTATAAGTCTTTGATGTTAGCAGAGGCCAACCCTGGTGCCAAAATTGTTGGGATTGATCTGTCAGAAGCCTCTGTAAATCAGGCCAGAGAGCGCTTGCGCTTTCATGGGTTTGACAATGTCGAGTTTCACTGCCTGCCGATCGCAGCGGTTGCCCAACTGGGCCTGAGCTTTGACTACATCAACTGCGATGAGGTGCTTTATCTCTTTGATGATATTGGTCATTGCCTACAGCAATTGCGATCGGTGTTAAAGCCAGAGGGGATTTTGCGGGGCAACCTGCACAGCGCATTACAGCGCAATATTTTTTTCCGGGCTCAGGAAGTGTTTAAGCTCATGGGCCTGTTGGAGACCAACCCGGGTGCCTTAGAAGCAGAAATTGCCGTGGCCACCATCACCGCCCTCAAGGATGAGGTTGACCTGAAGGCTAAAACCTGGAACGCAGCGACCACCCCAGAGCAGGGCAGGGATATTTCCTGGATCTTTATGAATTATCTATTTCAGGGGGATAAGGGCTACACCATTACTGACCTATTTGCCGCATTGCGGGCCGCCGATTTGGAATTTATCAGCATGGTCAACTGGCGTCAGTGGGAGCTATTGGGCCTGTTTCAAGAGCCTGATGATTTACCCCTGGTCTGGGCCATGAGCTTGCCAGAGCTATCGGTCGAGCAACGACTGCGCTTTTTTGAGCTGCTGCACCCGATTCATCGGCTGCTTGATTTTTGGTGTGGCCACCCTGACCAGGGCCGGCCCTCTCAGCCCGTGGCAGACTACAGTCAAGAGACCTGGCAACAGGCCATGATTTATCTGCATCCCCAGTTAAGGACGGCGGCGGTGAGAGACGCCATCTGCGACCAAGTCAGTGCCTACAAACCCTTGGAGTTGAACCAGTTTTTATCTTGCACGGCCAATGCTGTGGTGCAGATTCCTGCGGCCTTTGCCAGTGGCCTACTCCCCCTCTGGGAAGGCCCACAAACCGTGCAAACCCTGGTGCAACGCTTTTTGGCTGTCAACCCCTGCAACCCGGTGACCCTGGCTCCCCTGACGCAGGAGCAAATCTGGCCTGAAATGATCAGCCTGCTCACCCAACTGGAGGTGTTTCTCTATCTGCTGGTCGAGGGGGCCAGCCAGTCGCCCTGAATTGAAACTTGGGCTGATCGCTCAAGCCCCTCCAAACGGAGTGACATATCCTACTAGCTTGCCTACCCGACGCTGATTGCAAGCAATACAGCGTGGGCTTCCAAGCTTTCGGCTACACAGTTCACAGGCTGGGCAACCCCATCGCCTCCCTATGCGTTGTTTAGACTCCGCGTGATGACCC
>JBJTUO010000120.1:0-9904 GCA_046080785.1 Leptolyngbyaceae cyanobacterium | reverse complement strand
TTTTTTTTCTACCACAAACTCCCTCTGAGCCGCACTGAGCAACTCTGCTTCGATATCCGGCAACGCTGTTCGTCGCCACTGTTCAACCGCTCCCTCGATATCGTGTAAACTCTGACGCCCCAAGTCCATTGGTTGCGTTTCCAGTTGCCCCATCACGTTCCCTTGCTCATCCCGAATAATCACCTCAATTTTGGCTTTCATGCAGACCCCTTTATCCTCTGTTTTGTCTTGATTCCAATACTTTAGAGCATCAATGGAAAATTTACAGCTGGCCATTTTTTGACCTTTCCAAGATAAGATACACCCTGGCTTTAACAGCTCAAACCTTCCTGCATTGCAACAAATGAATCATCAGCAACAGACCACTTCTAATCGAGACCCGGGCCGTTGGCTGATGTTAGCCGCTTGTATAACAGCAGTGCTAATGGCCGCGATCGACGGCGGCATTCTTAACTTGATTGTGCCTGCCATCCAACAAGAGTTTGATGTCTCCCAGGCAACGATCAGCCTGATGACCAGCATTTCTACCCTGATGCTGGCGGCCTTCATTCTGGGAAGCGGGACGCTGGGAGATCTATATGGGCGGCGACGCTTCATTTTAATTGGAACGGGTGGCGTTGTGGCCGCAGCAGTTCTTTCCATGCTGGCCCCCACTGCGACTTCCCTGATTGGCATCCGGGCCTTGGATGGTATTTTTCAGGCATTGGTGAATCCTCTTGCTCTTGCCATTTTGACCGTCACCTTTGATAACGAAGAGCGCCCCAAGGCATTGGGTATCTATGGTGAATCGGTTTCAGACTCGGTCTCTGATTACGATCGGAACTGTGATAGGGGCAGTTGCCTTGCTCTTATTGTCCTGGTTGGTGAGCCCTACCCTATCTTTTGGGTCATTACTCGTGCCCATGGTGCTGTTTGGCGCGGGTTACAGCATTGCCAATGTGCCGCGCATGAATGCCCTGTTGAGCTCTGCCCCACCAGCCCTGGCGGGTACGGCTTCTGCCACCAATAACGCCATCGCTCAAGTGGGCAATGCCATGGGGATTGCCGTCACCGTTGCCCTGGTCACGACCTTTGGCCGCAGTTATTATTTAGAGGAGTTAAAAAAAGCCGGACTGGATGAACAAAAAATTGCGCGAGCAACTGATTTGTTAAAACAGGTATTGAGTAGTGATGCCCCCTCCGTCGCGTCTCAGTTTGCGATTCCCGTTCAAAAGTTAGAAGGGTTAGTCGGCAATTACCAGGCCGCTTTTACCACGGGCGTGACGCAAATGTTTCTGATAGCCGCGATCGTTCTCCTCTTAGCCGCGATTCTTATCTGGTTTACCTTCAATTTGCCCAAGGGTTAGGTGCTGCACCAGTTTTTACTGTTGTTCTCTATTTTTCGAACGACGGAAGGCCTTTAAATTTTACATCAAGTATTTAAGTTTAACGCTTGACTGTTTTTTTGCGATTACCGATTCCGTAAGTCATCTATCAACTGAGTACTAGATCATCCAGAGTTGAAGGAAAGTTTAAAGTTACCTAATACTTTTTACGTTTTAATGCTATTCTTTTTCTAGGCAGTTTTTAAGTTGAGTCCTGGCAAGATTTTTTAAGGTTATCCGTTCTAATTCTTTTGTGAGGAAACATGAAAAAGCTTGTCATTCTGATGATGATCCTATGGAGCGTGGGAATTAATAGTGCGATCGCTGCACCACAACCTCAAGGAGTAAGTGCTTCGTCTCCTGATGAAGAAGAAAAGTTTGATGATGCACTTCAGCAATTTGGTTACCTGTCTGGCGCGGTTTTTCAATGTGCTAAGTTGAATAATGCACCCTCTCTAGAAGGGGAAATATTGCGGGTGTTTTCAGGAATTATCCGATTATTTGGCAGCGATCGTGCCTTTTTCTACGCAGCAGCCTATGGGGCTGGGGCAACTGCCAGCATCGATCGTAACAAATGTGCGGACTACACCCAGCAGTTCCAACAAGCTATTCAAAAGTCCCCCTTGAATCGGTAGAGGCCAGTAACCATGAAACACTATGGAATTTGAGCAGTTTTTGGACTACCTGCCATTGCTCTATTGGTCTTGGGGATGCCCTTTCAATCACTGGCGAGGAATGACATCAAACGAGAATGGCGGGAAGGGATGAGAGAAATTCGATCGGAACGGCGTGAGGCGGCACGGGAAATTATCAATGCAGACACGCCAGCAGAATTCCGGCGAGAAATTCGAGAGGGAGTCCGGGAAGTGAGACAAGAACGGCGAGAAATGCGGCGGGAAATCCGGCGGGAAATCCGGCAAGAAATGCGTGACAAATATCGTTGAATGAAATAAAAGGTATTGATGGGTAATCGATCATTTGATCATTTACTGATCCCATTCCCTCTCCATACTTAAGGTATGTAGTATTACACAGATTTTTTACCTTTCTGTGCCCTGCTGCTTCCAGATTCATTCTTACTAATCAGATCTAGAGGTGTCCCTATGGTTTCTGTCTCACATCATGCCGGTGATATCATTCAAAAAGATGCGTTAATCAGCGGAATAATCAACGGTGTAATCGGCTGGTTTATGTTTCGTGGCAAGGATGTTTTGCCGCTGACCGTAGATACAATATCAGCCCATGAAAAAACGGTTTTCTCCACAGGAGTAATGACGGCTTTTTTGTTGTCGGTCATTTTGGGGATTATTGCTTTTTTTAACTTTGGTAAAAAAGCAAACAGTCTCCAACTGGCCTCTCCAGATTTGTTAAATCGGCCTTTTCTCTTCTTTGGGGTGAGGACTGTTTTGTTTTACTCCCTATTTGCTTTTGGTACGGCAGCCCTGGTGGCTCTGTTTTTACAAAAGTTCGCTGGCACAATTTTGGTTACTCCGGTAATCGGGGCCATCATTTTGGGCCTGATTGCTGGGATAGCAGCCTGGTTTATTAATGCCGCTGTAATGAAAGCCATGCTACGGCCTGAGTAAGCTTAGAAGGTGGTCATCACTGCTCGTTTAGGGTTTTTAAGGAGATTGCGAAAGCTATGACTGTTTTAGATGCATTTAGTCTCAATGATCAGGTGGCGATCGTCACCGGTGCCGGAGCTGGCATTGGTCGCGGTATCGCTGAATTGTTTGCCCAAGCTGGGGCGTCGATCGTTGTCAGCGACCTCAAAAAAGAAACCGCTGCCATTGTTGCAGATGGCATCAATGCCAACGGAGGAAAGGCGATCGCGGTGGCTTGTGATGTTACAGATGACGCAGCCTTGGAAAACCTGGTCAAACAAGCGGTCTCAGCATTTAGCAAAGTCACAATTTTGGTGAACAATGCGGGAGGCGGTGGGCCCAAGCCCTTTGACATGCCCATGGATACGTTTATTTGGGCCTACAAACTAAATGTTTTTTCCGTATTTCATCTCTGTCAGTTGTGTGCTCCCCATATGGAAGCGGCAGGGGGCGGTGCCATTTTGAATATTTCCTCAATGGCGGGAGAAAACAAAAATAGCAATATGGCCTCCTACAGTTCTTCTAAAGCGGCAGAAAGTCACCTTACCCGCAATATTGCCTTTGATTTAGGCCCCAAAAATATTCGAGTCAATGCGATCGCGCCAGGGGCGATTAAGACCGATGCCTTAGCGACGGTACTCACCCCAGAGGTAGAAAAAGTGATGTTAAAACATACTCCCCTGGCGCGATTAGGAGAGCCCAATGACATCGCCTATGCTGCGCTGTTTCTCTGTTCCCCGGCGGCCAGTTGGGTAAGTGGGCAGGTGCTGACCGTTAGTGGTGGCGGTGTGCAGGAATTGGATTAATTCGATTTTGGATTAATTCAACTTTGGATTTTGGATTGTTAAGTATTAAGGAGCGCATATGACTTTCGATGCATTTGGTGATTTTCGGATGGATGGCCATGTGGCCATTGTCACTGGCGGTGCCCAAAATATTGGGGAAGCGATCGCTCGCACTTTTTCTGGGGCCGGAGCTAAAGTGATGATTGCCGACTTGAATGGTGAAAAAGCCCAGGCCACTGCCGCCGCCATCCAGGCCGAAACTGGCAATGAGGTAATCGGCATCGGCTGCAATGTCACCATCCAAGCGGATATTGATGCCTGTGTGGCGAAGACCGTTGCAGCCTTTGGTGATGTGACAACACTGGTCAATAATGTGGGCTGGGGGCGGGCCTACGATGATCCCTTAGCGGTACCTGAAGCAGACATGATCGAGAGCTACAAGCTCAATACCCTATCAGCGATGAAGATGACTGCTGCCTGCCGCCCCTACATGTTAAAGGCTAAAGAAGCAGGTAAAAATGTCGCTATCACCAACTCTGGCTCTTTGGTCGGGACACTGCCAGCCTTTGACTTCATTGCCTATTCTGCTGCTAAAGCCGCCCTCAACCACCTGATGTTAGGCCTGGCCCACTACTTCGCCAAGGAAGTGCGAATTAACACGGTGTTGATTGGAACCGTTTTGACCGAAGGCTATGCCGCCGCGGGTCTAGACGAAAAAGCCCAATATACCCTGGCCCATCCGGACAACCTGACTGGGCGCGCTGGTAAACCCCAGGATATTGCCAATGCTTTCCTGTGGCTGGCCTCTCCTGCCGGGTCTTGGGTGAGTGGGCAAACCATTCAGGTGTCTGGTGGTGGCAAGCGGGTCAAGTTAAAACCTGAGTAGTGCCAAACAAGAATGGGTCTATTTTGCTGCATGCAAAAGATAAAATGGTAGGCTTTTCTATTTCCTGCAGATATTGCTTTTCCCTAGCATCAATTACTTCAACACTATTGCTGCTAGGGATTACTTCAGCAGGTTCTGCTGCACCGTCAACAGAAGCGATCGACCGGTCACAACACCCCCAACCCCTTTCAACACAGGCTGCCGATCTTTATCCTGTTCCCGGCTCTCCAGAAGAACGGCAGGATCAGCCGGTTGCAATGGAAGCAACGCAGACAGAGGCGGCAGAGCAAATTGCTGACTCCATAGCCAAGGAAACAATAACGGCAGAATCGACCAATCCCAGACCTGTGGAGCAGGGAGTACGAACCTTACCTTCTCTGAATGAGGGGGCGGGCATCGATCGTACCTTTATTTACCTCCGCAATCCCACTAATGATGGGGCTAAAGATGAAGCCATCAAACAACAGATTGCCGATGCTTTTGGCTTAAGGGCAGGCGGTGAGTTCAGTTCTTTATTTGCTGATGCAGGGCTAAATCGAGTTCAGCAATTACCTTTTGTCAAAACGGCAGAATATCGACTGTATGAGGCAAATACCCCCGCAAGAGTGATCATTGCTGTATTAGTGACACTGCAACCAGAGCCGCCCAAGCCACCAGAGGTGACAAAAAAGCCAAGGGGTATCTTCGCGAATGGAGATCTTGCCCAATTTCCTACCCTATATGAGAACGATCGTTCCCTGTTCAAACTGATTCTGAATAGTGGGTTTGGGGTCTTTAGTGATACGAATGCCTGGTTTGGTAGTACTCAAGATTTTGTGCAGGGTGACTACCAGCCCAGGGGCACGATTACCTGGCCGGAGTTTTATATCGAACCGGGAGTGGCGGGAATTACTAAAGTTGGACAAATTCCCCTCTATGTCTATGGAGCCTTCTCTTACCTGCAATCGGCCACCCTGGCACCGGATATCTTTCGTTCTGACACTCGCTTTTACGGCGCAGTAGAAAAGCTCTACGGCGGGTTGCTCTTTGCCGAAAAAGGCGCTCCTGTGGCTCTTAATATTTCAGCAGGGCGACAAAACTTCCAACTCAACCGCAATTTTCTGTTTGGGCAGGTATTGGGGTCGGTCAACGCCCTGGAACGAGGGGCCAGTTACCTCAATGCCCGCACCGCTTACGATAACACCCTCTTAGCCAATCTCCGACTGGGGAATTTCTTGCTGCAGGGGTTTTATTTGAACCCCGATGAATTGCCGATCGCCGATACCAACACACGCTTTGCTGGAGTCAATCTCAAATACAACGACAATCGCAGGATTGAGGCGGCCCTTGCCTACATCACCATTCCCCAATCCAATGCGGTTTACATTTTTCCCAATGGGGATACTCAAAAGCGAGAGGGATTGCAGGTGATTAATCCCCGCTTGCGCTTGACTGCCCCTTTTGGGTTGGATGGGCTCTGGCTGGAGAGTGAGTATGCTTATGAGTGGAATACCAACTTTCCCATGGCAGCTCAGGCGGGTTACATCTGGTTGGGCTATACCCTCAGCAATCTGTCCTGGCGGCCCAGTATCAGCTACCGCTTTGCCGGGTTCAGTGGCGATAACCCCAATACCCGCAACTTTGAAGGGTTTGACACCCTGCGTGGCGGCGGTCTGGGAGATTGGTTACAGGGCATTAATTTAGCAAAGGTCTACGGCAATTCCAATGTTCTTTCCCATCGGGTAGAACTAAAAGTCAACCCCACCAGTACGCTACAATTTTCGTTGGATTACTTTTATTTATTTGCCGACCAGTTAAACAACTTGAATGGGAAAGCCGCTCTGGCAAATTTAGACGCTCGCAGCATTGGGCAGGAGCTACTGTTCACGACCCGCTGGTCGATCTCGCAAAATTTGTTTTTTCTGAGTGTTGCGTCGATCGCCTTTCCCAGTCAGGCGATCTGGCGCTCCGTAACCGACGATCCCCAGCCATGGTTTACCTTCCAAATTTCCCTATTCTTAGGGTTTTAAGCAGCCGGGCTCAATCACCGCTCCTATCCCTCCCCGCGCATCAATGCGGGAGTATCTCGGAGAATTTTTGATGGCAGCCGATCCCTATGCTTGGATTGATTCAGCACTGGAGACAATTCATCGGGCTGGTTGGTATCGCTCTGTCAAATCGATCGCGGGGCGACCGGGTGCCGAAATCACCTTAGATGGCCAAAGTGTTGTAAATTTCGCCAGCAACGATTATCTGGGTCTGGCTGGCGATGACCGCCTGATTCAGGCGGCGATCGGGGCGACCCAGACCGATGGCACGGGGGCGACAGGCTCTCGTTTGATTACAGGCCACCGGGATCTGCATGGGCAATTAGAACGGGCGATCACAGAGTTGAAACAAACAGAGGCGGCGCTGGTGTATAGTTCTGGCTACTTGGCCAACTTAGGAACGGTGAGTGCCCTGGTGGGTAAGCGAGACCTGATTCTGGCCGATCAGTATAATCACTCCAGCCTCAAGAATGGTGCCATTTTAAGTCAGGCTACCATTCTGGAGTATCGCCATCGAGATATTTCTCAAGTTCAAGACCTGTTAAAACAACAGCGCCATCGTTACCGACGCTGCCTGATTCTGACAGATAGCGTCTTCAGTATGGATGGAGATCTGTGTCCCTTACCCCAATTATTAGACCTGGCGGATCAGTTTGCAGCCATGCTGCTGGTCGATGAAGCCCACGCCACCGGCGTATTGGGGCCAACGGGGGCTGGATGTGTGGAGCATTTTGGCTGCACTGGCAGATCGCTGGTGCAGGTCGGGACCCTCAGCAAGGCATTGGGCAGCCTGGGGGGTTATGTTGCTGGCTCCGCAGGTCTGATTGACTACCTCCGCAACCGATCATCTGGATGGATTTACACCACCGGCCTTTCTCCAGCAGATACCGCCGCTGCTTTGGCTGCGATCGCCATTTTGCGTACCGAGCCAGAACGTCGCCAACAACTTTGGCACAATGTCCAGCTTGTGAAGCAGGGATTACTCGATCAGGCAATGGGCCGCAGCCCAGCCGATGCGCTCCTGCCTTCAGAGGCTCCCATTCTTTGCCTGCAGGTTGCCAGTCCTGCGATTGCCCTGGAGGTCAGTCAGGCCTTGCAACAGAGAGGGTTCTTCATCCCTGCGATTCGCCCCCCCACGGTGCCCACCAGTCGGCTCCGACTAACGCTGATGGCAACCCATACCCCCACCCAGTTAGAGCAACTGACCACCGCCTTATGTCAGGTAATCTCGACGCAGGGTGCCTAACTGTATTGACGAAGTACTTGCAATCAATCCACCATACGCTACTATTGCTATGCGGAATTGGAGGGTCACCCTGACTCCCGCGCAGCTCAGCCAATTGGGAATCGAAGGAGTATTCACGATGTACATCAACCGAATCGCAGCCATCGTTGCCAGTGAGGTCTTAGATTCACGGGGAAACCCAACTGTTGAAGCGGAGGTAAGCTTGGAGGATGGTACTACCGCATCGGCGATCGTTCCCTCCGGAGCGTCTACGGGAGAAAAGGAAGCCGTGGAATTACGGGATGGTGACCCGAAGCGGTATGGCGGCAAAGGTGTGTTAAAGGCAGTCGAAAACGCCAATACTAAATTGGGCCCAGCCCTGGAAGGGATGGATGTGACTGACCAGCGGGCGATCGACCTGAGAATGCTGGAAATTGATGGCACCTCCAATAAAGGTGAGATCGGTGCCAATGGAATTTTGGCCATCTCCTTAGCGGTAGCCAAAGCCGGTGCGGCTACTACTGGGCTGCCGCTTTACCGCTACCTGGGTGGCACAAACGCTTCCCTTCTCCCTGTGCCCTGCATGAATGTGATCAATGGCGGTCGTCATGCGGATAATACCGTAGATTTTCAGGAGTTCATGATTGCCCCTCATAATGCTCCTTCTTTTGCAGAGTCGATTCGCATGGGGCTAGAAACTTTCCATGCGCTTAGAACTATCCTGCACAAAAAAGGCTACAGTACAGGCGTGGGGGATGAAGGGGGATTTGCCCCTGACTTGAAATCCAACGACGAGGCGATCGACGTCATTCTGGAAGCCATACAAAAAGCGGGCTATCGTCCTGGAGAAGACATCTCCATCTGTCTCGACCCTGCCACCAGCGAGCTGTGGCAGGATGGCAAATACGTCTTCTTTAAGTCCAACATCCCTGCCAAGAGTTCGGAAGAGATGGTGGATTTGTGGAAATCCTGGGCCGCTCAGTATCCCATTGTTTCTCTAGAAGACGGTATGGGGGAGACCG
Organism: Leptolyngbyaceae cyanobacterium; assembly: GCA_046080785.1. Classification (GTDB taxonomy): domain Bacteria; phylum Cyanobacteriota; class Cyanobacteriia; order Leptolyngbyales; family Leptolyngbyaceae; genus JBJTUO01. Next base: position 991 of record JBJTUO010000120.1, on the reverse strand, counting down.
ATTGGCAGGGCTGGAAGTTGTTGACCGAGACGATCGGTTCGACAGTCCAATTAGTCGGGGATGATTTGTTTTGCACCAATGCAAAAATTCTGGCAGAAGGCATCAAAGCCGGAATTGCTAATTCCGTTCTGATCAAAGTCAACCAGATTGGGACGCTAACAGAAACCCTGGACACGATCGATTTAGCGAGCAAAAACAACTACAGCTATATGGTGTCTCACCGTTCTGGCGAATCGGAAGATGTCACGATCGCCGACCTGGCGGTTGCAACAGGGTCTGGTCAGATTAAGACAGGGTCTGGCTGCCGGGGTGAACGGGTCGCCAAGTTTAACCAGCTTCTACGGATTGAACGGGAACTAGGCAAAGCAGCCCACTTTGCTGGCAAGTCAGCGTTTAAGGCTTAGCCCTACCCCTGGTCAAAGCGGAATAAATTGATCCCTACTTTTGTGGGGATCAGAGGGCACAAACAGGAAACCCATTTTTTATGTCCTATTGTGGCGCTAAGCTCCGGCCTGGGTACTAGTTTATCCCAACTTAAATTAGCATCCGATGCCATCAAGTTTCAATTAACTTGTTGTCATTGTATTTAAATGACAACAAGTTAAAGAGGATAATTTTTAATTAAGCGTTGCATGACGCTTAGATTTAAGCCTGCTACAGGGATTGTTGATTGAATGCCACATATTTTTGCTGTCAGGCTTCTCTCAAACGAGGGGCTGCTGGGGGCAACGCACCCCTCCAACCTATCCTGAAGGATTAATATACATCAGGAGTTCTTTAAAGGATTGAATAAAGCCTGGAGATCAAGACAGTTGAAACCCATAGAAACAAGGAAATGGAAGCTCTTACTTCTTGTCATTCTCCTAGGGCTTAATGTTTTAACTATCCTGCTGATATTAGATATGGTGGTAATCCAGGGCGTTCCTTCGTCTATTATTGTCAAATTTTTGCAAGATTCGCAGGCTCGCGATGCCTATTTCCAAGGCGATGC
>JBJTUO010000119.1:0-4304 GCA_046080785.1 Leptolyngbyaceae cyanobacterium | reverse complement strand
CAGTTTCGGCACTGGCTCAGAAGCCAAAAGGTCAATTGAAAGGCATTATTGCTGATACTGGGTCGCTCTATGCTGCCGATGACTCCAGCGATCGCTACCATCACCAGGCGATCGATGAAGTTCAACGACTGGAAAAAGATTAAGCTGCGATCGCCCTTGTCATAACTCCATCTGTCGCCTTCGGTTGACCATCTGTCCCGGCTCCACCTGACAAACCCTGCGGGCAACCCCATTCGCATACGCTCTGACTCTGTCCTTCCCCTGCTCCCGGTGCAACCACGCCACCTGAGGGCTACCCCCCTTCCCTAAACATACAAGGCGGGAATCCACTCTGGTAGAAGGTGCCCAACCTGGATTCCCGTTTGCACGGGAATGACAGCCAATAATTGAGGAGTTCGTGAATAATCCAGGTTAGACCAGGCATCTTCCTTACCTCGACTGAACCAATCTTCGTGAATTGTCCAGGAATCGCAAATCATAGGTTGAACCTCCCTGGCAGGAATCCAATGTCTATACTGGCAAACGGGCTTGACCTATCCCCATTATCTCGCATCGAAAAAAGCGGCAGGAGGCTCACTGGCAGATTCGGTAGAACACCTTACCAATCACCATTCTCCATCGTTACGATATTGCTCCGGTGCCTTTCCATGCCTCTCCAGCACTGTCGGATGGTTCAATTTTGAGTCGGCTGGGGTAATGGTTTCCAGCTCAACTTTAAATTTCCAGTTGTCGCCAAAGTCATACCGGAAAGTCATCGCCTGTCCCGGTAACAGCGACAGGTCCCCAACTCTGACCTCGGAAGTAAAGGGCGGTTCTTCACAGACTGGATGGAGAATCTGACACTCCAGACCCCTGCGATCCTTGTAACTAAATTCGTAGAGATGGTCTGCGTCAAACTCATAACTGCCTAAGATCGCGATCGCCAGATCATCCAACTCCAGGTCTGCCGGAATGGCAATCCGCCGCCAAACTTTGCCCAGGGAGACCTTAAAGGTGTAAGTCCCCGCTTGGAACCCCTGTCCAGGTAACGTCCAGACCGTCTGCCATTGAGGGAAAAACGGCTGCAATGGGGGCTGCAAAATCCCAAAATCAATCTGGGAAGAAGAGGATTGGTTGGAGGCAGATTCCCAACTCGTGAGGCTGTCTTTGCAGGTTTGAACCGTCAGACGGATCAACGCATCACCCAGGGGCAGTTTCTGGACCTGCTGAATCCGCCAACTCTGCCCCGCTTCAGTTGCACCCGTTTGGATGGATAGCAGCCCAAATAAATCCAGCAATGCCAGATTGTGCAACCCAGGAATAAACTGCACCTGGTTCTGGTCTTTGTAGGTTGGAAATTTCAGGGTATTGTCGGGGGTTCCCGCCCAAAACAGCGCTATTTTATAAAGCGGTTGATTCAGAGACCCCCCGCCCTGCTCACCAATCACCGCTTCGTCCGCCAACATCAACCAGGCTTCCAGCAGGGCGAAATACTGCTCAGTCGGGTTGAGTTGGTTCCAGGTTTGCAGAAGTGTTTCATCCACCTCCAGAATTTGGGTCTTTCCCTGGGGGATAATCTGGGCGATCCCCAGCATCCGCAGCACGAGATAGAGTCCGTGGATGTAGGGATAGGATTTTTGCACCGGGCGCTTGAGTTGAACGTCGGTTGGATGGCTGAGCCGCTGATTCAGGTCGGGTAGAAACTTGAGTTGCATCAGTTGATGGACTCCGCTTACCGATACTTCCTGTCCCTGCAGAAAGTCCAGGACAGTATGAAAGTCTTTCAGAATCAGACCGGGAGTTTCGTCGGTGATGGGTTGCGATCGTAGGAGATCACCATACCTCTCCACAGAGAATGGCTGGTCTTCTCCATTCATTCTCTGCCAGAACACAGGTAAAACAGACGCAAACTGGAACGGAAACATCGGCATGATTACCACTTCTGCTGATTCAGCAGGGCGATGAAATTACGCTTGGCTTTATAGGTTTGGCGCAGATGGGCAACCAGCGCCTGAAATTCAGCTTGTTGATTCAACCGCAGCATCAGATCATGCACTCGATGCAGGAAGGAAATGGCATTGGCATAGGCCGTGTTATTGGTTTGTTGAATCAGCGGCTCAATTTCCTGTTGATACAGCGGCAAAGCATCGGCGGGATGAGTCTCCTGGCGACGCTCTGCCAGCTTGAGCCAGAGTTTTTTAGAACAGCCCCCCGCCTGGGCTTCCTGCCAAGCTAACTCATCTTCGCCTTCCCATAAAAAGATCTCGACCAGCAGGGAGCGATCCCTTACAACCATACCAGCCGGATTCCAGGTCGGGGAGGAGGCAACCCGTCTGGCCTGAGCAGATCGACTGCGACTGGTTTGGGTTGTCTTGGGCGGTTGGGGAGGGGGGGTCGGCGGTTCCAATTGTTGTCGAATGTGGGCAAGTGCCCGATCGCGCCAGACTTCCCACTGATCAACCCGATGCGCCTGAGTTTTAAGCTTCTGGTAACCATACAACGTGACCGATTGGGTGAAGGCTTGCCAGACCAGTTCCATCGCCTCCTCCACCCGTCCCCGGCGATGATATTCTTCGATGACAAAATCTCTCAAATTGGCATCGGGACGATCCAATGCCTTTAGTCCTGATTCTGCCCATTCCAGAGCGCGATCAAGTTGGCCATCCTGGAGGTAGAGTTGAGCAATTTCCAGATAGGTGCGCGAGTTGGAGAGATCCCGCCGTTTGATGGCCACCACGGCTTCCAGATCGCCCCTTTGCTTGGCCAGGGTTTCTAAAATGCGTTGCAGTTTGTGTCGCTTGTAATTCCATTCCCCGGAATCCTTCGATGTTAGCGTCGAAAGTTCCTGCCACATTTTCTCCGCCAGTTCCTGGTAATAGGCAAGTCCGGCGTTGCCCAAAATGTCTCTATAGATTTCCACCGCGTTGGAAAAGCTGCCGAAGCCACTTTCCATCTCGCCCTGAAACAAATGCTCCGCCAGCCCAATGGGATCAGGGTGGGCCAATTCACACGCCTCAACATGTAATTCCTGAAATGCTTCCAGAATGCTCCCTACTTCCCCGCTGGAGTCATCGACTGAATTCAATGCCGTCTCAATCAATGAGATGGCATATTCGCAGAGTTCGATGACCGCAGCGGGGTGATCGTCCAGTAAGTCCTGGATGGAATCCAATACAGAGCTGATGCCATCGGCGTAGCCACTCACTTCATCCCACTCGATTAGACCCCGAACGGCGATCGCATCCCGCAACGCCCGCCGAAAGGTGGTGAGATCCAGTCCCTGCGGACGCTGGGAGGCAACCTTGAGGAACAACTGCTGTCGCCAGTCATCGTCTCGCTGGGCGCGATCCAGAATCCACTGGAGCAGGGTGGATTTCTCCTGCCGTTCCAGAAAATCCTCCACCTCCTGCATCGTGACTGGCTTTTGAGCCGGACGCTTGCTTTTCTGAGCCTTAGCCGCCTTGGGATTGGCAAGCCAGGTCAGTCCTACCGCAACACAATGTTTACAGAAGATCTCTTCTACTCCCAGGGGGCAGGTGCAGTTCGCCTGGAGTTCACTATCCTCAACCCACAATTCCACGTAATAGTCCTCGGTGCCCGTAACCCGGGCGGTCAGTCCATCCCCTTCCACGGCCAGATCGTGAACGTATCCTCGACGGAAGTAGTCTTCGCCCCGGGCGAAATAGCGATCGCCCGCCATCTCCAATAGCCAATCCTGTGTCAGAAGGGTCTGGAGTGAATCGACTTGCTTGCGTCCTGCCATTTCTGCCTGCCCCGTTGTCGCACCTTGTTCTCTCATTTTAACAAAGCGTTAGAACAGGAATAAAGCTGGGGGCACCTTAAAGAACTCGCCTAACTTCTGAGCGTGGTTTTTGCTGATCTCGCGTTTGCCATTGATGACTTCAGAAGCAATGCCACTGGAGCCGAAGACTCCCAGCAAATCAGTTTGTTTCAGGTCACTGGATTCCATCAGGTGCAAGAGTCGGCTGTGGGGGGTTGACAGATTTTGTAGGGGATACTGCTCAGACTCAAATTTTTCAATCAGAATGACAAACAGATCGAGTACCCGGTCTTCTTCAGGGGTTGGCTCCTGCTTGTGCATCAGAGATTCAACAATCATTAATGCTCTCTGGTACTCGTCTTCAGTTTTGATGGGTTGCGGCAGAACTTCTACCAGGAGGTTGGCATAGGATTGACGATCAAAAGTAAGGGTCATTTTTCCAGGTATCCTTATTGTATTCAGCGTGTGTCAGGAAGTATTTGAAGTAGACGATTTGCTTTTGATAATTAATTGAAACGATCAGGCGATAGCGGTTGCCTTTGAT
>JBJTUO010000118.1:0-27151 GCA_046080785.1 Leptolyngbyaceae cyanobacterium | reverse complement strand
TTAATCGCAACTGGCCACTATCGCAATGGCATCCTATTGGCTCCAGCAACTGCAAAGCTGATCTGTCAAATGATTCAGATGGGCACGTAACTTAACTGCTCAAGAAGCACCTGAATTTTTGTGAAAAATAATTACAATCGTTCTTAGAATTAACTGCAAATCATAGAACAAACTCCAGTTTTCTTGATACCTCAGGTCAAACTGAACAATGTCTTCAAAATTAGAAATAGACGATCGTCCATTGACTTGCCATTCGCCAGTCATACCTGGTTTAATATCTAGCCGTTGCCAATGGGGGATGTCGTATTGCAGGACTTCATCAGGTGTAGGGGGTCGGGTTCCAACCAGGCTCATTTCCCCCTTCAAGACATTCCAAAATTGCGGTAGTTCATCCAGGCTTGTTTTTCGCAAAAACTTGCCTACCCGTGTAATTCGAGGATCATTGGCATTCTTAAAAATGGCTCCACTGGCCTCGTTTTTAATTAAATGTTTTAATGTTTCAGCATCAGCTACCATAGAGCGGAATTTCCACATTTTAAAGCGGCGACCCATCCAGGAGCAACGAGTTTGGCCAAAGAAAATAGGGCCAGGATTGTCTAATTTAATGGCAACTGCGATCGGAATGAATAGAATGCCTGTAATACTCAAGCCTACCAACGCTCCAACAATATCAACCATGCGCTTGGCGATTGAATGAACCGATGAATGGGTAATAAATTCAGGTTCAGGGATGGGAGACTGTTCAATGATGCCAGCCTGAACCCTCTGAGAGTCAACGATTGCTGGTTCAGGCTGGGCGATTGGGTGAATGTGAAACAGATCAGTTAGGTCTGCCAGCGTCAAAATTGATCGAATCTGGGGCGAGACATCTTTTAGTGTCAGTGGCACCCTGTAATTACGGGCCAGTTTCCAACAACCCACTAAAGCCCCCAGCCCACTGCTATCCATAAATGTGGTTTGGCTTAAGTCAAAGACGATGGATGAAAGGTCAGGGTTTTGCTGAAAAACTTGCTGACATTCCCGTTTTAGGTGAACTGCCTGCACCACAGTAAAGGCTCGTGGCAGCACAAAAATGCAGCTATGGTCACCAACACTAGTGATAGCAGCGTGACTCGCCTTCTCATCGAATGTTGTCACGGTCTCACACCCTTATAAAATAAATGGATTGCAGCAGAACATGCCAGATAAGCAGTCCCAATTATTATTTTCCTGGATTTTTTATGGATTATCGGCTGCTTTACAGAAATAACGCTGAAGCTTGATGATTTTGAGGGATTTAATGAAGATTTTGAATAAAACCAGGGACTGATATGGGAAATCCCCCTTAGCAATTCATTTTCGGAGGTCAGTTCGTCCTAAGATAAAAGATTATCGTTAGGTAGGGATTAACACAGCATGCGAATCCTGATGATGGGCGGTACAAGGTTTATCGGGGTTTACTTAACCCAGCTCTTAGTAAAGCAGGGGCATGAAGTCTTCCTGTTTAATCGGGGCAATAAACCCTTACCGGCTCCCGATGTCCAGCAAATCCAGGGTGATCGCAGTAATACGGCTGAGATGCAGGAGAAGTTGACCGGCAAGGATTTCGATGTCATTTTTGATAATAATGGGCGAGAGCTGAGTGATACCCAGCCCCTCGCAGACCTTTTTAAAGGGCGGGTGCAGCACTTTGTTTACATGAGCTCTGCTGGAGTCTATCTCAAATCCGATCAGATGCCCCACCTAGAAGGGGATCCGGTTGATCCCAAAAGTCGCCACAAAGGTAAGCACGATACCGAAGTATTTTTAGCGGAGCAGGGCTTACCTTTTACTTCAATTCGCCCTACCTATATATACGGCCCCAAAAATTATAACGATCTGGAGGCTTGGTTCTTTGATCGCATTATCCGGAATCGCCCCATTCCCATCCCTGGCCACGGCGACCATATCACCCAACTGGGGCATGTCCAGGATCTTGCAACCGCGATGATTCAGGTGCTTGGCAATACTCAAGCCATCGGTCACATCTACAACGTTTCAGGAGATCGGTTTGTTACCCTGAATGGACTGGCTCGGGCCTGCGCGATCGCAGCGGGTAAAGCCCCGGAAACCGTGAAAATCGTCAACTACAACCCAAAGCAATTTGACTTTGGCAAGCGGAAAGCGTTTCCCCTGCGGCCAAACCATTTTTTTGCCTCAATTCAAAAGGCTAAACAGGATCTAGGATGGCAGCCTGGCTACGACCTGATTACTGGTTTACAAGATGCGTTTCAGAATGATTACCTGGCCTCAGGCAGGGAGAAGATAGAGCCTGATTTTTCTGTTGATGACGAAATTTTAGCCACTATCTAACCATAGAGACGAGACAGGTAGGACGTAGGAAGCAAACTTGTGGCAATTCTTCAGGTTATTGGCATTATTTTAGGCAGTATCGCAGTGCTGGTCGCGGCTTTTCTGCTGGCATTGGAGATTCAATACCGTCGTCGAGTCGGCAATGCTTTAGTGATGTTGCCGGGGCGATGGGAACTGGAAGTCTATGACCCAAACCGCTACCTGCTAGTGGGAAAACTGGAGTTGCTTAATCGCACGAGGTGCCTGGAAATTATGGTGCTGGAGTTGAAAACAGAAGTAACCTTACTCTCAAGCGGTAGTCTGGATCACGTCACCTGGACTACCCGCGTGACGCCCCGCCATGTTGACGCTCCGGCCCGTTCTGATGGTTATTGGTTTGGCTACATTGTCAAAACAGGTAAACAGACAGAGTTTGAAGTCACTCTTGAGATTCAAGGATCGAATTTAGAAGATCTTAAGGCTGCCTGGGTTAAGGTTCACTACCTAACCTATGGGCCACAAGGTCGAATCCCAAAAGTCGGTCATGTGGTCGTCCCCCTCAAGTTTCCCAAGCCAGAAGATTCCAACAAAAACTGGCGGTCTGCTACCAACGCCACTGTTTTACCGATCAAAACTCACCTCCTAACAACGTTAGATGATCCTGTAGAAATTGTTCGCCGCTATGTTATGCCTCATGCTGAAGCTGGCGACATTGTAACGATCGGGGAAACACCCATCGCCATCATGCAGGGACGCTATCGTCACCCTGCAGAGATTAAACCGGGCTGGGTGGCAAGCCGGTTATGTTACTTATTTTTGCCGACTTCCAGCCTGGCTACAGCCTGTGGTATGCAGGCTCTGATCGATATTGTTGGGCCAGTGCGGGTATTGTGGGCTTTTCTGATTGGGGCGATCGCTAAGGTCTTCGGCAAACCCGGCGTATTTTACCAACTGGCTGGGGAGCAAGCCCGCTTAATTGATGATGTCACAGGTACTCTCCCGCCCTACGATCAGTTCATCGTGCTGGGGCCCGATCAGCCTCAAGCAGTTGTGGATCAGATTCAGCGAGAGACAGGGCTGGCAGCGGCGATCGTAGATGTCAATGATTTACAGGCGGTCAAGATTTTGGCTGCATCATCGGGAGTCTCTCAACGTTTGTTAGAACAGGCACTGATTCGCAACCCGGCTGGCAATGCAGACGAACAAACACCAGTCGTACTCATTCGATCAGTGAGTTTGCCAACTGATTCAGGCAATCAAGGCCCCTAACTTTACCAGGAAACCGATTAAAATATAGTCTATGGCTTGGACTAACCTGAACTGTTCTTTCTACCCACTCAAACAATGACTTCAATGCTTTCCACACCCCCACCGTTAGTGATCCGGCCCGCCTATTACCGCGACTCGGAGGCAATTAAGCGTTTGTGTGAGGAATACGGGAGGGATGGGGCCACTCACTACTCCATTGGTGCTGAACAAGAATGCAATGCTTTTGAATGGCGACAACTGCTGGGGCAATTGTTAAAACCCCGTCGTAATCTGTTCTGCGCCACAACTGAAGATAGTAACGGAATTCAGGGGGTGATTCGAGTTTCCCCTTTTAACTGTACCCGCAGTACATGGCGGGTTGATCAAATTGTGGTGGGGCAATCTGATCAGACAGGATCCAGATCTGCGGTATCAGTAGTTCCCTTACTTTCTGAAGTGGGCTCCCATTTGTTGCGCTACTGCTTTGAAACAATCTGGGAAGCACGCACCTGGGTACTGGAGGTTGATGCGTCTGATCAACAACAGTTGGCGCTCTACCGCCAGAATGGGTTTCAACCGCTAGCCCAGATGACATACTGGGAAATTCCTCCAGCGCGGCTACAAGAGCTAGCTGAGCGAGAGCCAGATCTGCCCAATTTACTCCCTGTCAGCAATGCGGATGCCCAACTGCTATATCAGCTGGATACGGTTTCCATGCCGCCGTTGGTAAGGCAGGTTTTTGATCGTCATGTCGTTGATTTCAAAACAAGTTTACTCCGGTCTCTCATTACAGGTCTGAAAAATTGGTTTAGTCAAACAGAGGTCGTCAGTGGGTACGTCTTTGAGCCGCAACGTCGAGCGGCGATCGGCTACTTTCAAATTCAACTCTACCGAGATGGCAGTCAACCTCACCGAGTTGAATTAACGGTTCACCCGGCTTATACCTGGCTCTATCCAGAATTGATGACTCAGATTGCCCGGATCGCTCAAGACTTCCCTGAGAAACCAATCCAATTAGTTTCACCAGATTATCAGCCTGAGCGAGAAGAATATTTAGAACGATCAGGTGCAGAACGGACTTCTCATACCCTATTGATGTCTCGCTCAGTCTGGCATAAATTAAGGGAAGCAAAGCCTGCTTCTCTAGAGGGGTTACAGCTGCCTGAAGTCTTACAAAGCTTGCAACCGGCTCGTAAGCCTGTGCCAGGGCGGGTCTCTGTTTTGCATTCAGAGCTTCAGTCGATCGACCCAGGTTCTAAGCGTCGTCTCTTGAAAAGTAGCAGTTTTGGTCGGCCTTGCTCTAACCCTGATGCAGGTCAGCGGCCAGTGAATCTGTCGTCTTCGACCGACCTTTCTGAGCCTCCTCACGAAGGGCCCTGCTGTTAGCGAGTCAGATGCATGCAAATTTCTGCATTGGGATTAGACATTGGTAAAAAGCGGGTTGGAGTCGCTGGTTGTGATGGCACCGGTTTGATTGCAGCAGGTCTGACGACGATCGAGCATACCTCATTTTCACATCTTGTCGATGAATTACAGCGGATTATCAAGCAACGGCAGGTGCAAATTTTAGTTGTTGGCCTGCCTTACACGATGGGCGGTGACGTGGGTTTTCAGGCGCGGCAGGTGCAAAAGCTGGCCAGCAGACTAGCAAAGATCCTGAATCTGCCATTGGAATATGTGGATGAGCGACTTACTTCTTATCAGGCTGAAGAACTGTTACGGGCAGAGCATCTTTCACCGTCTCGTAATAAAGGGCTAATTGATCGCAAAGCCGCAGCATTGATTTTGCAACAGTGGCTAGACCAGCGACGGCTACAGGTCTCCCAAACCAATCTACCCTGTGATATAAGACCTAGCCCCCCATGATTTCTCTTCAACTGGAGAAATTTGAGGAAAGGGGGCAGAACCATGTAGAATGACCGAAATGGAGATGGAATAAGTGGGCATGGAAGAGGACGATTTTGAATTGGATGTTGAGACAATTACCCTGACCGATGACACGGGGCGAACGATCAATTGTACGGTGGAGCATGCGTTTGAGGTTGAAGGGAAAGACTATGTGCTGCTGTTACCAGTTGACTTTCCAGTAGAAATCATTGCTTGGAAGGGGGATGAAGAAGAGGAGGAAGCTGTTCCTGTCGAGGATGAACAAGAAATCGAACAGATTTTCCCGATCGCTAAAGCCGTTTTAGAAGAACAGAACCTTGTTCTTAAACGCACAGCGGTTACTCTAACTGTGGAGGGTGAGCTCCCAGAACTGGCAGAGGAAGCTGAATTCCTTGAAGTTGGAGTCGAGACCAATGGATCTGGGGAGGAGGCTGAAGAAGAATTACAGTTTCTGGCTAGCTTCTACAGTGAAGAACAGGAATATGGGGTTTATGCCCCGTTGGATCCTTTCCTGATTCTAGCCCGCATAGACGAGCGCCAGCAACCGCAACTTTTATCTGAAGCAGAATTAACGGCGATCGAACCTCTGTTACCCATGATTGAGGAACAGTTACTAGAGCAATTTGAATAATGCCAATGAAAGGATTCAACAATGGCTCAAAACGGTTGCTGCTGCTACTAACTTTGTTGGTAGGGTTAGGATTTACTGCATGGCGGGCTCACGCCTGGTGGATCTGGGCCATTTCACCCCCGGATCTAGCCACAGGGGCAACTGATCAAAAGTCTGTTGTTTTTAAGATTAAACAGGGCACTTCCGCCCGTGAGATTGGAGAAAAATTGCACAGCCTGGGTCTGATTCGCTCCGCTACAGCCTGGAACCTTTGGGCCCGCTGGTTGGCCACCCAAGATGGGGCCGGGAGCTTTCAAGCCGGAACCTATGCCCTCCCTCGGACTGATTCTCTACCAGTCATTGCCGCAAAGATTTGGTCAGGAGATGTGGCGCGGCTGAGTTTTACCATCCCAGAGGGATGGAACCTCAAGCAAATGGCCCATTACTTTCAGTCTCAAGGGTTCTTTTCTGCCAGAGATTTTTTGCAAGCAACCCAACAATTTACTGCAACAGATTATCCCTGGCTCCCTCAAGCCAACAGTGGCTATCCCCGCTTAGAAGGCTATCTGTTTCCCGATACTTACCAAGTAGCAGTGGAAAAAGTGACCCCTGAGGCTGTGATCAGACAGATGTTAGCTCGGTTTGAACAGGTTGCCTTACCTGTTTACCAACAGTCAGACCAGTCCATGACTCTTGCTGCATGGGTAACCCTATCTAGCATTGTTGAAAAAGAGTCGGTGGTTCCCAATGAACGATCGCGCATTGCGGGGGTATTTCACAATCGCTTAAAGCAGGGGATGTCTCTGGGAGCCGATCCAACCGTGGAGTACGGGTTAGGTATTCAACAAACGCCTGATCGTCCCTTAACCTTCGCTGAAGTCAACACTCCCTCTCCCTACAACACCTATCTCAATTCGGGACTGCCGCCAACCCCGATCGCGGGTGCTGGGTTAGCCAGCTTGAAGGCAACCTTAAACCCAGAGCAAACCGATTATCTTTATTTTGTGGCCCGATATGATGGAACTCATGTCTTTAGCCGCACCCTTACTGAGCATCAGACCGCTCAAGAGTTAATTCATGCTCAGCGGGAGACCGCACCAAAATTATCTCAACCGAAAACGACTTCCCCTCAACCCACTGGCAATCCTGGTTAATTCTGGCAACAACTATGACTTGGGGTAAACTTCTGGAACCAAATCTTGTACTACCTGGCACTGTACTCAGTCTGACCCCAGAAATTTTGCAACAACATCACTTAGGTGGGTTGGTGCTGGACGTAGACGAGACATTAGTTCCGGTTCGTTCTGTAGAAGCTTCTGAAGCTTTGATGCCCTGGATTAGCACTATTCGTCAGGTGGCAAAGCTGTGGTTACTCAGTAACAATCTCAGTGAGGCTCGCATCAGCCGGATTGCCAGGGCATTAGATGTGCCCTACATTTCGGGGGCCGCCAAACCATCCCGTCGTCACTTGAGGCGAGTCGTAGCAGCCATGGAGCTTCCAGTAGAGCAAGTGGCAATGGTTGGCGATCGCTTGTTTACTGATGTCTTAGCCGGTAATCGGCTAGGGCTATTTACAATTTTGGTGCAGCCAATGGTAGATCTGAACTCAACGTCACGACGGTCTTCCCTGCATAACTTTGAAGTATGGTTATCTCAGGCCCTCGGAGCCTCTATCTTTCCTCACCAGTAGGTTCACAATTCATTATCTACCGACACAAAACATTACAAGCTGAAATATAAAGAAAAGATTATAAAAATCAGATAATTTAAGTTCAACTACTACACTATAAATAGTTGAAATGGGGTCAGCCACTTTTATAAAGACCTTAATTATAAATTCTGTGAACACATTGGTAAGACGCCAGTCCTAATTAATTGGGGCTGGCGTCTTGCTATGGTAAGACTGTTTTGGTTCTAATTTATCCTCGATTTCGATGCTCTATGTCACAGACCCTTGTTGTCAAAATTGGCACGTCTAGCCTGACCCAACCCGATACCGGCAGCTTGGCCCTTGCCACGATCGCCAGTCTGGTCGAGACATTAAGCCAGTTGCGCCAACAGGGCAATCGGGTTGTGTTGGTCTCATCTGGCGCAGTAGGCGTGGGCTGTGCCCGTATGGGGATCTCTGAGCGCCCCCGGACGATCGCCTTAAGACAAGCAGTGGCGGCGATCGGGCAGGGGAGATTGATGCGTATTTATGATGACTTGTTTTCATCTTTGCAACAACCCATTGCCCAGGTACTTTTAACCCGAGGTGATCTGGTACAGCGCACTAGTTATTTGAATGTAGAGCAAACCTTTCAAGAATTGCTGAATTTGGGAGTGATTCCCATCGTGAATGAGAACGATACGGTTGCCGTAGATGAGTTAAAGTTTGGAGACAACGACACCCTTTCAGCTTTGGTAGCCAGTCTGGTGCGAGCTGACTGGTTATTTTTACTAACGGATGTGGATCGTCTCTACTCGGCTGACCCTCGGAGTCACCCCGATGCACAGCCGATTTCCCTGATCAGCCATTTGAGCCAGTTAAAAGAGTTGCAGGTTGGTAACCGTGGCACGCGATGGGGCACAGGGGGGATGGTGACAAAAATTGCAGCGGCTGAAATTGCCATCGGAGCCGGAGTGCGAACGGTGATTATGGAGGGCCGTAAACCTGAAAATTTGAACGCCATTTTACAGGGTAAACCGGTTGGGACTCAATTTGAGCCCATGACCCGCCCAACCCGCACCCGTAAACATTGGATTGCCCACAGTTTAGTGCCAACGGGCCGTTTGTTTTTAGATGAAGGAGCTGTTAATGCAATCCGATATGCTGGCAAGTCATTATTGGCAGCAGGAATTGTTGCCATTGATGGAGAATTTGCCTGCCGGGATTCGGTGCAACTCTGCGATCGTACAGGACAGGAAATCGCCCGCGGTCTGGTCAACTACAACAGCCAAGAGTTAGAGAAGATCAAGGGCCACCACTCAGATGAAATTTCAGTAATCTTAGGACGGCCAGGGGCAGAGACCATTGTTCATCGGGATAATTTAACCCTTGTGCGAGACTAGCAACCCCCACCCCAATTAGTGTCATGTAAACCGCCGTTCTCCCACAGCAATTTGATGGTTGGGCGATCGTAAGACTGGGTTACGGTGAGTCGATAGATTCCCGTTGCCATTAGGATGGTCAGAGCCGGAGGTACTGGAGTCAGCCTGTAAGGTGACCATTTCTAAATTGAAGCGATAACCCACATTACGCACTGTCTGAATTAAGTTGGGCTGGCGGGGATCGGTTTCAACTTTTTTACGTAACGAGAGAATATGAGTGTCAACGGTGCGAGGATTATCAATCTCGTCTGGCCACGCTCGCCGCAATAACTCAGACCGGCTGAGAGGGACTCCTCCAGCTTGAGTCAAAACATACAATAGGCTAAACTCTTGGGGCGTCAGATCGACAATTTCACCCTTGAATCTAACCCGGCGATGAACCAAATCTATCTTTAAGTCACCAAAATCTAAAGCTGCCGGTGGTGCTACTGTTCTACTCCGGCGGGTCAGAGCCTCAACCCTGGCCAAAAACTCCTGCATTCCAAATGGCTTAGTCAGATAGTCATCAGCCCCTGCCTTTAACCCTTCAACAATATCTGATTCGGCATTGCGAGCCGATAACATTAAAATCAAAGTTTGTTGCTGCTGTAACCAACGACAAAACTCTAGCCCATCCCCATCTGGCAACTCAGAGTCCATAATGACAAGTGTTGGCTGACGCTGCCAAAATACTTGCTGGGCTTGATGCAGATCTGCAGACTGATAAACCACATAACCAGCCTGCTGCAAATGCCAGCCCAAAAGCGATCGCAGGTGAGGGTTGGCTTCAATAATTTGAGTACAAAATGCTCCCACGGAGATGAAGGGTTTTATAATTGGTGTATCTACCTTAACAAAGCCTGACACTTCAGATTGTAATTAAAGCTACCCTCGATAGTTGGAACTCAGGAAATATGGCGCTGCTGAAAAATAGGATAAATTGAAAGGAAGTTTCAAGCGCCCAGCACCCCCTTCATTCCTGGAATCAGAAACACCGAGAATATTACCTGATCAGAGAAATTTAAAGTCTTTACCCAACAGCCTGACGGTAAAATAAATCCTATGCATATCTTTTAATTAGATAATGTTAGATTATCTCAACTTTATTTTACATATTTTTGAACTACGATCGTCTTAAGCAGGAGCTTTATCGCGTAACGATAGACAATCACATTGACGAATTTTACTCAGACCATGTTGCAGCATACCCATACTATTCGCCATTACCAAAAACTAACGGACGCGCTCAATGATCTTTGGAGTCGGGGCTATCGCTTCGATGACCTGCGCATGTATCTGGATGGATACTTGGCTGCACTTCGGCATACAAATGGGCTTGAGCCTCATTTAATTCACCGATTAGAAGAAGAAGCTGTTCGTTATCTGTATGATCCCTCCAATTTCGAGAATCCAGAGCCCCAATTCGACTATCAGTAAAGCTGATTCAGTAGGTGGGGCAGCCACGGTCGCTTTTTGACCTGCGGTCGCCCCTCTTGATGATTGAGAGATTAATTCTGTTGGAGGGAGCAGCGGCTAAGAGGCTAATGCTACTTCAACCTTCTGTTGCAGTTCACCATTTTGGTATAGCTCGATCATAATGTCGGAACCGCCAATAAACTCCCCGTTAATATAAACTTGAGGAATCGTGGGCCAGTTTGAAAACTCCTTGACCCCCTCGCGGATTTCGCGGTCTTCTAAAACATCGATGGTCTCAAACGGGACGCCCAGCACATTCAAGATCTGCACGACGTTATTGGAGAACCCACATTGAGGCATCAGCTTATTGCCTTTCATAAAAACCAGAATCTTGTTGCTGCTAATTAACTGCTCAATCCGCTCTTTTGTTTCTGGGCTCATAGTTGCTACTCACGGGTTTAAATCACACTTCTTACTCCAGATTAGGGACTTGCGTAAAAATAAAATCCCCCACGATGCGTTACGGCTACCGCCTAACACATCCGACGGCGGGTACATTATTTAATTGCAAATCCCTTACCTGGTTTGACTCGTTTTCCAGGTTTGGGGGGTATAGGTTTTCACCGCCAGGGCATGAATTGCCTCAGTAGACATTGCCTGACGGACGGCTCCGTACACAAGCTGATGTTGTTGAACCAGCCCCTTACCCTCAAAAACTGATGACACGACTGTCACTTGGTAATGGTCGCCTCCACCAGTCAGGTCTTGCACCTGTACCTGGGCATCAGGTAGTTCTGCCTTAATCATGGCCTCAACCTGATCAGGGTTAATCATTCATCCTCCCTTCACTTTTCAATCATTGGTTGTTACACCAATCCTAGTGTAATCGGGTATCTGCTTAAAGCGGGACAGATTAATGCCCACGGGCGTGGGATTAAGCGGATCTAAAGAAAAACTGCTTTGCTTGCTGTCCCGCCTTGTCCTACGGGCTAGGTAGTCCTGAGGGAAATTTTGTTTGAGCAGAGACTACTTTTTTGGTTGCTCGGTCTTGGGTTGCTCAGCCCGGGGACGAGGATAGGCCGTATCCACAAAACCAAGCTCCAGTAGCTGCTGATAAGCTTTTTGCCCTAACTCACGAGTCGGTTGCTGACTCCGAACAATCTGCACCAGTAGCGGAATGGCTAACTCTGGCTGATTTTGTGCCCGGTGAACTAAAGCCAATTGATAAGTGGCTTCGTCCCGCATTTGAGCAGCTTCCAGGGCTTTGCGACGATTAGCATCGGCAATCCGCAGGTCAATGCCAGAGAAGCTACCAGTCAAATCTTGATAAAAATTGGATAGCTGATTAAAGACCTGTCGTGCGTCTTGCAGCTTCTTGGTGGCAACTGTGTAATTCTGGGCGGCTACAGATTGCTGCGCCTCTGCCATTAATCGCTTACCCCCATCCATACTCAAAATATTTGTGTCTGAACCCTGGGGCCGCAGCACATTAGGATCGCTGGGATCAATGGGCTTGGCTTGATTTGGGCTGGGAGTTAATTCTTGTGCAATGCCGCCATCGGGATGGGTAACAGTTGCCAGCGTTACGAGTGAGAATGAAACCAGACCTGCGGCCCAAAGACGAAACATTCCAAAAGATTCCATAAAGATTTAGAACAATCTAAAACCTTGCGTATCTTACCATTGGATCGTAATGTTCCATTGCAATCAGGTGAAGCCTTCCTAACTGGACTATGCTTGCCCGATCGCCAGCTCCGCTGTTAAGAAATCCACAAATTGTCTGGCAGTACGACCTGATCGCCCATTATGGCGGGTTGCCCATTGCAACGCCCGATGGTTGAGGTCTGCCTCAGGGAGGGGGAGATTAGACTGACGGGCTAAGTGTTGCACGATTTGCAAGTAGGTTGACTGATCGGCTGGCTCAAAGGTGAGGGTAAGGCCAAACCGATCGCTAAAAGAAAGCTGCTCCTGCAGGGTATCCCAGGCGTGGATCTCATCGCTCTCTTGGGGACGGGGGCGATCGACAAAAAATTCGCGCACCAGATGGCGGCGATTAGAGGTGGCATAGACAACAACATTGACAGGGCGGGCCGTTAAACTGCCTTCTAACACAACCTTCAGAGCCTTAAAGGCCGCTTCGTCTGCTTCAAAGGAGAGGTCATCGACAAAGACAATAAACTTTTGGGGGCGGTCGCGAAACTGTTCCACAATGATTGGCAAATTCAAAAGGTCAGACTTGGCGACTTCCACAAGCCTTAACCCCTGCGTGCCATACTCGTTAAGCAGCGCTTTGATCAGGGAAGATTTACCAGCCCCCCGACTGCCGTAGAGCAACACATTTAATGCAGAATAGCCCTGTAACAAAAATTCGGTATTCGTGACCAGGGCTGTGCGCTGAGCCCCATACCCTGCTAAGTCAGATAATTTGACTGGATCTGGTTGGGCAATTCCCACAAGTTGACCATTCTGCCAGCGGAGCGCCTGGTAAGAACCCAATAACCCCGTGCCATGCTGACGGTAATATTCAACGAATCGTTCTAACTCATCAGCCCAGTTGGTTGCAGCCGACAGCTTAAACCGAATGGCACTGGCCTCATCCCCATTGGTTGGCTCTTGATGCCAGGCGATCGGGTCGTTTGGCAACCTGGCTATACTTTTGAACCATTGACTCAACTGCTGCGGATCGCAATGATAGAGCTGCTGTAAAATCTGCAAGTCATGGCGAGCCGCCGTTACCAGGGCGGGGGGTAAATCGCTTAATTCAAGACGCTGGGCCGATCGGGTAAACGGGTTGTCATCTTGCAAAATCTGGGACAGCAGGTAATCTTGCCAGCTTTGATTGCTCTCTGCCAGGGCTTTAAACCAGCGACCATATTGGTAAAAACAATCCAGTGTTTCAGCCGCAAGATTTCGCTCTGCCTGCAAAATCGCCTGTAATAAGTCAATAAATGCTGCTCCAACTTGGTTTTGTAGAACTGACTGGTAGACCAGGAGTGAGGCTGACTGGCAGAGTAAGGCAAAAACTGACGTGGCAATGCGCGAATCCATGAACCATGACTGATTGATTAGAGATGGCACCACCAAAATTTCTTTAAGCTGAAATTTTCTGGGTACTTGGTTTAATTATCGCTGACAATAGGCCATTGCGATGACTACAGGGGCGATTCCAAAGATTGGAGAGGCTGGAGGACGATACTTCTTTAACGCTTCCATATAGCTTGTGTTTAGTTCTGAAAAACTCACAATTTCCTTATTATTTTGGCTTAAGTTTTTAAACAGCGTTATTTCAGTCGATTTTGATCAATTTCAGTGAAATGACGGAATAACCCCTTCCCATGAGGAAATGGAATGACCTGGATGAACTGCCAAATTTTACTAGCTGTTTGCGCCTTGTATCAACAAGTGGCTCAGCTATTTGAGGGCGATTTGCTCCTTGAATCCACTCTGTGGGTCGGCCACCGGGGAGATACCTGGATCCCAAAAATTGATGTGCGGGAACAGGGAGCTTACGTTAAAGTTGTCGTCACCATTCCCCAGCTAGATACTGAGTGCTTAGAAATCCGCCTTACCCCTGAAACGGTGTTATTGCGGGGGGTTCTAATGCCACCAGCCCTTTGCCAAAATTACTTTGACTTTGAATTCTGTCTGGGGCAATTTCAGACCCTAATTCCTTTACCAGTCATGGTGGAACCCAGGTCTGCGATCGCCCACGCTGCTGGTGATCACTTGACCATTATTCTGTCACGCGCCTGGAAAGGTCGGCGTTCAGTGAAAGTGCCAATCGTTGCAACAACCGATGCAAGCAGTGATTTTGCTTTGTCAGCATGCAGCAACAGCCACCCCAGTCTGACCTCTGAGCCTTAATCATCAGCTTGACCTATCCCTCAGTACCGGAGAATAACTTAGTACCGTAGAATAATGATGTTCAAATTTCAGATGTCTGGTTAGCAGGTAAAACACCCCTGATACGCTAAACATCTGGCACTGGTACTGTGGGAATTGACTGGTTGCATGACCTCTTCCAACGAGTTTTCAGCCCTACTATCTCAGCAAAATTCGGGTTTATCAGACCTTGGGAAACAACTGTTTTCCCGATGGCGGCGGGCTCTCGCGATCGCGGCACTCTATTTTGTCGTTACCTTAGCGCTGGCCCTACACCGATATTTCACCTTCTACGCGACCTACGATCAGGGCATTTTTAACCAGGTGTTTTGGAATGGAATGCATGGCCATTTCTTCCAGAGCTCGCTATCTTCAGTATTGTCTGGTGCCGTTTCCCTGGATGGTCAAATTCCGACTGTTTTTTACCACCGCTTAGGTCAGCATTTTACCCCAGCACTGCTGCTCTGGTTGCCTATCTATGCACTAGCGCCTTCTGCGGCAACCCTGGTGGTATTGCAGATTACTTTGATCACTATTGCTGGGCTGGTTCTTTACGCTCTAGCCAGGCACTACTTGCAGCCCGCCCTGGCCCTCCTGATTTTGGCTGGGTATTACACCTGTAATGCAGTGATTGGCCCTAGCTTCTCTAACTTTCATGATTTCTGCCAGATTCCCCTGTTTGTTTTTACCCTGTTGTTTGCCTTAGAAAAACGATGGTGGTGGCTGGTCTGGCTGATGGCCGGGCTGATTTTGCTGGTGCGCCAGGATGCGGGAGTGGGATTATTTGGAGTTGGCGTTTATCTGGCCACGAGTCGCCGCTACCCACGCCTGGGATTGGCCTTTTGTATCCTGAGTTTTAGCTATATTCTGCTCGCCACCAATGTTTTAATGCCGCTGTTTTCTAATGACATCTCGCAGCGGTTTATGATTGAGCGGTTTGGTCAGTTTGCTCAGGGGCAAGAAGCGTCAACGATCACTATTCTATGGTCGATGATCAGCCAACCCTGGCGGGTGCTGGGCCAAATTTTCAATAATCCTCTGAATAAAATCTTTTACCTATTGACTCAGACCTTATCGCTGGTATTTATTCCGCTGGTTGCACCAGTTGCCTGGGCAATTGCAGGGTTTCCCTTGCTGCAATTACTGTTGCAACGAGGAGAGTCAGCCCTGGCACTGCATATCCGCTATGCCATGACGCTGGTACCCGGTCTATGTTTTGGTGCAGTCCTGTGGTGCTCCCACCATCCTCAACGATTTACCCCCCGGTTTCGTCGCCTTTGGATTGGCTGCATGATCCTGTCAGTGGTGATTGCAGCAGCCTACAGTCCTCACAAAGTCCTTTATTTTGCTGTACCGGATTCGTTTCGACCCTGGGTGCATGTGCCTTTAACGCGACAGTGGGAGCATGCTTCCCATATCCGATCGCTGATGCAACGGCTCCCAGCAGACGCGAGTGTCTCTTCCACCACCCCTATCATTCCCCATATCTCTGGGCGTCGGGCAATTTTACGGTTGCCCTACTTGCAGGTACGCAATGATCAACAACAGGTCGTGGATATAGACTACATTCTGGCCGATCTCTGGCAGTTAGAGCAGTATCAGGTGGCTTTTTCCTTTGAGCGAGGGCAGTTTCAGGCAGCGATCGCGACCCTGGATCAGGTGATCGCTCAAAAAAAGTATGGCATTCAGGGATTAGAGGACGGCGTGACCTTACTGCAAAAGGGGCAACCCTCCAAGCCTGAGCTAATACCAGTGTGGACAGCGTTGCGCCAGCATTATCAGCCGATTTTGACCCAAATTGAACGAAAACAAAGGAAGTGAAGGAGCAATTATGTCCTGGTTAAATCTGCTCTCACTTCTGGGAATGTTTACCCTCTGCGGCATTGCCTGGCTGACTTCAGAAAATCGACGGGTGATCCCGTGGCAGGTCATAATCTGGGGCATCGGCATTCAACTGGTTTTGGGTTTGTTGGTATTTTGGGTACCCATTACCCGTAGCTTAATTGTGCTGCTCAACGATGGCATCAATGCCATTTTAGATGTCACAGAGACAGGGGCAAGATTTATTTTTGGGCCAGTGCTGGTGCCCGATGCCAGTCAGGTGCCAGGGCCAGTTCTGGCCGGACGCTGGATTGCCCGTGCGGTTACACCGCCCTATGTACCCGTACCCGGCGACCGGCTGGGCCCCGATCATCTCAACATTGGCTATATTTTTGCTTTTCGGGCTTTACCCAGTGTCATTTTCTTCTCGGCGCTGATGTCCCTGCTCTATGCGCTGGGCCTGCTACAGCCCCTGGTAAATTTATTTGCCCGCCTGTTTCAACGCACCATGAAATTGAGTGGGGCAGAAGCCCTGAGTGGGGCGGCCAACATCTTTGTGGGAATTGAGGCCACCCTGGTGGTACGGCCCTATCTGGCCGCTATGACGCGCAGTGAGCTATGTGCGATTTTAGCCTCCTGCTTTGGTAGTATTGCCTCGACGGTGCTGGCACTCTACGCGGGGCTACTGCGGCCAGTCTTTCCCAATATTACGGGGCACCTGGTTTCAGCTTCAATCATGGCGATCCCGGCGGCCTTTGTCATGGCCAAAATCATCGTGCCGGAGACCGAAACGCCTCAAACGATGGGGCAACTGTTACAAGAGAGGCAACCCGATTCGTTGCAAAATCAGGGACTGACTGACCATCAAGAGGCATCTGACTCAATTGACTCAGCCAGTACTTCACAATCAATCCCGATCGCCCTGAATGCCATGGAAAGCGTGGTAACTGGTGCCATGGATGGCGTTAAACTGGCGATCGCCATCGCCGCCCTCCTAGTGGCGGTTTTGGGCCTAGTTGGTATGGTGAATTTGTTTTTTGCCAATCTGGCCTCCCTTGCCAGTAGTAACAATCCTCTGTTGCAAGGGATTGGCCGTGTATTTCAAGTGGTAACCCTGCAAAACATTGCGGGCATGATCTTTTTACCCCTCACCTTTCTCACGGGGGTGTCTGCCAATTGGCAAGAGCTGTGGCAGTCTTCCCTGCTGATTGGGCGACGCCTGTTAGAGACCGAAGTGCCTTCTTTTCAGCAGTTAGCCACCTTACATGACCAAGGCAGCCTCAGCGATCGGGCCTTACTGGTGATTAGCTATGCCCTCTGTGGCTTTGCCCATCTTCCTGCGGTCGGCATCTTTGTGGGGGGCTTATCTAGTCTGGTGCCCTCTCGCCGCCGAGATGTGATTGAGCTTGGGTGGAAGGCACTCTGGGCTGCCACTTTAGGCACCCTGATGATTGGCTGTGTGGCAGGGCTGTTTGATATGGGTAACCCAACTATTATTGGTCGTTAGGCATTAGGAGGAATCAAGATGAAACGGCGATGGGTTCGATTGATGACTCTGATCCTGGGGGGCGCGATCGCTGTCCTGGCCTTTACACGTTCAGGAACAGAATTGCCTCCCCTCCAGTCTGCCCCACCCCCCGTGGCAGTCCAATCCCCTGGTTCTTTAAACCAAGCTCCCTCCGCTCCTGTCACTTCCCCATCTCTTGCTCCCATTGGGCCTTCCGACTTTCCCCAAATTCCTGTTGTTTCTCCCAGGCCCCAGGCCACTGCATTGCCAGCCTCCTCCGCTGCACCATTACCACTGCAGCCCAGTCCCTATCAAGATCCAGGAGGACGGTTTCGAGTCGGGATATTACAGGGATACAGCGTCAGTCCGCTCGCAGGTTCAGTTTTGATTGAGTCGCCTAACGGAGACTTAGCCTATACAGTCGTGGCTCAGGCTCAACCCATGAATAACCCGATCGGCCCCCAGCTTCAAACTGAAGGGGATATAGACCTACTGGCTAACGCTGCAACTGCTGTATTTCAGCGAGGTGAAGCATTTCAACCAGGCCCAGCTCGTCTTGAAGCAGGGGGTGGAATCGTCCTGGATTGGACAGGCACACTGACGATCGGGGGGCAGTCTCAACCAGTGGGGGGGGTGATCTTAGTCCGCCCCAGTCTGCGATCGATTTTAATCGCATTAATTGCAGCCACCCAGACAGGCGGGACTCAGGTACCCGCTGCAACAGCAGCGATTGCAAATAGTTTAGAAATACTGTAGAAAACCAGGAGATATAAAGATAGTAAACAAGCATTAAAAGTCAAGGAAATTACGCAGGTGATTTTTGTCAGACTCAGGTAGCCTGATGGTATAGATCATGTCAGGGGTATCTGAAGATTGTATGAAGACGTTGCTCAGTCAACCTGCGCTCATGGTGGGGGCCGGAGCCGGTCTCTTTGTAACTGCTGCCGGTGTTACAACGGTCGTTCTGAATTCACTATTGGTCAACTCATCTCACGCTGACACTTCTAATAAAGCCTGCCAGACCCTCACGACAGACCCTGACCCGCCGCTTAAGGTGCGATCTAGCCCGGTAGTGGCTCCAGATAATGTGGTTGGTCAGTTGAAAAATGGCACCTCTTTAACGGTTCTCGATGAAAATGAAGGCTGGCTCAGGATTGGTCAGCCGCTCCAGGGTTGGGTTTACAAAAAACTGACGGTCACGAGTTGTGTACCGCTTTCTGGCCCATCTGTGATTAATCTTCCCAGTGGTGCAGTGTCTAAAGTAACAACAACTACTGACGGCGGACTTAAGACCCTGGCGCAGGCCACTGAGCAGTATCACCTGGGAAAACTGGATGGAGCGATCGCCCTGGCCCGCACCATTCCCCCTAACAGTGCTGCATTTCATCTGGCCCAACGCTCAATCAGTCAGTGGCCGAGCGCCTGGAAAACCGCTGAAGCCAAATTTTACTCCGCCCAAACAGCAGGGCAAGACCATCGCTGGCAAGATGTCTTAAGCACCGTAGACCAGTTTCCCGACAATCGCTACTGGCGGCAAAAGCTAACGCCATGGGTTAAAGTTGCCATGAAGCGAACGGCAAAACCCTGATAAATTCCTGCAAGCGAACTTGCCATGACTGCTAGAAATCAGCTAGGGTGCTGAAGAATTTGTAACTTTTTTGATCAGCATGACAGACGCCCTTCTTCCTGCCTTAATTGAACAGATGATGCAACCGGATTTCTATCCCCATCCGGTAGTGGAGCCGATTCAACTGATTCAAACCCATGTCTCCTATGTCCTTTTAACGGGGGACTTTGCCTATAAGGTCAAGAAAGCCGTGAACTTTGGGTTCCTGGATTTTTCCACCCTGGAGAAGCGGCACCATTTCTGTGAGGAAGAGTTGCGCCTCAATCAACGGGGGGCGGCCGAGCTCTATCTATCGGTGTTACCCATTACTCAGGAGGGCAATCGCTTTTGCCTTGCAGGTGAAGGAGAACCGGTGGAATACGTCGTCAAGATGAAGCAATTTTCTGCAGGAACGCTCTTTACGGACCTGTTTGACCGGGGGGAATTAACGGAAGAATTACTGGAGCAATTAGCGATCGTTCTGGCAGAGTTTCATGCTAAAGCGACGACCAATGACTACATCCGCAGTTTTGGCACCGTCGCCCAGGTTCGTCAGTCAATCGATGAAAACTATGAGCAAACGGTTGCCTACATTGGTGGCCCCCAAACTCAAGCCCAGTTTGATCAGACCCGTGAATACACCGATCGACTGTTTGCTGAACAAGAAGCCCTCTTTAACCGGCGGATTGAGCAAGACCGAATCCGTGAATGCCACGGAGATGTGCATTTGCGCAATATCGCCCTCTGGCACAACCAGATTCTGCTATTTGACTGCATTGAGTTTAATGAACCGTTCCGCTTTGTCGACGTCATGTTCGACATTGCCTATATCATTATGGATCTGGATGCCCGGGGACGCCAAGATTTGAGTAATCGCTTCCTCAATGCCTATCTGGAGCAAACCGGGGACTGGGAAGGGCTGTTGGTGTTGCCGCTCTATCTGAGTCGGCAGTCCTACGTGCGGGCAAAGGTTACCTCCTTCTTGTTAAATGACCCCTCGATTCCAGAGGCAGTCAAGCAGGAAGCAGCTCAGACTGCTACCCGCTATTACCAACTGGCCTGGGAGTATACCCAACCCAAAGCAGGCCAGATTATCCTCATGTCTGGCTTGTCTGGATCTGGTAAAAGTACGGTGGCCCGCCAGGTTTCTTCCCTAACGGGGGGCATTCAAATTCGCTCTGATGCGGTGCGAAAACATCTGGCTGGCATTGGTTTAAATCAGCGCGGCGATGACTCCCTCTATTTCCCAGAAATGACACAAAAGACCTACGATCGCCTGCTGACCCTAGGCACGACCCTGGCCCAACAGGGCTACACGGTCATTTTAGACGCCAAGTATGACCAGCAAGGACTGCGACAGGCCGTGATGGAAGCGGCAACGGAGCACCAGATTCCCATTCACATCCTTTATTGCACTGCTCCCACCCCCGTTCTACAAGAACGGATCCAGAGCCGGGTGGGTGATATCTCGGATGCAACGACTGACGTATTAACTCAGCAACAAATGGATCCATTTACTGTGGCAGAACAATCTATAGTTTTAACTTTGGATCAAGGTGACATCCTCCCATCGCTCATTCTGTCCCACATCGGGCGGGCGTAACTACTCATCAACAACCAGACCATCTTTAACGTGAATCCTGCGATCGGCGTAGGCAGCAATGTCTGATTCGTGGGTGACAATGATGATGGTAATGCCCTGGGAGTTGAGCTCGGTCAGTAACGCCATCACTTCCCCAGAGGTTTGGGTATCTAGGGCACCAGTGGGTTCATCGGCCAGCACCAGGGCAGGACGATTGACCAGGGCACGGGCGATCGCGACCCGTTGTTGTTGCCCGCCAGATAGTTGGTTGGGGCGATTTAACAGGCGCTCGGCCAGTCCCACGCGGGTGAGGGCCGCCTCTGCCCGACGGCGACGCTGCGCTTTGGGTACCCCGGCGTAGATCAGGGGCAACATCACATTTTCCAGGGCGGTGGCACGACTGAGTAGGTTAAATTGCTGAAACACGAAGCCGATGCGCTGGTTACGGATGTAGGCCAACTCATCGTCACTGAGGCTGGTCAATTCCCGCCCTTCTAAGACGTAGTTGCCACTGCTGGGTCGATCGAGACAGCCGATGATGTTCATCAAAGTGCTTTTGCCAGATCCAGAGACGCCCATAATGGCGACGTATTCCCCTTCCTCAATGGTCAGATCAATGCCCTTCAAAACTGGGACTGACACCTCACCCAGACGGTAGGTTTTAGTAATGTCTTGCATCCAGATCATGGTGGCCATAGAGTTCCTCACTCCGCAGGGCTGCGATGGGATCTAACTGGGCTGCATTACGGGCAGGAACCACCCGCTTTGGCAGCCTCGATGATATCTTGAAGGTGAGAACCAGACTGCTGCAAGCTCAATGCAACCACTTTTGGCATCCTATACTTTAACTTCAACGTTTACTTAACCCAATGGTTTTTGTGCAGGAATACCCACCCCCCTGGGAAAGCGATCGGGGGTGGGTTTGTCTTTCCTCAGCAACAGGCAGTGCCGCACTCCATGGGTTAGGGGGGTTTGAAATGCTTCCACCCTTTCCAGGCTACCCCCAAGTAATTCTAATGGGGCCGTTAGCGCGTTTTGTTCTCTCTCACTCCACTGCCCCCGGTAGAGAATCGCGAAACCACCGACCTTGACGAGTGGCAGCAGGTATTCTGCACAAATGGGGGCCGTCGCGACCGCTCGAATCACTGCCAGATCGTAAGCTTCTCGATGGGGAGGGGCATGACCCATTTGCTCGGCTCGACCCACGATGGTACTCACGTTGCCAAGGCTCAGTTGTTGAATCACTCCCTCCAGGAACTGGATTTTTTTACGGGTGGAGTCTACCAGGGTTACGATCCAAGTGGGGTTGGCAATCGCAATGGGTAACCCAGGAAAGCCAGCACCGGTGCCCATATCTATGACTCGCTGGGGGGCAGTTTCGGACAATAGGGAACGAATTCCTGCTAAAGAATCCCACAGGTGTTTTTCCCAGAAGTCATCGGGTTCGGTGATGCGGGTTAAATTGAACTGGCGGTTACCGACCAAAATCGCTGCATAGAGTTGCTGAAACTGCTGGTGCTGATGGGGGGTGGGTTGCCAATTGAGGGTTTGTTGCCAGCGATCGAGGCTGGGAGGTAGGGAACAGTTAGCCATCATGAGTCGCTTGCTTCAGGCTTTCTCCTGGGGCTGAAGGGGGATGTGCTTCAGGCTTTCGCAGGGGACGGGGGTTAACTCTCCATGCCACAGGGTCCAGCATTGGTCAGCAATTTCTACCAGTTCTCTGGCGTCGTGGGAGACAACCAACAGACTCCAATGTTGCTTGAGCTCAGCCAACAGATGTACCAACTGCCGGCGCATCGACCAATCTAAGCCAGCGGTGGGTTCATCTAGCAGGAGCAAGTTAGGTTGGCGAATCAGTTGCACAGCCAGGGCCAATCGCCGTTGTTGGCCACCACTGAGGGCATGGGGCGCAGTCTGGAGAGGGAGATCGTCTAACCCGACTTGGTTTAAGGCCTGCCGGATGCGATCGCTGCCCAATTCGGGATGGCCCAGCCGCAGTTCCTCCAGAAGGGTACCGCCACAAAAATGGCGTTCAGGAAATTGGAAGACCAGACCACTGAGTTGTTGCAGATGCAGTGGGGTGAGTTGCTGTTCTCGCCAGAGCAGTTCACCGCAGGTTTTTTCTGCCATGCCGGCCAAAATTTCAAGCAGGGTGCTTTTACCTGAACCGCTGGGTCCCACAATTAGGCCGATCTGCTGGGGGGGCAACTGCAAGTGCACAGACTTGAGAATTGCTGTCGGGCTGGCAGTGGGGTGGTAGGTGAGATTGTTGATCGTCAGCATTCTGGAACCGGGTAAATTGGAGGGCTAGGAGGAGTGAAATACCGGGATCAAATCTGGTTAGAATTATCCTATCGGGGCAAGGAACAATCAGTTAATCTACCGGAACCTTTGCAACGGGGAAACGTCAAAATTCTCAATTCAACCCAATCAGGCCTGGTGCTAATTCCAAGGATGAAAAGAATGCTGGGTAATTGAAACTTTGCTTCAATTCATCCCGCTTTTCAACCACACCCAATCAGGCAGAGACTGATTTAGCTTAACACTTTAGATTCAGTGACGATTAGATCAATGGCGATGAATCGGTTTTCTCCAGGTAAGATCAGCTCCAGGGCTACCAAACAGGCTCTGGTTCAAATCTCAAGCATGGCCCTTTTACTCGCTGGTCTGGCTCACCCGGCCTTTGCCAGTGATCCGTTTCGGGCCACTGATCGCCGCCC
This sequence comes from Leptolyngbyaceae cyanobacterium, assembly GCA_046080785.1. Taxonomy (GTDB): domain Bacteria; phylum Cyanobacteriota; class Cyanobacteriia; order Leptolyngbyales; family Leptolyngbyaceae; genus JBJTUO01. The sequence goes on along the minus strand of JBJTUO010000118.1, from coordinate 3,493 downwards.
CATCAGCGATCAGACTGAAGCAGCTTTTAAGGCGCTGTTTGCCCAGGGCAACTACACCGCTGCTGCCAACTATTTGAGTCAGCCGGATCCAACCGATCCTCTAGCTCTGGCAATGAAAGCCTCCCTGACCTATCTCACCTGGCAAAATGAAGCCAATGACCAGCAGCAAGATGCTCTGCTCAATCAATTTCGTGTTTATGCAGATCAAACCGAGACTGCGGCTCAAAAGCTTTTGATTAAAGACCCCCTGCGGGGCAATCTCTATTTGGCGGTCAGCCACTTTTTAAATGGGGCCTATGTGGTGCTCAAGGAAGGAGCTGTTAAAGCAACACCCCAGGTTTTAGTAGAGCTGAGTTCTGTCATGAAATACCTGAAAGCGGCTGAGGCGATCGCCCCCCAGGATCCGGAGCTTAATTTGCTGAAGGGTTATATGGATCTGTTTACTGCTGTTAATCTGCCCTTCTCCAACCCCATGCAGGCGATCGAACGATTAGATAAATATGCTTCCCCCCGCTATCTGGCCGATCGGGGCATTGCCCTCGGCTACCGCGATATAAACGAAATGGCAAAGGCCCTGGCTGCGGTTGAGCGGGCAATAAAAGCCACCCCTGACAACCCAGAACTGCTTTACTTAAAGGCCCAGATTTTAGTGCGTCAGGGTGACAATCGAGGCAGTATTCCCTATTTTGAAAAGGCATTACAGAAACAGGCCCAACTGCCAGTCAGCTTGACCAAACAAATCAACCGGGAATTGCAGCGGGCCAAACAACGGATGGACAACGCGGGGCAGTAGATTCTGTTGTACTCCTGTGCCAATGTAAGAGGGCGTTTGAAAAGTATCCGGCGGTTAAAACCGCTGCTACACCAACAAAGTCCGCCGCCGCGGACTCAATAAAATCAAGGTTTTCAGTACCTGCGGCGGCATGTTTTTTCTGTATAGCCGCAACTTCAGTCGCCAGGGTGACAGAGAGACGGGCTTTTAAAACATCCTCTAATCTCGACTTTGGCCATTTGAAATTGGAACCATTTCCGGTAGTACCCGGATGGTTTCGGTGAACCAAGAATCCCCCGCTTTTAGGTATGAGGAGTTTCAAACTCCTGCCTTAAAATGTCACTAGACGCTGTCAATTGACCCAGGGCTTGATAGATGAATATTCGATTTCGTGAGTTTGATCCGTTTAATGTGTGGGTTTGGGTGGAATTTGAAACCATCCCCTCTGAAATCGAAAAACAGTATGTCGAGGAAGTCTTCGACTCCTGGTACTTCTTGGGTAAGCTGGGTGGGTTTAATGCTGAAAACCTGCAAGTCCAGGAGACGGGGCTGGATATCAGCTACATGAACTATGACGAAGACAGGGCAGAAAACAGCATGTTGGCTTTGATGCACAACATGGGGGATGTGGAATACGAAGGCACCTGGGGGCGGTGCTGGTTTGACCTGGGAACCAGCGATGCGATCGCCCTAGACATCCTGATCAACGCTTTCCGTCAATTTAGCCGTGACTTTATTCCCCTCAAAAGCCTGATTATTGGCGGTGAAAATGCCGACTGGCCGGTGGGGCTGAGCGATCGCCAGCCAGAATTTATCGCTGACCCTCAATTGAACTGAAGTTCTGCCCGCCCTGGGTGGCCATTTTGACGCGCTGCCGCTGCTTGCCCATGGCTAGGGCTATACTTTGTCTATGTCTCTCCCTGCCAATCCCCTATTTCAAGAGTTTCAACCCCTTGCGGCCATTGCCACCACAGCAGTTGGCCTGCAGCGGCTCCAGTCCCTGACATCGATCGCTGAAATCTGGGTTCCCCCCTCCATCGCCCCGGAAGCCTCCGGGCTCATTCACACCTATCCCGGTTCCCTGGGGCAGCAGGTTAACCAGTTATGGCAGAGCCATCGTGGTTTGATTTTTTGTCTGGCCACAGGGGCGGTTGTGCGGTTGATTGCCCCCCTCTTGCAGCATAAGGCCACTGACCCGGCGGTGGTAGTGGTGGATGAAGCCGGTAAATTTGTGATTAGTCTTTGTGGCGGGCATCAGGGGGGGGCAGATCGGTTGACACACCTGTTGGCTCTGCAACTTGGCATGACCCCTGTGTTAACCGGGGCTGCAAACCGAGCTGACCTGCCCCCGATCGATAGGCTGGGCATGCCTTTTGGTTGGCAAAAGGGCGGCGGCGATTGGACAGGGGTGAGTGCAGCGATCGCGGCCAGTACTCCGATTCAGATTCTGCAAACTGCTGGCGCGACCCTGTGGCAAGATCACCTACCGGCTGGGCATCCGTTCAGGTTTGAGGCCGATTCCCCCCCGCAGGGGGATGGGCCCAGGGTTTGGATCAGCCATCGCCTGGCACCCTCATCTTCCCTCCCCCTGGTGCAGTGGCATCCCCGTGTGCTCTGGGTTGGCATTGGCTGTGAGCGGGGCACCTCCAGACAGTTAATTGAGTTTGCGGTACGGCAGGTCTTTCAAGACTACCAGTTGGCCGAGGCCGCCATTGCTGGCGTCGCCACCCTCGATCGCAAAGCCGATGAGGAGGGCCTAATCGAGTTTTGCCGCGGTCGTAATTTACCGCTGTGTTGTTACCCGGCTGCAGCACTGCGCCAGGTTGCCATCCCCAACCCTTCGGCAGTTGTGGCGCAAACAGTGGGCACACCCAGTGTGGCCGAGGCGGCGGCGATGAGAGTCGACAACGGACAGCGGACCTTACTGGTTCCTAAACAAATCTTGCGCCAAGCAGGGGAAGCGGGCGCAGTCACGATCGCCGTGGCCATGGCAGAACGGGAATACATCGGAAAAAATGGGCAGTTGTGGTTGGTGGGAACGGGGCCAGGGGCTCTGGAGCAGATGACGCCAGCGGCTCAGACGGCGATCGCCCAGGCAGATGTTGTGATTGGCTATTCGCTCTATGTGGATCTGGTGCGACCACTCCTGCGCCCAGGGCAGATTGTGGAATCGCTCCCCATTACTCAAGAACGGCAGCGGGCAGAGCGGGCGATCGACCTGGCGAGCTGGGGGCTAACGGTGGCCGTGATTTCTTCCGGAGATTGTGGAATTTATGGCATGGCTGGCCTGGTGCTGGAGCAATTGCAGGCCCAGGGTTGGGATGGGCAGACGCCAGGAGTGCAGGTGTTTCCCGGCATTACGGCGTTGCAGGCTGCCGCATCGCGGGTAGGGGCCCCCCTGATGCATGATTTTTGTGCCATTAGTTTGAGTGATCTGCTCACCCCCTGGGAGGTGATTGAGCAACGGTTAGAGGCCGCAGCTCAGGCCGATTTTGTTGTAGCTCTCTACAATCCCAAATCTCAACAACGGACCGAAGGGGTAATCAGGGCGCAAAACATTTTTTTGCAGTACCGCAGCCCCCAAACCCCGGTGGCCCTTGTGCGATCGGCCTATCGTCCCGATCAGCAGATTAGGCTGACAACCTTGAACGATCTGGCAGACCAGGCGATCGATATGCTAACCACAGTGCTAATTGGCAACCAGAGTACTCGCCTCTATGC
>JBJTUO010000117.1:0-5711 GCA_046080785.1 Leptolyngbyaceae cyanobacterium | reverse complement strand
CCAGGCGATCGCCGATCGCCAGGCCCAGGCCCTGCAGGACCTGGCCATTTGCCTCGACCTGCCGGATATCCCCCGGCGGATTGAGGGCTACGACATTTCCCACATCCAGGGGTCCGATGCGGTGGCCTCCCAGGTGGTGTTTGTCAATGGGTTGCCCGCCAAACAGCATTACCGCCATTACAAAATCAAAACCCCCGAGGTGCGGGCCGGCCATTCCGACGACTTCGCCAGCCTGGCGGAGGTGATTGGCCGCCGCTTTCGCCGCTATGCCGCTGAGCCCGACCAGCCCCGCCTGGGTAACCCCGACTGGCCCGACCTGGTGATGATCGATGGCGGCAAGGGGCAACTATCGGCGGTGGTAGAGGTACTGCGGCAGATGAACCTGCTGGAGGACCTGCGGGTGGTGAGCCTGGCCAAACGGCAGGAGGAGATCTTTCTGCCGGGGGAATCCCAGGCCCTGCCCGTCACCGCCGACCAACCCGGGGTGCAGCTGCTGCGGCGGCTGCGGGATGAGGCCCACCGGTTTGCCGTCAGCTTTCACCGGCAGCAGCGCAGCGATCGCATGCGGAGATCGCGCCTGGCGGATATCCCCGGTCTGGGCCACCACCGCCAGAAACAACTGCTGGCCACCTTCCGATCGATTGATTACATCCGCGCCGCTAACCCCGAACAATTGGAGACTGTGCCCGGCATCGGCCCCCAACTGGCCCAGCAGATCTACGCCTACTTCCATCCCCAGGCAGAACCTTAGTACTCTATCAACCTTAAAGTGACGGGTTGAGACCAGCATGGGAGACGGGGGATAGGGGGGCGGGGAGAGATTTACTGCTCACTTAAATCTTGCTAGTGCTGACTACGGACTCCCCTTGTAAGCATCGCCTAATTTCCCCCATTCAATATTAGGGCATGTCATCCTTCGTGCTGCTTACCCCCGACATGCGCTGAAAACTCTTCGAAGATGCCAGCAACTCATCATAGCGACCCTGGCCCACCACCCGGCCATGATCCAACTCAATCACCAAGTCACACCGCTCCACCGTGCTCAACCGGTGGGCAATTAAAATCACTGTAAATTGCCCACCCAGCCCCTCGATCGCCGCCATCACCTCCCGCTCGGTGGCATTATCGAGGGCACTGGTGGCCTCATCAAACACGATTACTGAAGCGTTTTTATAAAGTGCCCTAGCAATACCAATACGCTGTCGCTGGCCCCCACTCAGGCGTACACCCCGCTCACCAACGTAGGTTTCATAACCCGCTGGCAACCCCTCGATAAATTCATGAATCTGAGCCAACTTCGCCGCCTTTTGTACCTGGGCAAAATCAATCTCCTGTTCTAGAACACCGAAGGCAATATTGGCGGCCAAGGTACTATCTCTCAAGTAAATCTGTTGAGGAACATGGGCCACAGCAGCCTGCCAATGGAGTAAACGCTGTCCCTGCAATGGCACCCCATCCACTAAAATTTTCCCCTTCTGCGGTGACAGCAATCCCAAAATCAAATCTGAAGTGGTACTTTTGCCACTGCCCGTACTGCCAACAAAGGCAACTCTACTTCTTGCAGCAATGGCCAGATTTAAGTCCTGTAGTACCCAATCACTATCCTCTCCGTAGCGAAACCAAACCCCTGACAATTCTAGTTCCCGTTCCAACCCAACAGGCTCGGGTAAACGTTCTTCCGTTAGCGGATCGATTGGTAGATCTAGAGTGGTCAACACTCGCGATAAAGATTCCCGCACACCCTGGATACTAGCTAAAGATGCAAAAAGAGCCTGCAAGGCTGGCAATAAACGCTTTGCTCCCAGGCTCAAACTGCCTAGTACCGGAACCGCCTGGCTAAAGTCACCCCCGCGACCCAGGCTCAGAGCCAGAATTGCAATAGATGACAGGGCAATCATTTCAATAATCAGATAGGGAGATTGGGCAATAATTGCATTGCTAGCAAAAATACCTCTCAACCTATTCTCATTGTGGCAGTAAATCTGATGAAAGAAAGGTTGGGAATGATCGAGTAAGAGTTCTCGGATGCCACCAGCACTCTCTTGTATAATCTGAACTTTAGCCTGACTAGCCTGAGTCATTAGCTTACTATTGGATTTTAATACTTGTTGGCGTGCTTTAAAGATGAGGATATAGGAGATTCCTAAAATCAGCGAAGCACCAATGGCTATCTGCCAACTAATCAACACTAAGGTGAAGATCAGAAACGGAGCTAAAATAGCATTAGAAAGAACCTCAAAGGCTGGCATAAGCAAGCCAAAGCCGATCTGGTCCATATCTGAAATTAAGGTTTGAATCAGACCACTGCTATTTTGGCGACTATAAAACTTAAAGGGCTGGTGCACAGTGGCATAGTAGGCTCGGCTACTAATGGATGCAGCCATACGTCCTGCCAACTTATTCCGTACGTTCAGTGTCAATAATGCTAAACCATTGGCTATTAAGAGTATCGCTATGAACCCGATCGCCAGGATCAAAACCAATCGTTGGGTTGTATTTATCTGTAACAACCTAAACAGAGGTTGGAAACGAGGATCTTGCAAAAGTCCTTGGGGATTACCTAGGGCTGACAAAAAAGGAAATATCGCTGCAACGCTTAGCATCTGTGCTAGCGAAGACACTACCATCAGTACTATCAACATGCCGAACTGGAGTCTGTGGCGATGGTTCAGGTGACGGTAAAGACGACCCAAATCATGAACCAGGGAGTTGGAGGGAGAAGAACTAGGGCTAGCAGTCGTAACCTTCCTATTTTTTGGCATTACTAGGTGCTTATATAAAAGACGTGATTACAGATATAAGGAGAGCCGAAGACCTACTATCTAACACTTTCGCCCCTTATGGAACTTACCAACTCTATGTATAGCGGTTTCTGAACCTATGAGATACACCTGAATTGGAGGAACCCTTTCAGCTAATAGCCTGAGATGATGCATCTATACCTCATCAGAGAAAGAGCAGCTCTAAATATTAAAATAATCATCTTTATTTGTCTATCGCCTTTGGCTGTCTTAAGTAAAGCGAAACTGGCCAAACCGTAGAATTACTGAGAAAGCTAGGCATGATACTATAAATTCGACTGAGCTTAGACATTCAGCCTATGATTCTTTAGACTGAAAACCACTGCAACTTCCTTGCATAATTTTCATGAGCGCTAATCTTAAAGTACTCAAAGCGTGTTCTTTAAATGTTTCTGTTATTAGCTCGAATAAGTGGAAAGATGAGAAATACAGGCTTTTCTAAGCGGATCTGTGAAGAGGAATAGGTAACCTATTGTGGTCCCTTGGGTTTTGTTTGCCATCGCTTCTTCACCTCATTATAGTAGTCAAGGGTCTGTTGAACAATTGCGGAAGGAGAAAAACGCCCTTGACAATCAACGGCGGCCATTGATCCCAGCTCAGTAGCAAAGCCAGGATTGTCAATCAGTTGTAAAATTTTAGCGGTCAAATCCTTAGCGTTGCCTGCTTCAAACAATAAACCATTGTGGCCGTGATTGACTATTTCCTTTATGCCGCCCACGTTAGCAGCAATAGTTGGACAACCCTGACTAATCGATTCTAAGGCCGTATATGGAAAGTTATCATATCGTGAAGGTATTATCGTAATGCAAGAATCTAACCGAAGTTGTTTAGCTTCTGAGGAAGTTAATCTCCCCAGGATCTTGAGTTGAGAATGAATAACATGGTTAGGGAAGAAATTTGCCAGGTACTCTTTTAGTGGCCATAGTCGACCCCCTTCATCAAGTAACCCTGGGTCAGTTCCTGCAAAGCAAAGGGTAAGATCTGGATAAACGTCTAGCGCGGCTTTAAATGCTTCGAGCATAATATCTCCTCCTTTATGTCTATCAAAGCGTCCGATAAAGGCTATTTGCCTGGGTTGACAACTCTGATATTTCCACCGTTTTTCAGGGGTGGTTGCTTCAATTGGATTAGGAATGACTACAGCATTTTCAAGATCGAATTGATAATAATTCTGGGTCTCCGTCAAAACATTTTGGGAAGGAGCAGAAACCCCTATTGCCTGTTTTATCGCTCGTCCTTCATTTTGGACTCGCCAATGAAACTGCTGGTCTTGGGGAATGCCATTATTAATAGCATTTAAAAAATGAGGCCCATGTAATCTAGTAACAATGGGAGTAGAGATTAGAGATTGAAGCCAGTAGGGTATACCAAAGCTTTCTTCTATCTCCACAATATCTAAAACAAAGCTCTTCTCAATTTGACCTATTGCTTTACTTAAAAGATGGGCACTTTCCTGAAAAATGTAATTTTTATCGAAATAGAAACCTAACTGCCTCTCTATTTTTTGAATAATATTAGATGACTCTAATCTAGAGGGATAGGTGTGAATATCAATATCAACATAGACATCCGAGTGTCCAAAGTAGTTCTTTGAGTCCACAACAATATGGGGAACAAGTCCAGATTTATTTAATTCTTCAGCGATATAGCCACTGTAGGTTACAATTCCGTTTGATAGACTTCCAGGTGGCCAGGATGGTGTACAGACGGCAATATGCTTAATCATTTGTTGATAATTATGCTGTGAACTAAGGTCAAGAGTATAGAAAACCAGACTGATCGATTCTAGGTGTACTAAGATAGCCTTCGATGCCATGCGGGACATTGAGTCCGAAGATGTTTAAAAGTCAAATTGGATTGATATATGCATAGGAATTTTAAATATATTACAGCACTTTCAGTTCTGAGATATTTGCTAACAGGAAAGTATTTTACGCACTGCACAGAATAGATTGAAGGTTCAATGAATAACAATTACTCTAAAGCGTCCAAAAAAATAGTAAATTTACAAATACAAATAGTTTCTAAGAAGGAAAATTTCATGTATACCCTCATCTAATACTTATTTGAGATCGCTTAAGGTTAACATATTTAACACTTCATTTGTCAAAGGTATAAAACAATCAACATGTTAACGAGTCGAAACTAGATAAATTTAGTATTAATAAAATTGTCCGCAGTTGGCCATCGAATCACATCTCTTTAAAGTCTTCCTTGGCATTGAAAAAAGTAAAAACAAATTCACATTAAAGACTAGGTTTTAATTAAAGAACAGAATCTAGTTTTAGAATTTAAATATCATTTTTAAAATCATAACTCACAACTTCATATTTCTTGGGAGCTCAAGGCAGAAAACTTTTATCTAATAATTGTATCTTCCTTAATCTTGAAAAAATAATATCTAAAAAATAGAGGTCAACGCTTATGTAGAACTGTCAAAAACAGGGTTGGACGAGAAAAGCATACATCGGTCAGTGAAAACATCCAAATTGCATAGTACTGCCTGGGTAATGGTTGTACTGTCACCATAAGGACCGCTATACTTTACTATATTTACGAATTTGATTGCAACCCTGTTCTCTTAAGCACAGCAATTCTCATTTTGGCAAAAAGCTATCCAACGGCCAGGAATAGGGGTATGGTAATGCCATCTGAGAAAGCTAAGAGAGCCAGAGCTGTTGAAAAAGGCAGGTTTGTTTAACAGGCTAGTGGACTCGTTTCGCCAGCGGTTGTCGTCGCTACCGGACAAACGCAAGGGCAAGAATAGCCACTACGGGATGGAAGATGCGGCGTTGAGCGCCTTTGGTGTGTTTTTCACCCAAACGCCGTCTTTTCTGGCCTATCAGCGGAAGATGGCGGACAGTAAGGGGAAAAGCAATGCCCAAAGCCTGTTTGGGGTTCATCAGATAC
>JBJTUO010000116.1:0-11769 GCA_046080785.1 Leptolyngbyaceae cyanobacterium | reverse complement strand
TCATAAAATCCAGGTTCCACACTCGTGATCATGCCCGGTTCCAGAGTAGTATTGACTCGCTTGCTGATGCCGTTTGGGCCTTCGTGGACATTGAGGAACGCACCTACGCCATGCCCGGTGCCGTGGCCGTAATCTAGGCTGGCCTGCCACAGGGTAGAGCGGGTAATGCCATCCAGTTGGGCACCCGTCGTGCCTTTGGGAAATCGCTGCATAGCACAGTTGATATGGGCTTTGAGCACTTCTGTGTAGCGATCGATTTGCTCCTGCGTGGGGGTGCCAATCGCAATGCTACGGGTATCGTCAGTGGTTCCAGCCGCAAACTGGGCACCGGAGTCGATTAGGAGTAACTCACCGGGTTTTAACAGGGTGTCTGCACTGGGGGTACCGTAGTGGACGATGGAGCTATTTGCCCCAGTAGCCGCAATCGTATTGAAGCTGAGCCCCTGGAAGTCTGGTTCTTGCGCGTAAAAGCCCGCAATTGCGGCAGCTACATCCGCCTCGGTGAGTTGCTTGCCTGCCGCCAGTTGATCGTCTACCCACTTGAGAGTGCGAAGTTTTGCCCGGCTGGCCTTCAGGTTAGCCTGCTGCATCTGGGCCAGTTCTGTAGCATTTTTGCAGGCCTTCAGGGTTTGAACCGGGTGATCCCCTTCCTGGATCTGGCAGCTTGATTCAGCTTCAGTCAGAATCTGGTAAGTACCCATTGTGGTGTGATGGGGGTCAATTAAGACCCGACTCCCCGGAGTCTGCACGACCAGAGATTGCAGCGTTGCAGCATAGCGATCGTAGGACAGCAGGGTCACCTGGTCTTGCAAAGTAGCCTGGATCTCTGGAGACACGCGCTCCAGGTTGGTAAATAAAAAGGCTTGATTGCGGGTAATCAGCCCGTAGGCAATAAAGACTGGATTGTAGGGAATATCCCAACCGCGCAGGTTATAGAGCCAGGCGATTTGATCCAGTTTGGTGACAGGCAACAGGTCGACATTCGCGGTCGTCAGGGAGGCTCGAATTCGCTTTAATTTGTCAGCAACAGATTCCCCGGTTTGCCTATCTGGCAGGCTAAAGACAGGGGACGTATCGTAGTCTGCCAGAAAGTTGGTCTGTGCTTGAGCAACTCGTACCCGATCGACCAGATTTTCCATGACGGGAATCAGGATAATGCCAAAGGCAGCGAAGCGTTTTTGCCAGGTCTGATGTTGATAAACCGGTAGTGTAAAGGGGTCAAACCCCAGGCGGAGTACACTACTTTGCTTCAGTGCGTCCCGCCCCAGATTTTCGATGATTTCTTCCAGGGTTTGATGGTCTTCCAACCCGACTTTAGAAACCTGAATCGGAGTTTGCTTTAATTCTAAGTCGGCCTGCTCATAATAGCGGGGGTCAGCAAAAAGCCAGGCTTGATTTTGGGCGACCAGCAAGTCTCCTGCCGAGCCGGTAAAGCTACTGATCCATTGACGCCGTTGTTTTGCCTCTGGTAAGTACTCATTTAAGTGTTCATCAGCGGAGGGAACCAGGTAGGCATCTAACTGATGCTGGCTCATCAGCGATCGCAGCGCATCTAGCCTGGTTTGCACCGATGACAGAACAGGAGACAGAGAAGTTAGGGTCATGCTGGCAAGAAATATTAGCTTTAAAGTGATACCGCTAATGTAACAAACATGAGGGGTGGAAAGAAGGGCTACCACCGCAAGGCGGGACAAAAAGGAACGCAGTTCCTTTTTGTCTCCCTTAATTTGTCCCGCTTTAAGCGGATACCCGAAAGAAGCAAGCCTGACAAAAGCGGCGACTGACTCAACTTTGCCCTGTACGGCTGTAGAGGGTTAAGGGTAAGATCCTATCGGTCTTGATTACAGCAATGTGAAGAAACACTCCTCCTCCGGTCATCTCTTACCTTCAGCCCGATCGCGTCGCGCTCAAAGACGGTTAGGTCTAACCCGCTTCCGACAACCGCCCTATCGGCCTATTGGCATCGTCACAGCTGTAACGGGCGTCGGCTTAACCACAGGAGTTATTTCTAATCTGGTTTTGATGCCAGATAGTCAGGTGCCAGCGGGAATCAACCCCTCAGCGCTATCTCAGTTCTTTGCCTTTGAGCCTGCTGAATTCGGTAGCAACGGTAGACCTAATTTATTTCCCTTACCCAGACAAACAGAAGTTTGGGAGTGTGAGGTGGTGGTGGTAGGTGGCTCTTTAGGGGGAGTCGCAGCCGCATCCCATGCGATGCAAGCGGGGGCACGCACCTGTTTGATTGAGTTGACTCCCTGGTTAGGGGGGCAGGTGAGCGCGCAGGGGGTATCAGCTATTGATGAATCAAGACACTTGCTGTTACGACAGGAAATGTCTGAAACCTGGAGAAATTTTAAGCAATTAATTCGGGAGCAGTGGGTTAAATTACCCGATCAAAAGTCTCTGCCTTCCCCCCAACAGGTAAGAGACATCAACAGTTGTTGGGTCGGTCGTCTTTGTTTCCCTCCTGAAGCTGGGGCAAAGGCATCTGAGCAATTATTGCAAACATCTAGTGTCAAAGCTCCCGGTAGTCGCTGGGGCACCAATGTTGCATTTAAGGGGGCTGAGTTTGACCCCACGGGTAAGCAAATTACAGCCGTCTATGGCGTGCAACGAACCCCACGCCAGACAAATTATCTGCCTACGGGGCACCTCTCTCAAGAGCTAACCAGTTGGTATTCCTGGAGCAATGATCCTGTCTTTACTAAAAAAGCCATTAAACTTCAGGCCCCTGCTGGTAAACGCCTACTTGTCATTGATGCCACAGATACGGGTGAATTGATTGGCTGGGCAGGCATTCCCTATCGTCTGGGAATCGACTCACGAGCCATAACTCAAGAGCTGAGTGCACCAGAAGTCGCCGACTCTAGGTGTACTCAAGCATTTACCTATCCCTTTACATTGGCGATTCACAATGACCAGAATGCCAGCCTCAAGACCTTAGCTCAGGTGAAAACAGGAATATCCAAGCAAGAGCATCGGCGCAACTATAGCCTAGAAAATTTCCCCATGTTTGATGGTAAAAGCTTCTTTAACTATCGTCGCATTGTCAGTACTACCCTGGATAATCCGTTTCGGGGAACCTCTGACCCTGGAGATATCACCCTCGTCAATTGGAACCAGGGTAACGATTGGGGGCTGATCACCCTCCCTTTAATCCTGAACGATGGCGAATTGAGCCGTTCTCAGCAAAAGCAGAATTGGACAGGGGGCCTCTCTCTAGCAGCCCTCCGCCATGGGGAAGCCCATGCCCTATTATTTGGAGAATGGTTGATCCAAACTCAGGCCCGATCAGAGTTTCCCCTCACCTTCTTATCTGGCCCAGACAGCCCAATGGCAACCCAATCAGGGCTGAGTATGGTGCCTTACTTTCGTGAAGGGCGGCGAATTGTGGGGCGACCGGCCTATGGTCAGCCAGAATTTATGCTACTCGAGTCTGATTTGCATCGCGATAGGGCAGGTGGGCGAAATTTTAACAAGTCCGCTGTGGCGATTGTCCACTATGCCATTGATATCCATGGTTGCCGCAATCTCAATTGGCAACAATCCTTAGACTCTACCCGTGCCGCCACATTAGAGGATAATGTTCGCCCGACTCAAATTCCTTTAGAAAGCTTGATCCCTCAGGGCGTTGATAATCTCCTAATTGGGGGTAAAAGTTTAGCAGTAAGTCATATTGCCAACGCCGTCACCAGGGTTCATCAAAGTGAATGGAATATTGGGGCCGCGGCTGGCGCAACCGCAGGGTGGCTACTCAAAAAAGCTCCCCTGGCTTTGACTCCGGATGAGATTGTGGTTAAGCAACAGATAGGGCCGTTACAAGCCTTTTTAATTAGCCAAGGGCTGCGGCCCCAATAAACACTTGCGATGATCAGCCCGCTTTAGTGGGATGTGTAATTAGAACCAGTGGGGTATTGTGAGAAAAGCAGAATTGTAACGTAGTATGCAAATCTACCTGGACTATAGCGCTACCACACCCACCCGATCAGAAGCGATCGCAGTCATGCAGGAGGTTTTAGCCTGTGAGTGGGGCAATCCCTCCAGCCTGCATGCCTGGGGGCAACGGGCCGCGATCGTGATTGAGCGAGCCAGAGTTCAGATAGGGCGCTTGATGAATGCGCCAGCAGAGTCAATCATCTTTACCTCCGGTGGTACAGAGTCAAATAATCTTGCCATTCTTGGAGTAACTCGCCAGTCCCCCACCCCCCAACATCTGATCATTTCCAGCGTTGAGCATTCTGCGATTGCAGAGCCAGTGCGCTGGTTAGAGCAGCAGGGTTGGCAAGTGACTCGCTTACCTGTAGACCGGTTGGGGCGGGTCGATCCGGATGATGTCAGAGCGGCATTACGGCCCAAGACAGTCCTGGTTTCTGTTATTTACGGCCAAAGCGAAGTGGGGACTCTACAACCCATAGAGGCGATCGGTACGATCGTCCAGGCCCATGGGGCCATCTTTCACACCGATGCAGTCCAGGTGGCGGGGCGGGTGCCCCTAGATATGCAACAGTTGCCGGTTGATCTGCTTTCCCTTTCCAGCCACAAGTTATACGGGCCCCAAGGGATTGGCGCCTTATATGTTCGACCTGGTGTAAAATTGGTGCCCCTCCTGATGGGAGGCGGGCAAGAGACAAAACTGAGATCGGGGACCCAAGCTGTCGCGCCGATCGCAGGCTTTGGGGCCGCAGCAGATCTGGCAGCGCAAGAATTGGTGGTAGAGTCTGCCCGCCTGATCCAGTTACGCGACAGGCTGTTTGATCGGGTATCGGATGTAGCGGGTCTGGTGCCAACGGGCGATCGACTGCATCGATTGCCCCATCACCTCAGTTTTTGCTTGCAACAGGCCGATAGCGAAAGCCTGAATGGAAAAGCCATTGTGCGCCAGATGAATTTAGCGGGAATTGGAATTAGTTCTGGTTCCGCCTGTAGCAGCGGCAAATTGACAGCCAGTCCAATTTTGCTGGCCATGGGGTTGAGCGATCGGGTGGCAAAATCGGGCATTCGTCTTACGCTGGGGCGAGACACCACTACAGCAGATATTGATTGGACGGCAATGGTACTCAAGCAGGTATTAGAACGCCTGAGCCCCAAACCCATTTTGTCTAAGGCATAAGCTCAGTGATCATCACGAGAGGGTTTCCAGGTAGATTCCCAATCGGGGCAGGTTTCCCCTTCCCAACCGTAGGGATGCATACCGCAAACTAGCAGGTTACCGCCGTACTCTTGCCCGTGGTAGTTGCGGCAACCAACACAGGCTGGGTGATTGTTGATCAGGGGCTCGACCGTGTGTGCGATGGGTTGAATTGTCTGCTCTACTGTAACTTCAAATCCCAAATAGGTTTCCAGCAATGGATCGAGCCACTCGATCAGTTGGGGTTCTATCTCAGTTGTCAGGGTATTTTGCACCCGATCAGCCAATTCTTCTGATGCCAGAACCACCCCATCCATCAGTTCTGCAATGTCTTTGCCAAAGCCTTCAAAGAAATGCTCGATCTCCCTGGTGGTTGCATCCAGAGCTGCAATTAATTGCCGAGAAAACTCGTCCATACCAGCTAATTCACCTACCTGTCAGTACATGGGTTAAGTGGGTTGAGTTAAGGCTTGTTTCTTAAACGACTCAACTCATCCTGCAAGTCTGCGACCTTTTGACGCATTGCTTCAACGTCAGACTGGTTTTGATCAGCAGGCTCATCGGTGTCTAAAATCTCAATCCGCCTGGGCTCTGCTGGACGTTCCTGCTGTGTGGGTGTTTCAGTAACGGTCTGTTGTTGGGCTTTGATCAGCATTTCATCTACAAACTTGCGAGCCTCTTCGGCGGTCATTTCACCGCGCTCGACCATGTCATCAGCCAGTTGTTGCACCTGTACCCGCACCTCAGACAGCTTTTCATTGGCTTTTTCGCCGGCATAGGAGGCGATGCCAATCCCTAAATAAACAGCCTTTTGAACCAGATCTCCCAAGCCCATAATGTCATCACTCCAATCATGGATAAAACCCACTTCCTTTAAGGATACGAGTTGAATGGAGAGAATGACTACTGACTCAAGTAGGGGAAAACCGAACTGATCTATCGGATTAAAATTAAAATGACCCGGAGTCCACGCCTATCACAAGCATCCTGTATTGCTGCTACCTTCCGGTCCTGACAAGATTTAGGCGTTGAGATCGCATGGGTCCGAGTCATCTAACAGCATAGCACCATCTGCACCTGCGTAGCATAGGGCCAAGTCTCCCGCAAAATTGCCATCCGCAGATGGCCTACTCCACCACAATCTTCCATTCATATAGGTTGTACCGCACACACTGGTGAACGACTAAGGGATCTTGGTTTACGATCGCCGCTGCTTCTGCCATAGATGCAGCCTGAAATAGCAGCATACCGCCGCCATAGCCACTCCAATAGCCTGTTTTAGCCTGATGGCCGGCAGCGATTAATCCCTGCACATATTGCTTGTGGGCAGGGACATGGTGATCGAAGGTGGCTTTATCCACAATTCCTTCTTCGATTTTGACAAACCAGGGCATGCAACGAATCCTCCCTAATCTGGCTGGCCTTTAAACAATTTCTTGGATTGAGTCATGCCCAGTGTAGGGTATATGAGAGCTAGATAGCAGGGAAAATGCAACTGAGTCGTGAAACCTGTCGGTTATTTGTAGCCCTACTCCCACCTCGACCGATTCAAGATCAGGTGAAAGCCATGCAGCAAGAGGTGGCCGATCGCTATGGTAGTCGGGCCGCGCTGCGATCGCCCCCCCATATCACCCTACAACCGCCATTTGAATGGCCCCCAACTGAGTTATTTCGGATTTCACAGGCGTTAACCGCCTTTGCCAGCCAGCATCAGCCCCTTACCCTTACCCTTTCAGGATTTAGAGCCTTTGCGCCCAGGGTGATCTTTGTTGATGTGGTTAGAAGTCCCGATTTACTGAATCTGCACTCAGCCCTGCTAGCGCACACTGAGCAAGCCTTAGGAGTGGTAGATGCGGTCGGTAAACAGCGCCCTTTTGCGCCCCACATGACCATTGGCTTTCGAGACTTAACCCGACAAAACTTTCGCTTGGCTTGGCCAGAGTTTCAACTCCGACCGTTTCATGCAGAATTTTTAGCGGATTCCCTGACGTTATTGCGGCACAACGGGCAGCGCTGGAATGTTGAACAGCAGTTCATTCTGGGAGACAACGCTCAGGGTTAAACCCAATCAGGCTATTGGTTACGAGACTGGGCGTTTACCATCTCCTGAGCCATACTGGAATAGCAAACCCTTGTTCCCGAGATTGCCTTGTGAGTGCTCAAAACCATCCCATTCCATCCCTGATTGGCGAAATCGATCGTTCGTTACAGCAATCAACCCTCTCATGGCAAACCGTCGAGGCGCTGGCACAGCAGCGACAGTTGCTGGAGAGAGTTCGTCAGGTTTTGAGCCAGTTATCAGCCCAAAATTGGGAAAACCTTGCAATAAAAGGCGCAATGTTGCCTCAAACAGAGGGGGCTGGCGTTTCGGTTGCATCACCTAGTGTAAGTGTACCGACGCCTGATCTGGATTCGATCGCCATGATGCGGGCAGTGGTACAAGAAGTAGAACAATTGCGTACTGGCCTGGTACAGCCACTTCATACAGAATTGGCCTACTTACGGCAACAGCGAGAGCAACTTTTACAAGAAATTCGTCAGTTAGAGTTACAACGACAGAGCCAACTTAGTCCTACATCTGCTACCCCGCAGCCCTTAGACGCTGCACCCTCTATTACCGGTCTGGCAGCAGCAGCGTTGAGTCAGAGCCCGCCCAAAGAGTCGGCCTCCTCATCGGATCTGGATCAATGTCAATCATCAGATAGTGCTGCAGCAATGTTTCCCTATGCAGGGGTAGAGGTGCAGCAACCGTCGCTGAGCACCCCATCAGAGACTGGGCAACAACCACAAGACTTGATTGCCCCTCTATCGGCTTCTCTGGAGCGAGACATCAATGACTGGTGGGCGGCAACCAGTGGAATGGCGACTCTAACTGGAACAGAATTAGAGTTACTGGACGCAGAACTCGATCTACAAGAATTAGATCTGGATGATGCAGATCTGGCCGTCATTCGCGATTTACAAGAGATTGATGCCTATTTAGAGCGTCATGATAACCTGCAACAAAGAAACCTTCCCCATCAGGTCGAAAACCAGCATGGGATGTCGTCATCGCCGCCCCCCCAGCCCACGACAGAGCGGTTGATGGGCGGTGCCACAGCCGAGACTGGTCATCAACCCAGGGAAATTCAAACACCATTGGCGACTGCTAACCAGCCTGACGCAAAATTGCCTGACGCAGAGTTGATGGTGCAACAAATTCGCACCCTAACCGATTTGTTACCTGAACAGAAGCCAGGTTTAGCAACAGATTCAACTATCTTTAGTTGGGATGAAGCCATGGGGGCGTTGTTTAATGAAACCCCCGAAGTGATGACAGTCAAACCTGCTGCTCCTCCAGCTTCGGCACCTTTGCCAGATGACTTTGAGCATAAAGACATCAGGGCTCTCTTTGTCGATACACCGCCCATGGCTACACCCGCACCGCCGCCCTGCTTCAATACCGAGCCAGTATCTTCTGAAAGTTTTCCAATTATCTAGGAGGGGAAGCAGGGGGGAGAGTGGCGACCTGGGCGACCTGGGTCGGGTTGGCTTCCAGGACACGGGCGATCGCCATCATCCGGCGGCGCTGGTCATGGGTAATGGATGACTCTGAATTGCCTAAACCTGGTGCATTCCAGCCCTTGATCTGGGGGTCCCAATAGGCCGAAACCCTTGCCCACAATACTGCCTCCTGACCTTGCATCCCTTTCTCCCCTGCCCTGTCTAACCACTCCACATAGCCCGGTTGCCCTAACGCTGCCGCTGGTGCCTGGTTCGCTAAGTCAATGCCATTCAACTCTGCCTCCAGACTTAACTGCACCCCCGCCATTGTTGCCCGTTGCCGCATGGCTGCAGCCTGTCCTTCCAATCGCCGCAACTGGTGGCGATCGGCTTCCTCCGGTGATGTACAGGTATAGGCTGCTGCCCCGCAGTGTTGAAAGGAAAAACTACCGATATTCCACACCCCATTACCGGGGTCTGTATGACCATAGTAGGCAGCGGTTTTACTGCCATCCACCCCACGGGTACCCTCTGCGTGACCCACAGTACGAGCAACCAAGGAATCAGCCCCCCCTGTAAACAGTTCATACTGCTTTTCAGCAACGCCCAGTTTGGCCTGATCGGGTAAAGCAGGTTTCAGAGGAAGAGGGGTTGGGGGGGAGGGGTTAAAGCTCAAGGGTGTGGCAGTGGTTGCAGCAGAATCGTCAACGGCAGTAGTCGGGGGGGCTGCTACAGGTCGGTCTACCTGGACAGTACTGGCAGGACTGGGTAATGCAAAACTAACGGCAATGGCATCAGTGGCACGGGCCGGTTTCACGAAGCCGACCAGGGAACTGAGGGTGAACAACAGAAAACTCAGACGCAAAAGAGTAGATTTCATGGCTTCAGGATCTTTTCAAGCAGGGACTTAGCAGGTTCAACGATCGCCCAGGTACCGTTGGGCTGTTTACGCAGGGTGGCGAATTGCAGAGCGTCTCCATTACCAATAATGTCTCCCTGATTTAAATCTCCTAAATTGGCGCTGGGCAAGCCACAGAGGCGAAACAGGTAAGCGGGCACTTGAGGACTGGAGAAGAGGACACAGCGACGCTGATCTAACTGGGCTTTACCTGCAAAAGGAGCATAGGCATTGCCGCCATTGAGGGCAATAGAAATGTCTCCCAACCCCCCCAGCACCTGACGATCTGCGATCTTGTCTCCCGGTTGCAATTCCCATTGCTGATATAGGCGAATGCTGGTAACTGGAGGAGCGGGGGTTTTGGAAGAACAGCCACCCGTCATGAACAGCAAGAACATCAGCCCCGGCCACACCACCCAGATGCCTCTGGTGCTACCGCATTCCCACCTGATAGCCAGCATATTGGCCTCCTTCGTATAACACCACTAGCCAGACTTGATCATCAAACTCAAGGCGATAGGCTTCTCGCTGGGCTGTTGCCCCTTTGCGAATTTCAATATTTGCTAGTTTGCAGTAAGGAGCCTTGAGAATCGCCTGCACCTGTTGTCGGGTATCCCCCTCTGGTAATGTCATCAGGTGTGCTAATTGTTGTCGCGTAACGGTGGACTGGGGTTGCACAACCTCTTGACAGCCTGCTGTCGATCGCCGCCACAAACCAAAAAAAGAACCGCCATACATATCCAGCAACAGATAGGCAGCCAGGAGTAAACAGCCACCCGTCATCAGACCTCGCATCATGCTACGACTAGAGTTAGGGTATTCCATTCAGGGTTGCTCCAGGGATTCGATGAAACAGCACAACAAAGGAGAGCGCGAAGTCGCTCCTGATTTGGGTCGTTGGTTTGACTGTTGGTTTTACAGTTAAAGCTTGCCGCCGATGACAAACCCCAGCATGATTAAAAACAAGCGGTAGAAGGAAATGACACCTGCTCTGGGAGCTGAACAGGCCAGGAAAAGCGCGATCGCTGCGGGCGCAATCATCAGCAGTAGGGCTAGCGGGCCAAAAACTGGATGGGCCGCCGTTAGTAGCTTGCCCCCAACCCGCACAACGGCGGCTAAAACAGCCCACAGCATGGCGTCGCCCACCCGATCAATCGGCTTAGCCGGTACTTGCAGCAGTTGACCGACCTTCAGGCTCCATCGTTTTTGCCAGCTCGCCCGAGGGTTAAAACGGGCAGGCCGGGAGTTGGAGAACCTGACAAAATCTGAATTCACCGGTTCTCGGTGGTTGAGTTGTCGTAACACTTGCGCTGCTTTCTCTGCCTCCTGCTCAGACCGTTGCCAGTTTTGGGGGGGCAGGCTTGACTTGAGAGGCGGAGTCGTGACGCTGTCGGTCTGCAAAGTGGCTGTCATCTCCGTCAACAGTTGCTGTACGTGCTCTGCTTTGTGCTTGACGGTGGGGGCGTCTTCTTGCTGACGCCTACTGGCCCGTTCTTCTAGCAACTGATTAATCCGGTCGGCGTAAGCCTCTAATCGTTTTAGTTCTTCTACGGAGAGCGGGTCACTCCCCTCACGCACTTGACGAAATACCTGGGCAGACCTGGGTTGAAGACTAATCGCAACTTCTTTGCGCTTCCTTCCATTAGGGGATTTGCGTTTACGAGATGAGCTTGTGACTGTAGCATCTTCAATCAGATCTTTCTGAAGTAAACGGGCGGGCCACTCAACGACCTTGGCTTCTGGCAGAGAAGAGACCTTGGCACCGAATTCACCCTGAGGCGGGGACTGATGCCCATGTCGGTCATCTGACTGACGGGGGCGCAATGAATGGGGAACTTGCAGATTTTCCATAGCGGTGAGGGGGGAATAACCAGCACTTCTAAGAGGAAATAGTACGTTTAACCTAATCCCACCCTTTAATCATAGTACAAATATACGAAATGGTGCCAACTCCGCTGAAAAATTCTGATTTTCCTTTAGCTAAGTCGGCGGGAAGCCGAGCACCGAAAACGTGAATTGTGTTTACTCAAGAGCGATGCGGTGACGGGATGAAAGCCGAGCTTGTTGAGTGTGGCTTGATGCCAACGAAACAAGCAAAATGATACAATAAATTTATTGGTGAAGCCGCCAACCGGAATGCCTGCAACCATCAGAACCAGCATAATCCGGGAATGTCTAAACCCAAGAGTACAAGACTCATTCAATTGGGCGGAGTTGCGCTAGTCGGATAGCTGCAAGGTGATGCCGCATCAAACTAAAA
>JBJTUO010000115.1:0-14251 GCA_046080785.1 Leptolyngbyaceae cyanobacterium | reverse complement strand
TTGAGTTTGAAGAGATTGTAGATTTCTTAAAGAGAGAGCTTTCCTTCAAAGAAACATTTCATAAGATCCTCTATAAACGAATTATTTCTGAAGCTGCCCAGCAACACGGTATCTTGGTTGCCAGTGACGAAGTTCAGACAGAAGCCAACCGGATGCGGCGAGAGTTTCAATTAGAGAAAGCTGCAGATACCTTTGTCTGGCTTAACCAGCAGGGTATCAATGCTGACGATTGGGAAGCGGGAATCCGCGATCGTCTACTTGCCCAGAAATTAACAGAACATTTATTTGCCAGTGAAATATCTGCTTACTTTGCTCAGAACAAGGTGAACTTTGACCAGGTCGTTCTTTATCATTTCGTAGTTCCCTATGCCTCTTTGGCACAGGAGTTGTTTTATGAAATTGAAGAAGAGGAAATTAGTTTCTACGAAGCGGCCCATCTTTATGATGTAGATGAAGCTCGCCGTCTCCGCTGTGGCTATGAAGGAAATTTTTCTCGTTGGCATTTTAAGCCTGACTTAGCAGCTAAAATTTTTGGTGCTCAGCCTCGAGCAGTCTTAGAGCCAGTGAAATCAGAAGCAGGATATGACCTTTACATGATAGAAAACTTTATAACTGCAGAGTTGACAAATGAAATCCGTCAACGGATTTTACATGACCTGTTTCAAGAGTGGTTAGACCGTGAACTGACGTATCTACTCAACAAAGCGTAGTTAAAACTCAACAGAGTGGCATTGCTGACAAGCAGGATGAATTGAAGCGAAGTTTCAAACATCCAGCACCCTTTTCATCCTTGGAATCAGCAATGCCAACTTCTCTTTAGAGAGTGAGTGGGTTTCTGCTCTCTGTTCCCCTATCTTCAAGAAACAACTGGGAGAATGAATCGAGCCGTGAGCTCCATATCGCCTGACTATCGGGTGTTGATCCTGGGGTAATGCGTTAGCAATCAGGGCGCGTCACCTGAAAGTGCTGCCAATAAGCAGCACGGTATCTTTTGCAGAAATAACATCTGGGCTGGTATCGTCCTAAAAGTTAATCAAGAACTAATGAAGTTTCTCAGCAAAACGATACCCGTAATTACACGTAGATTAAAATATACTTAGCTAATTAATCAGGGTTGTACGTATCTACACTCTTAGCGCTGAAAACTCCCATTTACAAAAAGGAAATAGCAATGGTTATTAGTGATTTAAGCTACCTGGAAACAGTTTTAAGCATCACCATCGAAGCTGCTAATACGGCTCAAGATTTAGACCCACCCCCCATGCTTCAAGGTAACCTCTCTACAGTCAATCAGAAAGCGATCGCGCTTTCTTCTTCAATTAACAGTGTTGCTATTGCATTTAATATTGCTAATGTATTCCAAAGTAACACTGATTTCAGTCAGCAATTAAGAGGCTTCAGAAAGCTTAGCAGATTAGGATTGCGTTAGTGATCTAAATTAACACTTTAATCTACCATGGGTCTATTGAGTAGCTCGATATTCGATAGACTTCTTTCAATTGAAGTTTTAATTGAAGTTTCAATTGAATTGCATTCATGCTTTAGGATCATTTGTTTAACAAAAAGGGTATCGCCTTACGACGAGACACATTGGTAGTTGATCCACTCCCACGCCTAAAGCTGTGGAACTCAGGACTCAGGCAGAGATAGCGGGCTGCGCCCGTCTGACATCCTCTAATCCTATGGCTGAAATCCTAGTCATTCTGATATTCTTGCTGGTATTTTCATCCCGGTCATGCAGGGTATTGCAATCAGGGCAACACCATTCCTTTGTTCTGACTTCTCCCCCTTACAACGAGTAGGTTTTACGCTCACTTCTGTAAAATCGTCGAAATATTAACTTTTTAGTAGAACCAATGTATTATAACAGAATCTGGCGATCCAGTCTAAGCAGACATGCAACCTGAAATTCCTCTTGGTTCTGTAATTCAAGGCTCCCTCAGTCAGGGGCTAGAGATCCGTCTGCACGGGGATGTGCTAGTGGAAGATATGCGGGTGGGCAAGTTTTTAGTGGTGCAGGGGCGGCGATCGCGTTTTTTTTGCATGTTGACAGATGTCGCTTTGGGCACCACAAATTCTCGGATTCTGGCAAACCCCCCTGCACCATCAGATACTTTTTTACAGCAGGTGCTGACGGGAAGTGGGACTTACGGCACAATCAGTCTGACGCCGATGTTGATGTTAAATCAAGAGGGCAGGAGACAGGAGACAGAAAGGAATCGGGGCGGCGCGAAATCTAAGGATCAGAATGGGAAGCGCAAGTCAGGAACATCCCTGTCTTCCTATCAGGCTCAGAGTAGTGCGGAGATAGAATTGCTCCCTGTCAAAACCATTCCGGGGCACTTTAGTCAGGTATATGAAGCCAGTGAATGGGATTTTCGGGCAGTGTTTGGGTGGGAAGATGACCCTCATCGGCGTAATTTTGCGATCGGAGAGCCGATCGATATGCCTGTACCCGTCTGCCTGGATCTGGATCGGTTTGTAGAACGGAGTAATGGGGTTTTTGGTAAGTCTGGAACCGGAAAATCTTTTTTGACCCGATTGTTGCTGTCTGGCATTATTCGCAAGCAGGCTGCTGTCAATCTTATCTTTGATATGCACTCTGAATACGGGTGGGAAGCCGCCCGGGAGGGCAAACAGTTCAGTACAGTCAAAGGCTTGCGGCAGTTGTTTCCTGGTCAGGTGCAGATCTACTCCCTTGACCCAGACTCTACCAGACGGCGGGGGGTGCGGGACGCCCAGGAACTCTACATCAGCTATGACCAGATTGAAGTGGAAGACTTGATGTTGGTGCGGAGCGAGTTAAACCTGTCAGAGGCCAGCTTAGAAAATGCCATTATTCTGCGTAACGAATTTGGCAAGTCCTGGATTACCCGTCTACTGGCCATGAGCAATGGAGAAATTCAAGAATTCTGCGAAACCAGGATGGGCAGCAAATCATCGATTATGGCGTTGCAACGAAAATTAACCCGATTGAATGATCTGAAGTACATTCGCAGTGCCTGCCCCCATAATTATGTCGGTCAGATCCTTGAAAGCCTAGACATTGGCAAGCATGTGGTGGTGGAGTTTGGCTCCCAATCCAATTTATTGTCCTACATGCTGGCGACAAATATCATTGCCCGTCGCATTCACCAGGCTTATGTGTTAAAAGCAGAAAAATTTTTACAAACAAAGAATATGAGCGATCGTCCCCGACAACTGGTGGTGACGATCGAAGAAGCCCATCGCTTTTTGGATCCCGCAACTGTAGGCCAGACCATCTTTGGAACGATCGCCCGTGAAATGCGGAAATACTTCGTTACTCTACTGATAGTCGATCAGCGACCATCTGGCATCGATAACGAAGTCATGTCTCAAATTGGAACACGGATTACGGCGTTGCTCAATGATGAAAAGGACATTGACGCCATTTTTACAGGAGTCTCCGGTGCCCAAAGTTTGCGATCGGTGCTGGCAAAATTAGACTCTAAACAGCAAGCTCTGATTTTGGGCCATGCCACCCCTATGCCCGTTGTCATTAAAACCCGCGCCTACGACGAACAATTTTATACCGAGGTGGGTGATCCTGCTTGGGAAGAACTGCCCGATGCAGTTGTGTTGAAGGCTGCCGAGTCAGCCAGGGCGGATCTGGGATTTTGATAGGGGATACCATAGAAAAGTTATCCCCGCAATAGAATTCAGAATTCTGACTCCTGGCCACCTCCTGACTCCTTTCAATAGGTTTGAATCCTGCTGCGCCTGCGGCTTCAAAAGCATTGCCTACTGACTACTTATCTTCTGGCTTCTGGCTCCTAGTCAATTCATCCTGCTTTTCAGCAACGTCAAACAATCAGATCGACCAGAGTCATGTCTGGGTTTCTGACTGCTTAGAGCCCACCGATCGCAAGGTTAACAACTCTGCTATCAAGAAGATTAAAAATCGAAGATTATGCTTGGCATAGCGTCTCCAGAGATGCTTTGGCTGTTGAATCAAACGATAAGCCCATTCCATACAAATGTTTTGTATCCATTTTGGTGCACGCTTTACCTTACCTGAATGAAAATTGAATGCAGCACCAATGCCAATCATACTAGCTTTAATTCTGCCGCGATGATTGAACATCCAGGTTTCTTGTTTAGGACAGCCTAATCCCACAAATAAAATTTGTGCCTTGGAGTCAATAATCTGTTGGGTCAAAACTTCATCTTCAGCCGGCGTTAGAGGACGAAATGGTGGGGAGATTTGACAAACGATTTTGATCCCTGGAAATTCTTGTCTGAGAGTAGTGGCAAAAGACTCTAGCGTCTCCGAATCGCTGCCGTAGAACCCAATAGGAATTCCATGTTTGGCAGCTGCTTGACAAATATATAGAGTCAGATCAGGACCACACACCCGATCAACTTTCTCTTCAACCAATGCCTGCAGTGCAAATACCAAGGGCATACCATCTGGAGTTACCAGATCTGCCTGATTCATTACCGTTGAAAAAGCAGGATCATCATAGGCTTCCATAAGCATGTGTACATTTGCTGTACAGACATAGCGGCTTTCTTTAGCTTTCGCCCACTTAATAATTTGGTTAGTGGCCGCTTCGTAACTGGTGATGTCAACACGAGTGCCTAAGATGTGACCATAACTTTGTAGTGAACTGTTCGTTGGTTGAAGTAATTCAACAGTTCTTAATTGTTTGGTGTTGAAGATCTGAATAGGGGTATGAGAAAGATCTTTCACAAAAATTACCTACCACTTTCATTGGGTGAAATCATGACTTGATGTGTGAAAAAATGCTTGTCTAGCAAAACAGAATGCAACCGTAGACATTCATGTGACAGATGCAATCGACACTAGAAGCCAGAGTAAGGTAAAGGTGCTAGATAAGAATTTTTCTGCACAACGAATAGACAAAACTCTTGATCAGTCTTGAATATTTATCGCAAACCTTAATCCATCAAGTGCAAAACTGATTTACCAGTACAAACAAGCAATTTCTGCAACCCTGATTCTGCCGGAAATTTATTAACAAGCTTCTAACGTTTACTCTTAAACTTACAGTCATTGTTCAAAGGAACAGGAATTTAATTAATTGACTTTATCCGTTTCTTAACTCTTAACTGGAAATTTAAGGTATTAATAAAGAACTACGAAAATAAAATCTGGTGAAAAAACAGAAGCATCTGCCCGGTTATTAACTTGGCAATTGTTGTTCTTTCATAGCCGTGCTTTGACCCCGCTCAGCACTCAGCCAAACGTGGGTTGAGCGGAGCCGAAACCCCGTCTAACTGAAATGTCTTTAATTGCCAGGTTAATATGTAGCAGTTCTAGAACATTTGCGAGGGCAAAGAATTTCGATAGGTTATGCGAATGCCTAGCGGAGCAATGGTCACAAGTCTGTGATCATCCTACAGTAGAACCAGGGTTTCAAGAATTTTTTCAGCCAATCGGCTGAAGAACTCCCTACCATAGCCCAGACCACTTTATTAACTCAGTAATAAATGCAGATTGAAAGGCCACTTTACCCAGCAATGCATGCACTTGGGGCGTTTAACTTTCCATTAAAACAACCAATGGAGCAATACAGCGCTCCTAAATCAATCGTTGGAATTGAGAATTAGGTGTGAAAGATTTGGCTTGTAACTTAAGGCGGAACAAATTCACCCCCACGAATGGCTGAAACCGTTGTGGGCTAGAGTCATTCCCCCGTAAGGCTTCCCGCCTTAAAATATACGCCAAAGATTTTTCCTGCAGAAAATCTCCCACAACTACGATAAGATCGTTCTAGATTAAAGAAAGTACCGACATTTCATTGAAAAATGTTTCGTACTAACCTTGCACCCCTGTAAACTAACATAGACAATTTTGATGGAGAAGTGCCAACCCCCTGGAGTTAATTAATGGCAAGTCTTCTAAATTTGACACAGTTCTTCACTAGAAGTTTATACAGAATCAGCAGTGCTGTTTCTGCCCTGTCAAGTTTGGAGCTTCTTAGCAAAGACAACCCTATCTATGAAACTTTTCACGCTGCTTGCTGTTGCATTTCTGCTTTCAGGTTCGGTTCTATTAGCCTGTCCACCTGAGACCACGGCAAAAATCACTTTTGATTTGGCTCAAATTTCTTCTGATGGCTTAATCGGGCCACCCGATGGGCGACGATCGCTGGACTATGAGTTCTGTATTCCCACCGGCGAGGCCTATCAACTCCAGGTGCAGACCATTGATCCCAGCCTGAAGTTTTACCCCGGCGGGCGGGGCCGGGTTGGCTGCACCACACAGCAAACTTTGTGTATCGGCAATACACACCAGGCTAAATGGCGGGCGATTTTGCTGGAGATTGCCCGATTGCCCTATGTCCAGCGCATCGATCAGACAGTCTGGGAGTAAGCTACCGCAAGATTGCTGCTTAGGAGGGGCTCTAACACCTGGGAGAAAAGGCTATTCTGCCCCACTATGGAAGATTGAGCTATCTCTAACAGATCATTGATGACAGATTGCCCCCCGCCAGTGCGAATCAGGTCATTGATGGCTGAAACACTGGTTTCGAATACCCGATTGGCAACAGGATAGGACAAAGATTGCTGGAACAGGTCAGCAAATACCTCATGGGTGCGGGTCGTGGGATGAAACGGATCGGCAAATACAAACTCATCGGGGTTTAAAAGTGGATCGGGTGGATCTAGTTGCAGCTGACTAAACAGCGTTTCGGTCGAATTCTTAAATCCAAATTTCTCAGGGTTGCGCGCAATATCTTGACTGAGTGAAAAAGCATCGATTTGAACAACATCGACTTTTGAGCCCACCTGCTTGAGCCGCTGCTCTAGAGTCACCAGGGTTGGTTGCAGCAGCAAATTAAAGCCAACGCTAAAAAGGGTTGCAGACCCCACAAGATCGGCTTTGGCGGTATTTTGTCGATCGGCGAAAGGGGTCAGCCCAAGATTAGGGAGATTTGGCACAACAATTGTCTTTGCTCCCCGGTTGGCCAGGGTGGTGACTGCCTGCGCCACATTGGCAACCCCATCTACTATCGCATTGACTGTCGCAGCAGGAGAGAGATTGGGTAACAACGTCAGGAAGTCAGTAGCCCCACCCCAAACTATATAGAGAGCGTTGGGGTCAGCCTTTTGATCAGGGATGTTAGGCTTAAAAGCTTGATCAATTTGATCTAAAACGCCAGGTAACAGCAGGTCTTCGGGTAGGGGGATACCCAATTCTGCAGCCGTACTGCGCACCGCGTTATCCCGTCCCGAAGTGGAGCCAATCACGGCAAAATCCTCAACCTTTTCCTGCAAACCTAGCCGGGGGGCAAAATAATCGACCCAGAGATCACCGTTTGTCAGCCGCCCGGCTGCTTTAATGACATTTCCAAAGTAGCCAGTGAACTGTCTGATAGACCCAGTTTGAGCAAAGGGGGGTGGCGGAAAAGTGATGCCAAAATTTGCTATCGCCGTAGATAAATTGCCAAGATCTGACAAACTATCGCCAAACAGCGTCAGTTTGTTGAAGCTGCGATCCTTTAAACTGTTACCTGGATCGATGGTAGCACCATCTCGAAACAGGAAATAGGATGAGTTACTGACTGAGAAGCCCCGCTCCAGTAATGAAAAAGAATGGGGATTGAAAAGACAAGACAGATTATTCATAGCTGATACCTCTCGACTAGCTATATTTTGCCTCGGAATCCGACCTAGGGAACCAATAGTCCGTCAGGATAGGTTTGAGGGGGACTTCAAATCTACAAAAACCATTTATTCAGTGTTTTGAGAACGTGAGTTCGACGGGCTAAGTAGGTAGTGGTGGAAAACCGAGGTATGTAAAGAAAACCAAATCGCAGCGTCTTCAACTTCTTGGTCAACTTACTGGCAGAACTGGTGGCATATACCTACCAGGAAAAGAAACCAGCATTGGATCTGAACATGAAATGCTTATCTGCCCTACCCCCTGCTATCTTTTAAATTCGTCGAACTGACGTTAACAACAATTGCTGGGTTAATAGTGGATACCCCATAGAAAAATTTACAAGAAAAATAACTGTTTTAGTGCTTCTAGTTTTTAACCCTCATTAGTTGCTAGAAAGGCTGGACTTATAATTAAAGCTTCTTCCATTGCATTTCTTAAATTTTCAGTTGAACCTACATGATAGTAGTGACTGTAAGTAACACATGAATAAAATGTAAGCTGGGTGAAACCTGCCTAACTTCTTACAAAAAGGGACATTAAATTCACCCTTTGAATTAAACCTGATAACGCCATTAAACGAGGCGCGATTTAGAAAAATAAAATCAAATGGATCGCCTGATTCGTTAAACTTGTCACGCACTTGATAATAATATTCTTCACCCTGCGATCGTAGTTTTTCTCCTTCTTCTTCTAAATAGCTTCTTAGCGAAGTGGATGATATTTTACCACTCTGAATAGCTTGATAAGTTTCAATAACATGCCTATTCGTGTCTGATATAAGAGCCTGATCCGGTTGAATATTGAAGAGGACAACCCCAGAGTCCAGGAACGGCTCAATCCATCGTCCCTTGCCGTCCCATTTGACACTAGCAAGGATAAGGGGTACTAGTTTTGTTTTGATCCCTTGAGACTTAATAGGAGGAGCTTTTGATTTTTGGCCGTACCTAGGGAGAGTCATCATGCAAATGCTGCCATCCCAAAACAAGATAATAAGCAAGGAACTTAAAACTTGGATCCACTTCCACGACTAAGGCCGTGGGATTCAGGACTCAAGCAGAGATAGCGGGCTGTGCCCGTCTGGATCATTCACCTTGCGGCCCCAAAGACGGTGCATCCCCTTGTGGGATGTACTCCAGGTAGCTCTCATATGAATTTTAAATAGCCAAACAGGAATAACAAGATTTAACGAATATACCATCCCGACACTACTCACAGCAGGGAAGCCATCACTATGGTTGGAAAGAAGACCATCTGAAAGCCTTTGAGGGGCTAATTCCAAACGTGATTATCAGTTCTAGCCTGCTTGAAATCCCGTATCCCAATGGTGTGCAACAGCCGTTGGAACTTGAAACAAATGCTGCGGTTAATGCGATAAAGGGCGGCGATTCTGAAGCGGCGGTATACCAGCCGCCGGTAGTAGCGTTGACAGAACACCCATCCACTACTAGCAGACTAAAGCGATCGCTGGATATTCTAGGGGCACTCGTCGGTTTAATGATTACAGCAATCGTGCTGATCCCAGTGGCGATCGCCATTCAACTGGATAATCCTGGCCCAGTGTTCTACAGTCAGATTCGCTGTGGGCTGAGGGGTAAAACCTTCCGCATCTGGAAGTTTCGCTCTATGGTGAGAGATGCTGATACGCTGAAGCATCTGGTCAGCAACGAAAGTACAGGGAATATATTTAAGAATCGCAACGACCCCCGTATTACCCATGTGGGAAGGTTTTTGCGGCGCACCAGCCTGGACGAGTTGCCCCAATTTTGGAATGTCTTGCGGGGTGACATGAGCCTGGTGGGGACGCGCCCCCCCACAGTCGAGGAAGTCCTAAAGTACAATTGGTATCACTGGAAGCGGCTCAGTGTCAAACCCGGAATTACAGGAGAATGGCAAGCCAATGGCCGCTCTGAGATCACTAACTTCGAGCAGGTGGTCAAGATGGACATCAGCTACCAGAAAAACTGGTCAATGGGCTATGACTTGAGGCTGATTTTTAAGACAATTCTAGTGGTTTTGCGCAACAACGGAGCCTGTTAAAGGTTGTGGTTAACTCAGGCCAGCGATTAACGATCAAGTACATCTATCTGATTATCTGACTCAAACCCTGGGCGCATTGCCTCTCGCCCGACCATAAACAAGCCAGCCACCCCGAGGCAGACAAACCAAACATATTGATACCAAAAGTGATGAATTTGCTCGATCGGGGAAAGTTGGGGATAGAGCGTGGAAAGGAACAGCAGCAGAAAGGCCATCGTCAGTGCTCCAAACCCGATGAAGATTAGGCCAACCTGAATTCGGACAGGGCGTAATTCTGTGTCGGTAATGCTATTGAGGTCAATCTTGGCTAGCTGATCAAGGGACTCATCGGCAATAACGGAAGCTTCCCCTAGATTTTCTGCGATCCTATGGGGCAGAACGGGAACGAGGGATTCAAGGGTTTTTACCCGTAGCGATCGTTCAGTGTCTCGCAACAGCACCAGTGGCTGCGGCTTTTTCGGTTCAGCAAATTCTGGAGATTGGGCTTGACTCTGGAGAACGTCAGATTTGGACTGCATAACAGCTGACAACAATGAATTGCATTCTATTGTAAATGAACCAAGGCCGATCCACCCTATCTGACCGATTGTAGTTCATCTAGTTTTGCCAATACCTCAGCACTGTGAGCAGCAGGATTCACCCCCGTAAAAATAGCCCGTAAGATGCCATCGGGGTCAATGATAAAGGTGTGACGCAGAGACATTATTCCCAGCCAGGAACCATAAGCTTTACTGACTGCCCCCTGCTCATCAGCCAGAAGAGGAAATTTCAACCCCTCTGAGTCACAGAAAGCTGCATGGGAGTTCACTGAATCTGCACTGATACCGATAATTTGAGTATTACGGCTGCTATAGGCTGGCAAATCTTGTTGAAATCGACGGGCCTCTAAGGTGCAGCCAGAGGTAAAGTCTTTGGGGTAGAAATAAGCGACAACCCATTGCCCCTGGTACTCTGATAGAGAAACTTTGCCACTCCCTGTATTGGTTGGTAGGGTAAAGTCTGGTGCTGGTTGATTTAAGGTAGGCAACACACCGCCCAAGGCCAATACTGATGACTGAGGCAGTTGGGCCAGAAAAATCACAGCAACAGTAATCAAAAGTCGCAACAGCGATCGTCGAGTTACCATAGATCCCAGTCCAATATTTAATACTAGTTTACCGTCAATGGGTATCCGCTTAAAGCGGGACAAACTAGTCCCTACGAAAGTGAGGATTAAAAGTGGGGATTAGAGGATACAAAAAGGAACTGCGTTCCTTTTTGTCCCGCCTTGCGGTGGTCGCCCCGTCAATCAGCCCAAGTAGAACGCCATGCGGCCTGAGCCTGGGCGATCGCCCGTTCTCGTTGCTTTTTCTGGTGTTTTTGTACTAATGATTTCAAATGAGCCTGCAGGCTGCGAATTCGAGAGCGAGCCGCGCTCACTGTAGGGTCGGCAAACTCGATTTCAGCCACACGCAAATGCAAGGTCACCAATTGCATGACAGACCGGGATTGCCTTTCCTCTTCTTCTTTTTCCCCCCTCTCTTCGTCTTCTTCATCCTCATCTTCTTCACCCTCTTCGTCCGACTCATTCGCCGCTGCCCCTTCTACCTCGCTAGCGTTTACTGCTTCAATCATGAGCCGGAGTAAATTGGGTGGGCCATCTCCGACCTCTGCTAGGTTGGCTTTAGCAGCAGTTTCTAACAAAAATTCAGGAATTTGCTTAGGCAGAATATCAAATTGCTGCAACAGTCGATTCACCGCATGGGAAACGATCTGTAGTTCTAGGGTAATCATTTCTTCCAGACCCTTTTGCCAACGCAGTAGATCCGCCGGCAGCATAGATTCGACCATCTCAGGTGTGGGCAACAAGGTGGCAGAAGAGGGGTCTCTTGTATCACAATCCATGACTGACGGGTCAGCA
This sequence comes from Leptolyngbyaceae cyanobacterium, assembly GCA_046080785.1. Lineage (GTDB taxonomy): Bacteria > Cyanobacteriota > Cyanobacteriia > Leptolyngbyales > Leptolyngbyaceae > JBJTUO01. Next base: position 2,660 of record JBJTUO010000115.1, on the reverse strand, counting down.
AGGGAAGAGTCTGAAAGCGGGGTGGCAGAAATCAACCCTGCTGCAAGGGGGGCTGCAGGAAAGGGGGACTTAAACTGCGTCAATAAATCAGTTTGCACCTGTTGAGCCAGTTGTCGCAACATAAATTGCAGTTGCTGGCGTTGCAAATAGGGCAGGTCAAGAAATTCGTTGGGATAGCTCTGGGTGCAGACCTGGTAGGTTGCCAGGACTAGTTGCCGCCGCACAGCTACTCCTAAAACAGTTAGGTAGTTGTGATAGGCATCGTGCATTTCCCCCGCTAGGCCTGCTGTCTTCTGTTTCAGGGCGGTTATCTCTTGTTCAATTCGTTCTAGCAATCCAGCCATACTATCACCGATCAAAGGCATCGCTTACTTCCAGGATAGCGGCCTCAGTTCCTGCTAGATCAGCGAGAAGCCATCTTAATCTTGGTCTTATGAACAATCGGCTCTTAAAGCCTATCCGGAAACTGCTTCATAATTCCCATAACTCAATTACGGTGGGCAATGCCCACCCTACAGTTTGGGTATTCGGATAGGCTCTTAGAACACTTTTGCCAACCCCCTGGCAGGATAAGGCACACCTGAATAGCGTAGAGTGTAGATGGGCCGTGGGTAAGAGGCTATCATTTTTCGCCGTTCGAGGAATACTTCCAGTCGCGTGAATGTTTTATTTGATTTTGATGGTACCATTGCAGACTCCTTTGATGCAGTACTGGCGATCGCCAACCGATTAGCAGCTAATTTTGGCTACCCGATTACGCCGCCTGAAACAGTAGAGTATCTCAGACAACTGGGTTCACGGGAGGTTTTGCAGGTCGTCCAGGTGTCTCCCTTTAAGTTGCCGTTTTTGCTGCGTCGCTTGCGATCTGAACTGAATCAGGAGATCACTCAGCTTAAACCTTTTCCCGGCATTCCTGAGGCTTTAGCCGATCTAAAAAACCAGGGCCACTCTCTCGGGATTGCCACCTCTAACTCGGTGGAGAACGTGCGTCTGTTCCTACAGGCGAATCACCTGTCTAATCACTTTGACTTCTTGGCGTCGGGGCTGACTATCTTTGGTAAGAGTCGCATACTGCGGCAGATGATGCGGCAACAGGGCATCTCGCCTCAACAAGTTATTTATGTGGGCGATGAGACCCGTGACATTGAAGCAGCCCATCAACTAAAGCTACCAGTGATTGCTGTGGCCTGGGGGTTTAATTCTGTTGAAACGCTGAGGAGGCACAATCCTGACTACCTGGCTAAATCACCCCAGTCCTTACCTGCGATCGTTGCCTCCCATCAGGAACTCGATACGGTAACCTCCAGATAAAAGAATTCTAGTTCTCCATAGATTTGTGGAGAACAGGTTTACCGGTGTGTCTGCCATTGAGGGAGGAGGCAATCAGCAGGTTGCGAAGCCAGTGGTCATGGTCACGAAAGCCAAAGATCTGATGTAGGTTGGTGTTGAGCAACGCGAAACCCAACATCAGTCAAGATTTCGATGGGTTACGCTAACGCTCTAGCCAAGCCCTAGCGTAGCTATGCCCAAAGGGCTATACCCATCTACCGTAGAACCGGGCCTTCCAGAGTTTTGTTAGTCAGCCAGCTTGAAGCCAGTTTTTCTGACAGGCTGTTAGCGACTGAAGTCGCGGCTATACAAAGAAAACCTGCCGACGCAGGTTACTCAAAACTTTGATTTTATCGAGTCCGCGGCGGCGGACTTTGTTGGTGTAGCAGCGGTTTTAACCGCCGCATAGGTTTCAAACCTTCTCTTAACTTGTTGCAGCCCAGCGATCGCTGTTTCCGTAAATATCCCGAAAAATGACTCAACATTCTTTAAAAAATCTTAAAATTTCCCAAAAAATACTCAAGCCAAATGAAAAAGAAACCCTTAAAGTAAGTCTGTTAAGTTATGCAATTAGTATAGGAGTGCATCATGGCGCGACAAAAACGCAACTCAGCCGTCTTAGAACGGGCCAAACGTCGATTAGAAAGCCTGGCTTCGATCGACAAAAACCTCGATTTTGGTGCCGGCTTAACCGTCAGATACTGGGGGTGGGAGGTCGTTATGGTAAAGCCAGTCAAGAATACGAAATGGCCGGTGGCAAACGACGCAAAGGTCGGGCCGCGACTAAACCCACTGCCACAATTCTTCTCGCGACCCCCGCGATCGCGGGTGAGCCATCCCGCAACGGGGCTGCCAAACCCGCCCTTGTCTAGAAACACAGGCAGTGATCTGCCCACCCTGACGATCGATCATCGTTCCTGAAATCGTCACTTGGAGCTGTCTTTCATATCCTGCCGGTCTTTCCTTACCGGGTAAACACATCCCCAAGCTTTTTACGACTGCATTTCTCACACAAATAGCCCCCTTTCCCATAGGAATGGCTGTCATAGGCTAACCGAATCACCCGATTACATCCCTGGCAGTGGGTCGGTTCGTACTTGGGCGGGTTGGCCAGCTTTTCAAAGTTATACTCATTGGTGCCGTAGTAGACATACATTTCGGTTTCAAACATTTTCCGGCACTGCTGGCAATCTTGCCACTGGCCCTCATGGCCTTCCGCATAGTGGTTACCACACAGGGTATAGCGGCGATGGTTGCGATAGCAACTATTGTGGGCAAAGGAAAACAATACATACTGGTCTTCATCGTCACAAATCCAGTTATTGCAGCAT
>JBJTUO010000114.1:0-3283 GCA_046080785.1 Leptolyngbyaceae cyanobacterium | reverse complement strand
CTTCGTTCAGGGGCAGCCCTCCCCACCCAGCGTGCCGACGGAAGTGTGGATCAATCCACCACAGCCCAACCCTCAATCTACTCAGGAGGATCTACACTAATTTCTCTAACAAAGTGTCTCAAAATCATTGACACATTCCGCCAGGACTTATAGGCTTTCACTGAATTGAACCAGTGCCATGGGAACTCTTTTAAAGAAAATTGTTCTGACAGATGTAAAGAGAGTAGGTTCTTTGAACTTTAGAGACATTATTGATGGGCTTATTTAAAGGATTAATCGGTTCTTCTGACAATAGACCTGTTGGAAAATAGTGATTAAAATCGCCGAAATCTCTATATAGTCTAACTTTCAGGGATTTCATGGTGGAGTCGCTGAGACACTTGACGGAAAGGGCTTTCAAGGATTTTGGGGCTTATTACCCAACAAATCTAATGCAGTGGTAAGCGCTATCTTCAGTTTTACAGCCGTAGGCTGGGTTTGTTGCTGTTTTTGTCAGCATTGACCAAAAGTACAAATGCATTCAAGACTGTGACTGTGGATCAGATCGCTCAAGTTGCAAGCTCGGATCAAAGCATTGGAGAAGAAGAAGAAGAAGAACTATGACACTATCGCGGTTTCTTAACAAATGAGACAGAGATCGGCCCCTGGCTGGCAAAGCTTTCAGGGCAAAAAGCATACCCAAATCGACCGCAAATCGCGATCGTGGTACCCCTCAGAGGGCGTTTGCAACGTATCCGGCGGTTAAAACCGCTGTTAAGTACCTAGACATCAAAAATTGTTAGGATTCAAAATCACGAGGCAACAACGCGCGTTTGAGCTTGTGCATGAGACTTGGGTTTCACTACAATTTCTACATCTCGCCCCAAAGCATTGAGAAACCGAAATAATCGTGCGGTTGAAAAACCTGCTAGTTTTCCATTGATTAATGCTGAGATTTTAGGTTGATCAATTCCTAACACCTCTGCTGCCTCAATTTGGGTCATTTGTTGAGTAGTAATGATACTGCTGATCCGCCGAGCAAGTTCTGCTTTAACCAGCAATTCATCAGCATTGTCCAAATTCAAATCTGCAAATACGTTGCCACTACCAGCTTGGACTTTAATTTCTCCAGTCATACCTTACTCTCCCTGGTGTTTTCTGTAGTTTTGTGAATAGTGCTCCTTAGCTCGTTTCAGTCTTGCTTCAATCAGGTCGATATCCTGTTTAGGAGTAGCAATACCTTGCTTTGATTTCTTCTGAAAAGCATGTAAGACATAGACCACTCCAGCCAGTTTTACCGTGTAGACAGCTCGATAAGTATCTCCGTCAAAATCTTCTATAATTTCTAGTACCCCGGTTCCCTTAAAGCCTTTGAGCGGCTTAGCTGAAAGATGCTTCTCACCAGATTGAGCTAAATACAGTGCATACCCAATGGTTTGCCGCACATCCTCTGGAAACTCTTTCAAATCATCCAGAGAACTTCCGACCCATTCAACTGGCTTTAGCGATACATTCATGCTTTAAATATGCTGATCTTGGTATACTATTGTCAATAGTTCAGGTTACATTTGTTATCCTCTCGCTGAGCCCCCAATCTTCACCCAACGGGGTGCGACACTTCATCAAGCTTTTTCTATCGCGGTTTCTCAACAAATGAGACAGCGATAGGCCCATGGCTGGCAAAGCTTTCAGGGCAAAAAGTGTACCCAGATCGCCCAAAAACCGCGATCGTGTTACCTCTCAAACGGTGTTTGCAACGTATCCGGCGGTTAAAACCGCTGCTACACCAACAAAGTCCGCCGACGCGGACTCAATCAAATAAGGTTTTCAGTAACCTGCGGCGGCAGGTTTTCTCGGTATAGCCGCGACTTCAGTCGCCAGGGTGACAGAGAGACAGGCTTTTAAAACATACTCTCAGAGGGCGATCGGCCCACCCCACGATACAACACAATCCTGCCGCTACTGTTGTACTTCCCCTTTGGTCATCTAATGCGAGCGATCGGCCAAGTCGGGGTTCCGCTGATCTCGCAACTCCCTAGCTGGCTTTGTCTCTGGGTTGGGGTTACCTGATGCTCAAGATACAAGGTTGGGTTGACGCAAGGAAACCTGGCAACTTCGTTTAACTGAATATATCCGATATGATCTAAAGACATGTCATTGACCGTTGAAAGAATACCGTGAACATCAGCCTAGACCTACCTTCAGAGCTGGAGAATGAGTTATCTACAGAAGCTTCTCAGCTTAAATTACCTTTAACAGAGTATATTCTACGTGTCCTCTCCTTTCGCCCTTTTCTTCAAAATCCCCCTAAAACAGGGCTGGAGCTAGTTGCTTACTGGGAAAGCGTTGGGGTTATTAGCTCTCGACCTGATATTACGGATAGTCAGGAGCACGCACGCAAATTGCGCCATGAGGCTGAAACCCGTGAGCGGGCTTAGGTCGCAAATGTACCTTATCGATACTGATGTCATGATTGATATACAGAGGGGTTATGCACCTGCACTCCCTTGGTTTGCCTCTCTCCCAGAATTGCCAAGCATTCCCGGATTTGTTGTAATGGAGTTGATTCAGGATGCTCAGAATAAGCAACAGGTTCGTAAAGTCCTACAACTTGTAGCACCGTTACCCATTGTTTGGCCTACTGAAACTGACTGTGCCCGTGCTTTATCTGACTTTACGGCTTACCATCTATCTCACAAAGTTGGACTGATTGATGCCTTAATTGCCGCTTGTGCTGTTGGGCGTAATGCAACCCTTTGCACTTTCAACGTGAAGCATTATCGAGTCATCCCAGGCTTGAGCATGGAGCAACCCTATAGTCGCTGAGGTCGCCTAACACTTCGTTGGTGCAAATGGAACAGAGGTTGCGGACTCAATCAAATCAAGACTTTCAGTAATCTGCATCGGCAGGTTTTTTCTGTATAGCCGTGACTTCAGTCGCCGGGGTGACAGAGAGACAGGCTTTTAAAACATCCTCTCAGAGGGCGATCGGCCCACCCCACGATACAACATAATCCTGCCGCTGCTGTTGTACTTCCCCTTTGGTCATCTAATGCGAGCGATCGGCCAAGTCGGAGTTTCGCTGATCTCGCGCTCCGTTATGTGGCAAGTTTTGGGTTAGGGCGGGCTGTTTCTTACCTGTGAGTCACCCAGATCAAGGAGCGTTAGGAGATTTCTGGCAAAGAGTTTACCCAAGCCTTAGGATCGATATCATCTCTCTAAGAACAAGGAGTAAGTGTTTGGAAAGCCTCGATTGTTCTGAAGCATACCTGAGTGAATCTCAAATTGACGATCTCCGTTTGGC
>JBJTUO010000113.1:0-4031 GCA_046080785.1 Leptolyngbyaceae cyanobacterium | reverse complement strand
ATCTGCCATAATCTAGTTCCCGCGCTTCAGTCCTATGAGTTGAGCGTAAAATCCTGGAGAATGCTCAGGATATCCACTTAATCTTAATTCTGGCTCAAAAGTCTTTAGCCCGGATCATCAAACCTAAAAACCGAACCAGGAATCAACATACCTGCTACAGACAAGTCATTCCACGCAAGCAACTGAAACTGGCTCTCGGTTACGCCCCCACCCACCAAATTACCCAAATACTTGAAGAATCTTGTGCCGCCATCAGACTCATCGGCGCAGGTGCGCAGGTAGGCCATCGCTTTCTTGAGTTCACCCGCATTCGCCCCATTTTGCACAATGTATCGGGCGATCGCGTGGGCCGTCTTCCACTGGTTATCGGTTAGGTCACTCATGTTCATCCATCCTCTGGTTAATACATGCCCTCTGGGGGGTCGTGTTCGCCTGGATATTTCAGTAGCGCTACCAATTGTTGCCACTGGGCTTTTTCTAGTAGCGAGGAATTTTTGGCGGCGGTGATTTGGGTTTGAATAAACTGATGCATCGCATCCCCCGTCAGTTGGGCATCAGGAACAACATAGTTGCGATAGCGATCGCGCACATCTTGGGTATGGGAGATCGTGGTGACTTCGGTTGTCATGGTTCCCATGCCGATGGGTTTGCCGCCACCGATCTTGAGGGCAATCGGCGATTGTTTGTCCTGTCCCAAAATCATCAGCAAAATTCCCAGTTCTGGCGGCAGTAAGTTTTTGTAGTGAATCGTGGTCTTAAACGTGTATTGTCGGCTGGCTTGCTGGATGGGGATGCCCCGGTTTTCGCCGCGATCGATGGCACGGGTCATGTTGTAGTAAAACTTGCGCCCTGCCACACGCCCCCGCAAGAAATACTCGCGTCGTTCAGGACGGGGACTGTAGAGGGATGGCATAAACCCAATGCTGGGTTGTTTTGTTTGACAGGTAGCATCAGAAAATTCGATCAGTCCTTGCCAATTTAAAGCGCCAAACACGCGACTGGCTGGACAAAGTTGTTTGGGGTCTTGGCAAGGCAGGCGATCGGGTGGAATTTTATCCCGGTATTTGGATGTGATCACAGCCAGTGTACTATTTGTAATTGCTTCGTAAGCAGCACGAATACAGCCTTTAAGTGAAGTGCCCTGGATGACCAACTGCTGATTCGTGGTGGTCATGGTTTTGATCAGGGGTAAACGGCTGCCCACATCGCTGCCCAGACCCGTGATGCCAGTTGAGACATGTAGGGCAGTTTGCACCTGGAGAGTGAGATCCAGGGAACCATGGAGGCGATCGCAGTGGTAGCGATCGTGCCCGATTGGAGCCGATAGAGTGGGTCTGCGATCGGGAAAGGGAACAAAATCATAGGGCTTGGGACTTGTCGGTTGATTACGATTGACCATTTGTTCTACCCCGCTAATGTGCGTGCAACAAAATGAACCGTTCCAGTCTGTTGATCTTGAAAATAACGTTGCTGAAGATTGAGGGTGGGTGGGTAGTACAAGTTTCGTGGGAATCGCATATCCTGTTCGGCTCCTTGACCCAATAGATGTACTGCTAAAGGTTCAGATACCTCCCAATTGAAGGGTAATGGCTCAAATGCAGTTGGTATTTGGGATGGTTCACCCACAGCTAGCAATAACACATCATATCCTTGTTGCACTTTCTTCCAACGTATCTCAAACTGAGGTGTAATCATTTCTCCTTCTGGGCTGGGAAAGTTGGCAGAGGGAATTTCCGTTGTCCATTCCACTTGATGTACCCAGCGCAGGAAGTAATAACGGGGTACAGCAGAGCAATCTTGCAATAATGTTATTAGAGCAGCATCAGATTCCAGCGATCGCGTCCCTACAAAAGCATTATTCATGCGGTTGCTCCGGTTAATTGATCAGACCAAGAACGCACTGATCGCCCAAACAAATCTTCTACCTGTGCCCCCTGCCAGACTAGCTCTACGCCTAACCCATAGGGCATCGACTCGGCAGCAATGGGTAAATCTGGTTGAAGATCGTTTTCTGGAAAGCCATAGTCTCCGGCTTCTTTTGGGTTTAAAAAAGCACCTGCCCCCAGCAAGGTTGTGGCATCCCAGGTTTGGTTTGTACCGAGCTGCAAAATGTGCTGTTCTGGGTTGAGGATACAGCCGGGATACTGCACCGTCGCTTTGTCATACTGCACAGTGACAGTACCCAAACCCCGTGATTTGGCAAAGCCTAGACCAAACCAACCTTCGTTTAAATCCCGCAGAACTAAACCGAGCAATCCCAGTTGAGCCAGTGTAAAGTTCTTGAGGTGAATTTTGGTCTTAAATTCGCCTTTCGTACAAACCTGGTAGTTAAATGGCCCCACTGCAACGGAGCCAAACACCCGATCGATCGCGACCCCATTCCGTTCTTCTAGTTTGACTTCGCCTTTGGGATAGGCATCTTCAATTCGCAGGCGACTGGCGATCGCCGTATTGCCAAATAGCTGGCTGATTGTGCAGGAGTCTTTGTAGATAGCTGCTGTATCTTCGTATTTGTCAAGGTAGTCGTATGCAGCCTTACTCAGTGGATCTTTGGGTGTCCAAACAGGTTGGTTTGCATCTCTACTTTCGCCGCCAACAGTGCGGACGATCCGTTCTGCCTGTGCCCGCAGTGCCCCTTTCAAGCTGCTACCCGGAAGATAAATGGTTTTCCCCGTATCGTGATAGGTTTCGACAAATTCCATATCCGGCTTGGTGGGTTCTGCCCCTTCCTTGCCAGATTTAATCAAAATCGGGCCATCGGGGAGAATCGTTAGTTCGATCGTACAGTGATTGACCAGTCGCTTATGCATAGTACAGATTCAGTTAGGTTAGGGTGATTAAGCGGCTACAAGGGCATTAAGTTGAATTTCACACTGCTGAAACACATAGTTTACAGCGGCAAACAGGTTGTCGAGGTCTTGGATGGTATAGAAGGTGCGATTCAAGGTAAAGAAACGATCTTCTAGCTTGCCAAATTGCCAGCGATCGCCGTTGGAGGTAATGCCGAAGATAATCACTTTTAAGTCATCATTGAGTTGCTGAGCGGCAATCATTTCAGCAAGGCATTGTCCCCAAGCGGCGTCAAAGTTGTCTTGCTTGGCCTCTACCAAAATAAAGTATGGTTTGTCGAATACAACTGTGCCAAGCGGCGATCGCCGTGCCAAGATATACTCTGGAAACCCAGATAAATTTGGATTACAGTTGAGATACTGTTGAGTCCACAACAAGAAGTTAACTCGGTAAGTTTTCCACACTTCTTTGAGTACTGGATAAATCAAATTTTGGCAAATCGCAAATTCTGAATTATCTACAACACCTTCTTCCATCATTAGTTTCAAGTCATCTCGAAAGTAGTCAGAGATCGGGAAATCTACTTCTTGCACAAAGTTAGCTTTGGTGTATTGGATTTGAAATTCTTTAACGGTTTCGCCTAATCGCTTATAACTGCTAAATGACATGACCACCTCACGCTTGACGCAATAGAATTTTTTTGGGGATTTTTTGCTTGATTGACATGTTACCGTAGCGGATTGGATTGCTCTAGCCGTGAAAAAGTAGCTATTACGAGCTGGAAAGGGCCGCAGTGGAAGTGGTGAGATCATCCAGCAATGCCAGCGCCCAGTTAGCCTTGTGACGCTCTACATCCTGCTGTGTAAAAATGTAAGGCTGCATTTCGCCCGTGACTAGGTTTTGCATATATTGCAAGCGTTCCTCTCGATTTTGAGGATCGACCCAGATCATTTCTGTCAGGTCTAATCTGACAACGCCTAAACCGCGCGATCGCCCCCCACCAAGGGGAACTATTTCATTTTCAAACTGGGTTAAACCCAGCATCAATAAACCCAATTCTGCCGCTTCTAAATTCTCTGCTGCGGCTTTGAAGTCAAAAATCGTCCCAGCAGGTACCACTTGAAAATCGTATTTGCGCTTATCAGCAGCGGTTTCGGTGTCGCGGTCGATCGCCACCCCATCCCGCTCCTGGTACTGCCCAAACCAGTTGCCATCCTGCACCGTGAGATCACGAATTTGCA